>CAIRMO010000134.1 GCA_903879705.1 uncultured Candidatus Competibacteraceae bacterium | reverse complement strand
GGTTGAGCGCAGCCGGAGTCGTGGGTTCAGGCGGCGGAGTGGGTGCGATGGGTGCGATTTGCTCAGTGCGACCGGTGATCAATGGCGCGACCGGGTTGCGGAGATTGAGCGCAGCCGGAGTCGTGGGTTCAGGCGGCGGAGTGGGTGCGATGGGTGCGGTTTGTTCAGTGCGACCGGTGATCAATGGCGCGACCGGGTTTGTCGGAGACGGCGCATTGAAAGGAGCCGGTTTCGGCGATTCAGCTTTAATCTGGGTGGGTGGTAGTTCAATTTCGGTGATAGCCGCCGCCAACTCTGCCGTGTCAGTGGCGAAGATCTCCGGAGTAGCCGGCGCTAATGACGCTGGCGCACGGTCGCCACCGGCGAGTTGACCCGGTCCCGCTGACCGCAACATGAAAGACCAACGCGCTGATTCTATCCCGGCAACGCTGGCCGCCGGCTCCGGTTGATTACCAGCCGGGCTGTCATTCCGCAGCGCCGCCCGCGCCTCGATGAACAAGGACAAACCGGACCACTGGACAACCGTCGGCGCATTCGCGTTCGCAGGATCGGCAGAATCGGTATCGGTGCTGACGCTGGAGTCTTTCGAATCGCCGGTCTCACCCGTTTCTGCCCCTGGCATCAGGGCTTCGGCTAATAGCGCGGCGGCTGTCGGCAGGTTCAGGCTGAGTGCGCCAAGATCAGCCGGAGCGACCGCTGTCAGATCGGGGCGCAACGCTCGCGGCTGGTTGGCAGCCGGCAGCCCCACGCCATTAAGGAGCGCCGACATTCCCGCCAGTCCGGCAATGACTGCGCCAGTAGCCGGTTCTCGCGTAACGCCAGCTTGCAATAACTGGCTGAAAGAAGGCGTCTGCGCCATAGCCGGATCATCTGTGGCAACCGCAGCTCCTGCCGCAATAGCAGCGCCAGGTGCGCTATTGGCGGGTAAAAACAGGTTGGCGAATTCAAGGTTAGCCATGACGTGACCCTCTATTATCTCTTCAGATCTTCAGCAATGCCGCAATTCCAGATAGTTCAATTTCAGATAGACGGTCAGCCGCCATCTCCACCGGTTGGCCGTTGCCGGCTACCCGGATTGCGGAGATTGCGCTCGTCATTATCCCGTTGTTCGCGCTGGTCTTCCCGCCGCAACTGCGTTTTCCGGTCACGGTCAATGACCTCTTCAAGTCCTTTGGTCTTGGCATGGGTCTGCACCCAGGCTTGTTGCTTGCGCTGGAGTTCCCGTTCCAAGCCCTCCAGTTGCTGCTGCGATTGCGCGATCCCGTGATCCAGACTGTTCAGAAACGCTGCATAATTCTGAAACTGGCGCGCCGAAATGCCGCCTCCGCTTTCCTGTTGAAACTGGACCGCGTATTCGCCCCGGAACATGATCAGCATTTGTACGCGGTTTTGTTGCTCGACCAGGCGCTGCTGGGAATCCGCCAGCGCCTTGACTGCAGTATCTTCGCGGGATTGTGCGACGTCGGCCGCCGCCTGTAATGAATGCGCTTTCGCCATCAGGCTCTACTCCCCTTAGCCCTGGGCTGCAACACCAGATCAAGCGCCTTCAGACTGTCGGCGAGCGTCACCTGTTCGTCGATCCCTTGCATGAGAAACTGCTTGAGCCGGGGATAGTAGTCGCGGGCTTCATCCACTGCCGGGTCACTGCCCGCGACATACGCGCCGACATTGATCAGATCGCGGTGCTGCTCGTAGGTCGAGTAGACGTGTTTGAAGCGCCGCGCCAACTGCTGGTGGCGAGGACCACTGATCTGTGGCATCACCCGACTGATCGAGGCTTCAATGTCAATCGCCGGATAATGGCCGGCTTCGGCCAGCCGCCGGGACAGCACTACATGGCCGTCGAGAATGGCGCGGGCGGCGTCGGCAATCGGGTCTTGCTGATCATCGCCCTCGGCCAGCACCGTGTAAAAGGCGGTAATGGAGCCACCCACGGTGTCGTTGCCGGCCCGCTCCACCAGTTGCGGCATTTTGGCGAACACCGACGGCGGATAGCCCTTGGTCGCTGGCGGCTCACCAATCGCCAGCGCGATCTCGCGTTGCGCCTGGGCATAGCGGGTCAGCGAATCCATCAGCAGCAGGACTTGCCGGCCCTGGTCGCGGAAATATTCGGCGATGCGGGTTGCCAGTGCCGCGCCATACAGCCGCTTGAGCGGTGGATCATCGGCGGGCGCCGCCACCACCACCGCCCGGGCCATCCCTTCCGGGCCGAGAATTTCCTGAATAAATTCCTGCACCTCACGCCCACGCTCGCCGATCAGTCCCACCACCACCACGTCAGCGTTGGTGAAGCGGGTCATCATCCCCAGCAACACACTCTTGCCCACTCCTGAACCGGCAAACAGGCCCATTCGCTGGCCCCGTCCTACTGACAGCAGGGCGTTGATAGCGCGCACCCCGACATCCAGCGGTTCACGAATTGGCTTGCGCAACAATGGATTGATGGTCTTACCGGTCAACGATGCCCATTCGGTGCGCGGCGCGGGCAGGCCGTCCAGAAACCGGCCAGAACCATCCAGCACCCGGCCCAGCAGTTCAACACCGACCGGGGCCTGACTGACGCCGCCGGTGGGAATGACCCGGGAATTAGGGGTGAGGCCGTGAATATCGCCACTGGGCATCAGGAACAGCTTGCCACTGGCAAACCCGACCACTTCGGCTTCTACCTGGCTGCCGTCGGGACTGACCACCAGACAACGGGCGCCGACCGGCGCGACGCAACCGACCGCTTCCAGGGTCAAGCCCACGATCCGGGTCAGTTGCCCTTCCACCACCAGTCCGGGCGTTTCGGCCACTCGTAGCCGGCGTTGCGCCAGGTGCGCCCGCCAGCGTTCGGCGCGGTTCCGCTCAGGAACGGCTGACAGAATGGTCACGTTCGTCTCCCAGCACGGCGTTGATCACCATGCCCAGTCGTTTTTCCAGGGTCGCATCGATGCGCGACAGTTCGCTGCTGATCAGGCAGCCGCCCCGGCTTAAGGTTTGATCCTCAACGATCCGCCAGATCGGCTCATCCTCGCGGCCCAGCGCCAGCACCTCCCGGATTAACCGGGCATCCTCCGGGTGGACGCGCACCTGAACGCCGGCGCTGGCCACCGGCAGTAAACTGACGGCTTCGCGCACCACGGCCACGATCTCGCCGGGTGCGGTGTGCAATTCGCGTCGCACGAGGTGCCGGGCGATTTCAGTGGCCAGCCAGGTCAGTTCTTCTTCGACTGCGGTATCCAAGGTCGCCAGCGGCTGGCTCATGAACCCCAGAATCTGGTCGAGACGCTGGACCCGCAGTGTCACTTCATCACGGCCCGCGACCAGGCCTTCGGCGTAGCCCCGCTGGTAGCCTTCGGCATGGCCTTCCTGCTGGCCTTTCTTGTAGCCCTGTTCGCGGCCCTCGCGACGGCCTTCCTGATAACCACCCGAAAATCCCTCTTCATGGGCCTCGCGCTGGATCGCTTCGATTTCATCCAGGGTCGGCGGCGCTGAGGCGGTCTTTGATCCACGCAAACCGGTCGGTCGGGCATCCTTCCCGGCCATCTCCGCCGAAGGATCAGGCCTCAGTACCACTTCCGGTTCGGGCGGTTGATCCATGCTGGGCAATTCCCAGCGCTGGTACGCCGTCAGGCTGTCGCCAGAGATGACCTTAGACAAGCTGGTCTCCCTTGGCGCCCAAGGTGATTTCCCCGGCCTCGGCCAGCCGTTTGGCGGTGGACATAATGTCCTTCTGGGCGGCTTCCACATCGCTGAGCTTGACCGGCGGCATGCTCTCCAGATCGTCGCGCAACAGATCCGCCGCCCGCCGGGACATGTTGCCCATAATCTTGTTGCGGACGGCTTCTTCGGCTCCGCGCAGCGCCATCAGCAGTGTCTCCGATGAAACCTCGCGCATCAGCGCCTGGATGTCGCGGTCGCTGACGTTGAGCAGGTTCTCGAACACCACCATCAAGTCCTCGATCTTGGTGCCAAGATCAGCGTCGATCTCCCGAATGCTGTCGAGAATCTGGCCTTCAACCCCGGCATCGAGCCGGCTGAGAATTTCGGCGGCGCGTTTGGGACCGCCGATCTTGGACGTCGCCGCAGCATTGATATTGCGCATGACCTGTTTCTCGATCACTTCATTCAATTCGGTCAGCGCGTCCGAAGGCACTTGCTCAAGGGTCGCTACCCGCAACAGCGCTTCGTCGCGCAAGGCTCCCGGCAACAAATTGACGATTTCGGCGGCCTGTTCGACTTGCAGGGAAGCCAGCACCAAAGCGACCACCTGCGGGTGTTCCTGGCGCAAGCCGCCGGCGATGGCGCTGGCGTCCATCCACTTCAGCGAGTCAACCCCGGTTTGGGTTTCGCCGCTGAAAATATGCTCCAGGACACCCTTGGCCTTTTCGCGGCCCAGCGCCCGAGTCAGGACGCCGCGAACGTAATTTTCGCTATCGAGCATCAGTGAACTCTGGCCGCTGACTTCCTCATTGAAGGTATGCATGATCTCGCTGATTTGATGACGGTTAACGTGAGTCAGCCCAGACATGGCTACGCCCAGTTTGTGCAGTTCGCGCGGGTCCAGGTGGCGAAGAATTTCGGCGGCGTGGCTTTCGCCGAGCGCCATGAGTACCACTGCCGCCCGTTCCACGCCTTTGAGAGTCATCGGTTCCGGCATGGCTTAAGCCTCGCTGGTTAGCCAGTTGCGGATAATTTGGACCGCCCGCTTCGGGTCGTCGGCCACCAGGGATCGAGCCAAATCCATGCGTTTTTCCAGTTGTTCAGCCGGATTGCCCAGGCCATTTTCAAGGGCGCCGCTGATTTCAACCCGGTCTTCCAGCAACCCTTCCATGCCGGCTTCACCCGGAGCGGCCAGCGCGGGAGTGGCATCCTGGCCATTGCCATTCTTGCCGTTTTTCGCCTCGACTGGAACCGGCGGCGGCAACAGCCGGCGCATGATCGGTCGGACCACCAGCAACAGAATCGCCAGCGCCAGTACGGCAACGACGCCCCACTTCACCAGCTCCAGGAACCAGGGTTGTTGCCACATCGGCAACGGCGGCTCATCAAGCGCCGAGGGAGCAAACGTCGCATTCAGCACGTTGACGCTGTCGCCCCGTTCAGCGCTGAACCCGACCGCCTGCTTGACCAGGGCGGTGATTCGCTCGACTTCTTCGGGACTCAGCGGTTTGCGCACCGGCAGGCCATCTTCGATAGTCGTCCGGTCATCGACCACGACTGCCGTCGAGACCCGCAGAATCCGTCCGGGCGAACCCCGGTTATGGGTGACCCGCTTGTCCAGTTCGTAGTTGCGGGTCACTTCCTTGCGGGTGGGCGCACTGGCGGCGGTGGTCTGAGTCGTCGCCGCCGCTGCGCCGGGCGCGGCGGGAGGTTGACCAGCAACTTCCGGGACGGTCGTGGTGCCGGGGGGCTGATTGGACAGCGCGCCAGGAATGCCGGACGGGTTCATCCGGGGGTTGGTTTCTTCCAGCAACTGTTCACTGCGCACTGGCCGTGGCTCCTGGCGGGGTTCGTAGCGTTCGGCGGTTTCCTCGCTGGCGGTGAAGTCGAGTTCCAGCGAGATTTGGGCGCGGACCCGGCCCGAACCCCAGACCGGCGTCAGCAGATCTTCAACTCGCCGGGCGTAGCGGTCTTCCAACCGCCGGGTGTATTCCAGTTGATCGAGATTCAGGCTGGAGGCGCTGTCCCGCTCTGGACGGGTCAGCAGGTTACCGGTTTGATCGATGACCGAGACCCGCTCAGGGGTAAGCTTGGGAACGCTGGCTGCCACCAGATGAACAATGGCCGCGACCTGGCCCTCGTCCAGAGTCCGCCCGGCCCGCAGCCGCACCAGCACCGACGCGGTGGGGGCTTGCTGTTGGCGAGCGAACACGGTGTCCTTGGGAAAAGCCAGATGAATGCGGGCGGTTTCCACCGCGCCAATGCTCATCACCGAGCGGGCCAGTTCGCCTTCCAGGGCGTGCTGGTAGCGGGCGGTCTCCATGAACTGGCTGACACCGAAGCTGTTTTTCTGCTCCAACGCTTCCAGGCCGTTGATGGTTCCGCGCGGCAAACCTTGGCTGGCCAGTTTTAGCCGCGCCGGATGCACTTGATCGACAGGAACCATGAGTGCGCCGCTGCGCGGATCGATCTTGAAGGGAATGTTGGCTTTTTGCAGGGCTTCCATGATCTGACCGGCGTCCGCCTCGGCCAGGCCCCGGTACAGCACATCGTAGGTGGGGGCATTGAGCCACAGCGTTCCAGCCACCAGCAGCGCCAGCAACGCCGCGAGGCCGACCAGGATGCCGATCTGGGCCGGCCCCGGCCGGCGAAATTTCGCCAGTTCGCTCCGCCAGTCAAACGGGGCGGGTAGGCTTGGCGGACCGTTGTTGTTTTCAGCCACGGCGGGTTCCCCTCATCAACCAGTCCATGCGGGCCGCCTTAGACCGGCATGTTCATGATGTCCTGATAGGCGGAAACCATCTTGTTGCGGACCTGCAAGGTGGTTTGGAACGCCAGTTTGGCTTTTTGCTGGTCGATCATGACGCCGGCCAGATCCTGGTGTTGGCCCATCTCAAAGGATTCGGCCAGGCGGGTGGCGTGTTGCTGGGACTGGCTGACGCCGACCAGCATGGAGCGAAGGACGCTGGCAAAATCATCGGCGGCCAAGGTTCCACCGCCAGCCGGGGCGGAAGCGCTAGCTGGCGCTGGCAGACCGTGCAGACTGTTGAGCAGGGCATTGTTGATATTGATAGCGTTCACGTTCATTTTCCGAAAGTGGCAACCAGAGTACCCTGCTTCCAGCAAAAATCATGCCCCGATTAAACTGATTTATGAACAAAGGGTTGTCAGCGGGTTTCACGGAACGCCATTTTTTTGACGGTGAGTGGGCTTTATTCATCCTCGCGCCGAATGCCATATTTGCGCATTTTTTCTACCAGGGTGGTGCGGCGCATTTTGAGCAGGGCGGCGGCGTGAGCGACGACGCCATTAGCGTCTTCAAGCGCCGACTGGATCAGCGAGGTTTCCAGTTCAACCAGATATTGTCGCAGATCGAGGCCTTCTGGCGGCAACGGCGACGATCCGTTCGGTCCGGCGGACGCAGTCGCAGTCGCAGTGTCGATGATGGCCGGTTGCGCTGCGGCGGCGTCCGCCGCCGCCAGTTCCGCCGGGTAATGCGCCCGGAATTTGGCGGGCAGATCGTCCAGGTCTGCTTGACCGTCCGGTTTCAGGATGGCCAGACGTTCCATAAGGTTAGCCAGCTCTCGGACATTGCCGGGCCACGGATAATGCCCCAGACAACGCAGCGCCGCCGGGCTTAGCATCACCCGCACCGCCTGATCGTAGGCGGTGCGCTCGATCAGTTCTGCGACCAGCAGCGGCAAGTCTTCGGCGCGGTCGCGCAGGGTGGGCATTTCGATAGGAAAGACGTTCAGCCGATAATAGAGGTCTTCGCGGAAGCCACCGGTCACGATCAGCGCTTCGAGGTTGCGGTGGGTGGCGGTGATGATGCGAACATCGGCCTCCAGGCTGCGGTCACTGCCGACCCGCTCGAAAGTGCGCTCCTGTAGCACCCGCAGCAGTTTAACCTGCATGTTCAGCGGCATATCGCCGATTTCGTCGAGGAACAGGGTGCCGCCCCGGGCCAGCTCGAAGCGACCTCGCCGGGTGGAAATAGCGCCGGTGAACGAGCCTTTTTCATGGCCGAACAGCTCGCTTTCCAGGAGATTTTCGGGAATGGCCCCGCAGTTGACCGGGACGAACGGTCCCTGGCTGCGGTGAGAGTAGTAATGGATGTTGCGGGCCACCACTTCCTTGCCGGTGCCGGATTCGCCCAGAATCATCACGGTAGATTCTGAGGGCGCAACCCGCTGGATCAATTCGCGGATCTGGACGATGGTGGGACTGATGCCGATCAAGCTGCGAAACAGCTCGGCATTGCGAGCAGTCTGGACGGGGCGGTTGTCGCGACTGGCCGGTTGCTGCACTTTGGCCAGTGCCTGGCTGAGTTGCGAGTAGCGGAAGGGGCGGGACACGCGGGCGCTGCACCCGGCTTCGACCAGCGTTGGCAGATGGCGGGGTTGGCCGGCGTCCTCGATCAGGATCAGGGCGACCCGGGGCGTAGCGGCGCGAATGGCGTGAAGGGCGTCCAGAGGCGGCTGATCAGGACCGGTGCCGTAGCGGCCCAGGAAGATGCAGCGCAGATCAGGGTTGTTATCGGTATGCGCGGTCCAGTTGGAGGAATCCGCTTGATTGACCCGGGTTTCTTCCAAAAACCGCAGCAGCAGACACAGCTCATCAGCTCGTGCCAGGTCGTCGTCGATGACCAGCAATGCGGTTTTCATGGGTGATTATAGTCTCGCGGAGAGTGCGGATTGCCAGCAGACACCGGTCAATCCGCTTGGCCTTCCCGGACGGCATCCAACACTAAAAACAGGATTTTAATGGAGACGGCGCGGGCGTCAAAATTTTAACGCGAGGCGTGGCGACGCTGGTTGGCGATGGCGTGGCGGTGCTGGAGGAAAATGTAGCGTTCCAGGGCTTCCTGGAGGGCGGGACTGGGGGCATGGAAGCGGGCTTTAATCCGCCAGCCTTGGGTGGCCGGCGCAATTTCAGCCACTTGGGCGGGGAGGATGAGTGGGCGAGGATAGCTGAGGTTGCAATACAATTCCAGCCGCAGCAGGCTGTTGAGGGCGGGCGCAACGTCGACCGGCCAGTTCAGGCTGTCCACGGTGAGGATCAACAGCTGTTCCGGGGGAGTGTTCTGCTGGTGGGCGAATAGTTGACCAACTAATTCCAGCAGCAGGCTGACTTTGAAATCAAGCCGTTTGAGTTCGCTGGCGTTGGCGATGGCGGCGAGATCATCGCTGTGGTCACCGGCGTGAATGTCCAGCGCAAACAGGGTGTTGAGAACGGCAAGATTGGCGCGATCCAGTTCCCGCAATTCGATGTCGTCGGGCAGGACCGACAATTCCTGCCAAGCGAGCGGCAGGCGACCGGCGAACACAAGGCCATTGGCGGCGAAATCGGCGGGAGGGTTGGTCATGGCCGGAATTATGGGTGTCATTAAATGATTTTCACCAGGCGGACGATAATTGCTACGATCAGCGTCGTTTGTAGAACGCCAACGCGGACGACCCAGCGGATCAATTCTGCTTTGGTTTCAACCAAATCCTTGAAGGAGCGCATGGATGCGCGACGACCCCGCTGGTTTAAGTCATGGTGTAGGGCCTGCTTTTCCGCGCCAGCCATCTGGCGATGCGTGGTGGCCCCAAACCGGACGTCCAGCGGCCTCTTTATGTCGTCGCCGCCGTTTTTTCTTTAACTCGCTGCATATTCAAATCCGTCGTTGCGCTGAATGAGTTGAAAGTGTTTATGGTTCGCGGTTATTTTTGCTGTCGGCGTTTTGATGTCGAACTGACCCGTCGCTCGAATACCGGCTAATCTG
>CAIRMO010000133.1 GCA_903879705.1 uncultured Candidatus Competibacteraceae bacterium | reverse complement strand
TGTATCCCTGTTTTCAAAGGGCATGCTCATGGCGGTCGGTCTCCGGTCGTTTGGGTGATGAAGCAACCTGAAGCTTGCCCTTTTTTTACATTTTTTTCAATGATCTATTCCTTAAGCCACCCTTAAGTTGGCGCGTATGGGCTTATTGGGCAGTCTGAATCAGCCTATGCGTATCGTAGTAGCTGGTGGATTCAATGCCGGTAAATCTACGTTCTTAAATGCATTAATTGCGCGTGAGGTGATGCCCGTTTATGCGATAAGAACCACGGGCACCATCAATTGTCTGGTTGCGGGAGTACGGCAGGAATTCACCATCTTTCGCGGCAAAAATGAGAAAGAAACTCGCAGCTATCACGACGACGATCACCTGCGTGGAAAAATTGAGGAGATTATGAATAGTGAGAGTGCTGCTATTCATCATATCGAGATCGCCTGCCCCATGCCTTTTCTCAAAAAATTTACGCTGATCGATACCCCAGGGCTTGATCACAATGAGCAAGATAGCGCTGCCAGTTTGCGTGAGGTCAAACACGCTGATGCTCTGATCTGGTTGCTTGACACTGCGGGTCTTCGCAAGGAAGATGATAACAATCTTCAGCTTTTTCATGCCGCCAACCCAGAAAGTCCGATCATCGTTATTATCAACCAAATTGATACCTTGGACGCTGAAGAACGGGAGTCAGTTTTACGCATGGTTCGCACAAAACTTAAAGATCGGGTACATGGAGTTTTCCCGCTTTCAGCTAAAAACGCCTTCATTGGCCGGCGTAAAGCCGATGCTTTAAAACTTGAACAAAGCTGTTTTTATGACTTAAAGCAATATCTCCATAATCACTTATTTAGTCGTTACTCTGATTTACAGGCATTACGTCTGCGGCAACGTAGCCGAACCTTACTTATTAAATTAAACACATTTTTAATGACCCATTTACAGGCTCAACAAATACCTTTTAAAGATGCCACCGTTAGTATTCAAAATTTGCGTTATGCTTACAACCTTGCCGATGAATTGAAAACCTACCAACGACAAATAGTAAATAATAAAGGTCGTCAATCTCTACATAAATCTAGCGTTATCCAACACGGATTAGTGAACATTCTGTGTCATACCCGTGAAATTTTTCTCCTCGGAGATCAATCTGTGCTTTGGCTGCCCCAAAAAAAGTCTTTGATATTCAATCTGTTGTTCGGCGGCGATCCGGGTTGGGGCAAAATTTATACCTATAAAATTCAATTTGTTACAAAAAAATGAGCGAAACTACCGTCAATGGCTACAATGTGATAAAAATGACCTTCAACAGTTGATCTATCATCTTGAACATGACAATTTCAGTACCGAATTTAACCAATCTCTTCAAGCTGAAAAAAATAGGAATTTTTTGATTAATGCTAAAAAAGTGGTCAAATATATGTTTGACGCTTCACTTCATTACTATGACTGGCAACTACAAAAATGCGAAAATAACTTGCAGGAAATAAATGAAACCATAAGTGATCTTAAGAAAGATGAAGAAAAAATAACTAACTCAATGAATAAATACTTCAAAAAATGGGTTGAAGAGTTTATTGTTTCCCGTAAACAAGCATTCGATGTTTTGCTGCAATCCATTAAAAATCAACTAGAAAGTGAGCGGCGAGAACAACAAAAAATCGAGGCAAAAAAGCAAGTCATCAAGAATAATCGTCGCCTAATTTACGAGCAGTTGGTCTTTATGGAAAAAGAACAGACTGAGTTACAGAATTTAAATTCTTGTCATTTGGAATAATTAACCTCCAACGGAGTTCCGGCGCATGGACTTTCTTCTCGACCCGCAAACCTGGGCCAGCCTGTTGACCCTGACCGCCCTGGAAATCGTGCTGGGCATCGACAACCTGCTGTTCATCGCGATCCTGTCCAATAAACTGCCCGAACATCAACAAAAAGCGGCGCGGCGCAGCGGGTTGGCGCTGGCAGTGATCACCCGTTTGCTGCTACTGGCCAGCATCTTCTGGCTGGCCAAGACCACCGCGCCGCTGTTCAGCCTCTTTGAGCATCCGGTGTCGGTGCGCGATCTGATCCTGCTGGGCGGCGGCCTGTTCCTGCTGGCCAAAGGCACCACCGAAATTCACGCCACAGTCGACGGCGTGGAAGAGGAAATGAAACAGGCCAAGGCCGCCGGTTTCGTCGCAGTGATCCTCCAGATCATGATTCTGGACATCGTGTTTTCGCTGGACAGCGTGATTACCGCGGTAGGCATGGCGCAACACTGGTCGGTCATGGCGGCCGCTATCATTATCGCGGTCGGCATCATGATGTTCGCGGCTGAACCGCTCAGCCATTTCATCAACACCCATGTTTCGGTGAAGATGCTGGCGCTGAGCTTCCTCATTCTGGTCGGGGCGGCGCTGGTAGCCGATGGGGCCGGCTTCCACATTCCCAAGGGCTATCTCTACTTCGCCATCGCCTTTTCGGTCGGCGTCGAAGCGCTGAATCTGGCGGCAACCCGGCGGCGACGGGCGGCACGGAATCAGTCGGCAACCGCGTAAATAGCCGGCAGATTGCGCCAGTATTCGCGGTAATCCATCCCGCAACCAAACACATAGCGATCCGGCACTTCTAGGCCGACAAAATCCACGTTGAACCCGGCGACTTTGCGGTCATGGCGCTTGTTGACCAGCACCGCACTGTAGGCTGCCGCCGCGCCCTGCCGCCGCATCTCGGTCAGAATCGCCTTGAGGGTGTCGCCCTCGTCGAAAATGTCATCGACCACCAGCACCACCCGGTTCGCAACGGGTGGACGAGGCGGAGCGATCCAGGCCAGGTTGCCACCCCGGGTACCGCTGCGATAACGGGTCGCGTGCAGGTAGCCGACCTGCAGCGGGAAATTCAGGCGGCAAAGCAATTGCGCCGCGGGAATGAACGCCCCATTCATCACGATCAGCACCAGCGGATCGCGGTTTTCCAGTTCAGCGCTAATCGCAATCGCCAGTTGATCGAAAGCGGCAGCAATCTGCGCCGGGGTGCAAAGCAGTTCGGCCTGGCGCAAGACGGCGAGCGCCTGATCGGCAGTGATAGTGAACATAAGGACTCCAAAACCAGAAAGAGGACGAGATGATTCCCGCAAACCGGGGCAGTGCGGGCCGTGTTCAGATATCCATTTCCAGCAGCGGAAAGGCGTCGTAATCGCGCACGACCCGGACTGCCCGTTGCCACACCGCGCTGTGTTGCAGCCGCTCGACCGTGAGATGACCGCGCCCGTGCATCCGGATCAACCTCACCTGGGCTACCGGGTCGGGGGCATAGCGCAAGTGATCGAGAATGGCGGCGGCGGCATCGCGATCATTGCAACTCAACACCATGTCGCAACCCGCCGTCAGCGCCGCCAGCGCCCGATCCGGCGGTGATCCGATTTCCTGAGCGCCGGCCATGTCCAAATCGTCGCTGAAAATCACCCCTTGGAACTCCAGTCGCCGGCGCAGAATGTCTTTCAGCCAACGCGGGGAAAAACCGGCGGGGCGCTGATCCACCTGTGGGTACACCACATGGGCCGGCATCAGCGCCGCCAGCCCGTAGTGAATCATCCGCTCAAACGCCAGCAAATCCGTTCCGGCCAGTTCATCGTAAGGACGCGGATCGACAGGTAACTCCAGATGAGAATCAGCGGCAATCCCGCCGTGTCCGGGAAAATGCTTGCCCACCGCTTCCATCCCGGCTTTCTGCATCCCGCTCATGTAGGCATGGGCCAGATCAGCCACTACTTCGGGATCGTAGTGAAACGCCCGGTCGCCGATGATCCCGCTGACGCCGTGATCCAGGTCCAACACCGGGGCGAAACTGAAATCGATGCCCACCGCCCGCAATTCAGCCGCCATCAGCCAACCAGTGCCGCGAGCCAGTTGTTTCGCCCGGATCGAATCCCGGTAGTAGATTTCACCGAGCTGGCTCACCGCCGGTAGCCGGGTAAATCCGTCGCGGAACCGTTGCACACGTCCGCCCTCGTGGTCTACGGCGATCAGCAGGCGCGGCTGACGCAGCGCGTGAATCGCACGGGTAAGTGCCGTGATCTGCTCCGGCGAGTGGTAGTTGCGGACAAACAAAATGACGCCCCCCACCAGCGGATGGCGCAACATCTCGCGCTCGGACGCCGTCAGTTCCCAGCCATCCAGCCCCAACATCACCGGTCCCAGCGCCATGGTTCGCTCCTGCCTCAGTCGGTTTGCATTAAAAATGACTATGATAGCCACTCATCCGCCAATCGCCAGTTGAAAAAACCGATCATGCTTACGCCGCTACCTCGATTCAGTTCAGATCGTCCCTGGTTTCGCTGCCTGGGGTGGGTGGCGTGGTTGATGCTGCCGCCACTGGCCATCACCTTCGCCCGCGCTGACCCCGGCGGCGGTGTCCCGGTCCCGTCCGAAGCAGCCGGATTTACCGTGATGGTGCGTTATGTATTCTGGGCGCTGATCGTCGTTACCGGAATTGCCGTCGCCGCCCTGTTGTGGTCCTGGCTACTGGGGCGGCGGGTGGCACAGCGCACCCAGCAGTTGCGGCGGGAGCTGATTGAACGTCATCAAGCGGAACTGGCGCTGCGGAAAAGTGAAGCGCGGTTCCGCGATGTGACCGAAGCGGCCAGCGACTGGATCTGGGAGATGGATGAAAACCTGCGGTTCACCTACCTGTCGGAGCGCTTTTACGCCCTGACCGGCATCGCCCCGCAGCATGTATTGAGCCGCACCCGCTGGGAACTGGCGGCCAATGCTTCGCCCGACGAATGGGAAAAATGGCGCCAGCATCGGGAAGTCCTGGAGCAGCGGCTGCCCTTCCGCGATTTTGTCTACCAGATCGGCGTCGGCAACCGTCACCGCGAGGGCCGTTACCTGAAAGTGAGCGGCAAACCGATTCTCGACGGCGCAGGCCAGTTCCAGGGTTATCGCGGCATCGGCACCGACATCACCGAACGGGTCAAGGCAGAAACCGCGCTACAGGAAAGCGAATTGCGGCTGCGGCAGATCATTGATCTGGTGCCGCACATGATTTTCGCCAAGGACCGTTACGGTCACTTCCTGCTGGCCAACCGGGCGACCGCCGAGGCGTTCGGCCTGACGGTCGCTGAACTGGTCAACGGCTCACAGCGCATCGTCCATGGCGTAGATGAGGAGGCCGAGCAGATGTTGGCGGATGATCTGGCCGTGATTGAAAGCGGTGCCTCCAAGTTCATCGCCGAGGAGACCTTCACCGACCGCGACGGCCATGCCCAAACCATGCAGACCATCAAGATTCCTTTCACGGCCCCGGGTCTCAGCGAAACAGCGGTGCTGGGGGTATCGATCAACATCACCGTGCAGAAGCGCGCTAAGGAAGAAGTGGCGCGGATGCGGCTTTATCTCAAGAATATCATCGATTCGATGCCTTCAGTACTCATCGGCGTCGATCCCTGGGGCTATATCACCGTACTGAATCAACCCGCTGAACAGGTCGGCAACCTGAGCTGGGAAGCCGCGCAGGGCCGGTTTTTTGGCGACGTGTTTCCGCAACTGGAAAGCCAGTTCGAGCAGGTGCGGCAAGCCATCCGGCTCGGTCAGCCGATCAAGACCCCGCGCATGACCCTCGAAGTCGAAAACGAACTGCACTATGCCGATGTCATGGTCTATCCTTTGATCGCCGATGGTGCCAGCGGCGCGGTGATTCGGATGGATGACGTTACGGGCCGGGTGCGAATCGAATCCATGATGGTGCAAACCGAAAAAATGCTCTCGGTAGGCGGACTGGCGGCAGGCATGGCCCATGAAATCAACAACCCGCTCGGCGCGATCCTGCAAGGCAGCCAGAACATCCAGCGGCGTATCGCTCTGGACATGCCGCAAAACCTCGCCGTCGCCGCCGCTATCGGCATTGACCTGGAACGCCTGAACCGCTATCTGGACCAGCGCGGCATTCGGCATTTTCTGGAGGGGATTCGGGAAGCCGGGGTGCGGGCGGCCAAGATCGTCGCCGACATGCTGTCGTTCAGCCGGCGCAGCGAATCGCATTTCGCCCCGGCAGACCTGGAGGATATGCTGGAAACCGTGCTGCGCTTGGCCGGCAGTGACTACGATCTGAAAAAGAAATACGATTTCAAGCGAATCCAGATTAACCGCGACTATGACCCGGCGTTGCGCCTGATCTACTGCGACAAGACCGAAATCGAACAGGTGATCCTGAATCTGCTCAAGAACGCGGCCCAGGCCATGACCGATGATGGGACTTTGACTCCGGCGATCACCCTGCGCACCCATCGCGAAGCCGACTTTATCCTGATTGAAGTGATTGACAACGGTCCTGGTATGGATGAAAAAACCCTCAAGCGGATTTTCGAGCCGTTTTTCACCACCAAGGATGTCGGAGCCGGGACGGGCTTGGGGCTGTCGGTGTCCTATTTCATCGTGACCGAACAGCATCGCGGTCGACTGTCCGCGACCTCGAAGCCGGGCCAAGGTGCCCGCTTTAGCATTCGCCTGCCTGCGCGCCGCGAGGCGTTACCATGATGGTTGCCATGTCGGACTGGGTGTTGATCGTCGATGACGAGGCCATGATTCGGGAAAACCTCAAAGCGTATCTGGAAGACGAAGGCCTGCGGGTCGCGGCATTCGAGGCGGTGACTCCGGCGCTGGACTGGCTGGGCGAGCGCGGTGCCTGCCGGGTGTGCGTCATGGATATGCGCCTGCCGGATATGGACGGCAACTCTGCGATTCGCATTCTGCACCAGCGTTATCCGCAGATGGCATTCCTGATTCACACCGGCTCCTCCAGTTACAGTCTGCCCGATGACTTGCGGGTGATGGGGCTGGATGATGACAGCGTTTACCATAAACCGCTGACCGACATGGGGCCACTCGCAGCGGCGGTGCGGGCGCGGATGTTGCCGAGAGGATGCCCGCCATGAGTACCGCGCCGGCCCGGATTCTGACCATCGAGGATGAACCGATGGTCCGCGAGATTCTGACCGCCTACCTGGAAGACAGTGGCTTCGAGGTGATCGAGGCCGGTGATGGTCGGACCGGCATCGATCTGATCCGCCACAAACAGCCCGATCTGGTGCTGTGCGATTTGCGAATGCCGGGCATGGACGGTTTGCAGGTGCTGGCCGTGGTAACCCGCGAATGCCCCGATCTGCCGATTCTGGTGGTCTCCGGGATGGGTGGAGTCAGCGACGCGATCCAGGCGCTGAAACTGGGGGCCTGGGACTATGTGACCAAGCCGATTGAAGATATGGCGGTGCTGGAACACGCGATCACCAACGCCCTGGAACGCGCCCGGTTATTGCGGGAAAACCGCGAGCATCGTGAACATCTGGAAGTGGTCAACGAGCAGCTCCGGCAAACCGTGCGGCGCTTGCAGGAGGATGAAGCGGCGGCGCGGCGTATCCAGTTCCAGTTACTGCCGGAAAACAACAAGCAATTTCGTCAGTACCGGTTCAGCCGCCACCTGCTGACCTCGCAATACCTGAGCGGCGATTTTGTCGACTACTTTGCCATTGACGGCGATCACCTCGGCTTTTACATCGCGGATGTGTCCGGCCACGGCGTTTCATCGGCCTTTGTCACGGTGATGCTGAAGAGCTATATCGGTCGTTACCGGGAATTGCACCGGCAGAACCGTGATCGGGGCATTCTGAACCCGGCGGAAACCATGGGTCGGCTGAACCGGGAAATCTTCAGTTGCCACATGGACAAGTATCTGACCATGTTCTACGGCGTGATTCACTGGCCGAGCAACCTGTTGCGCTACAGCAGCGGCGGCCAGTTCCCGTTCCCGATTCTGTTCGACGGCGAGCGATCTGGTTATGTCGGCAAGAAAAGCTTGCCCATTGGCCTGTTCGATTTCGCCCACTATCAGACTGAAACCCTCCAGTTACCGCTGCGCTTCACGCTGGCAATGATTTCGGACGGGATTCTGGAAACCCTGCCGCAGACTACTTTGCGTGACAAGCAGGCGTTTCTGCTCAATTTGGCCGGCGGCATCGATTTGAATATTGAGAATCTGATCCAGGAACTGGGCCTGGATCAAACCGGTCCGCTACCTGATGACATCACCTTGCTGCTCGTCCAGAGGACGGGTTGAGATGGACGACGGCGCGGCGTTTTACGTCAAGCAGGGAAATGTCTACATTCTCAAGCTGGTGGGCGATATCCGCTACACCATGGGTTGTGCGCTGGGGGATTTTCTGGATGGCCTTTTTACCCACGCCGACTATGACGACATCATCGTTGACTTGACCGAAGCCCACTCCATTGACAGCACCTGTCTGGGTTTGCTGGCCAAGATCGCCAATTTCAATCGCCAGCGTTTCGCCCGCCAGACCACCCTGTTGTCGACCAACCCCGATATTAATCAAATCCTGGAGACGATGGGGTTTTACGAGGTCTTTGCCGTCCGTGACACCGGCGCGGCGATCACCGCGACCTTGCAACCCCTGTCCACCGAGGGTCCCTGCAAGGATGAACTGACCCGGATCGTCCTTGATGCCCACCAAACCCTGAGCCAACTCAATGCACGCAATCAGGAAGCGTTCAGGGGCGTTCTGGAGCAGTTGCGCCCCAAGCTCGACGGGCGCTGAGTGCCGTCACGGGAGCCGCCGTCGGCTCAATTCTGCTAGAATCACCCGCTATGGACATTTCCTGGATTCTCGATGATCTCAACGATCCCCAGCGCGCTGCCGTCACCGCGCCCTTGGGGCCTTTGCGGGTGCTGGCCGGGGCGGGCAGCGGCAAAACGAAAGTGCTGACCCGGCGTATCGCCTGGTTACTGGCAGTCGAAAACGCCTCGCCCTGGTCAATTCTGGCCGTCACCTTCACCAACAAGGCTGCCGCTGAAATGCGCAGCCGGGTCGAAGCGCACATGGATCAACCGCTGGGCGGCCTGTGGATTGGCACCTTTCACGGTATTGCCCACCGCCTGTTGCGCCAGCACTGGGAGGAAGCCCGCCTGCCTCGCGCCTTCCAGATTCTCGACAGCGACGATCAAATCCGGCTGCTAAAACGGGTATTGCGCGGCCTGAAGGTGGACGAGAAAAAATGGCCGCCCGCCCAATGCGCCGGCTTCATCAATCGCTGCAAGGATCAGGGCCAGCGTCCCGCCGACCTGGCTGACGACGGCACTCCGGCCCAACGCCAGAACCAGCGCATTTACAGCGCCTATCAGCAGGAATGTGAGCGCAGCGGGCTGGTGGACTTCGGCGAACTGCTGCTGCGGGCCTATGAACTCTGGCGCGATCAGCCTGATTTGCTGACCCATTACCGCGAGCGGTTCCAGCACCTCCTGGTCGATGAATTCCAGGACACCAACACCATTCAATATCAGTGGGTGCAACTCCTGGCTGGAGGCCAGGGTGATGTCTTCATCGTGGGCGATGACGATCAATGCGTCTACGGCTGGCGCGGATCGAAAGTCGAAAATATTCAGAAATTTGCCGATGACTTCCCCGGCGCGGCAACGATCCGCCTCGAACAGAACTACCGCTCCACCGGTGCCATTCTGAAGGCCGCCAACGCGCTAATCGCCCATAACGCCGCCCGATTGGGCAAGAACCTGTGGACTCATGCCGGCGACGGCGAACTGATTCAGGTTTATCGCGCCTTCACCGAGAGCGATGAAGCGCGGTTCGTGATCGAGCGGATCCGGCAGTGGGTGGAAGCCGGCAGTCAACGACGCGATGCCGCAATCCTGTACCGCTCCAACGCGCAGTCGCGGATTTTCGAGGAAACCCTGATCGGCGCGGCGATCCCCTACCGGATTTACGGCGGGCTGCGCTTCTTTGAACGGGCCGAAATCAAGGATGCCCTGGCCTATTTGCGGCTGGTTGCCAACCGTGACGACGATCCCTCCTTCGAGCGGGTGGTGAATAATCCGCCACGGGTCATCGGCGAGCGCACCGTGGAGATTTTGCGCGAAACGGCCCGCGCCCAAGGCAGTTCACTGTGGCAGGCCGCCGGGCAGTTGCTGACCACCGGCGGCCTGAGCGGGCGGAGCGCCAGCGCGGTGCGCGGATTCCTGACTCTGATCGAGGCACTGGATCAAGACAGCCGCGAGCAACCGTTGCCGGGACGGGCGGACCACGTCATCACCCACAGCGGCTTGCGCGCCATGTACGAACAGGCCAAGGACGACAAGGGCGAGATGCGGGTCGAAAATCTCGAAGAACTGGTCAGCGCCTGCGGCGACTTCATCACCCACACTGATCCGGTGGTGGTAGGAACCGATCCCGATGAACCCGACTGGCTGAATGCCTTTCTCGCCCACGCGGTGCTGGAATCCGGCCAAGGCCAGGGATCGCCCGGCGATGACTGTGTGCAACTGATGACCATGCACATGGCCAAGGGCCTGGAGTTCTCCGTGGTGTTCCTGGTCGGGCTGGAAGAAGGCCTGTTCCCGCACAGCCGGTCAACGCTGGAACCCAGGCAACTGGAAGAAGAACGGCGACTGGCCTATGTGGGCGTAACCCGCGCCCGCCGGCAACTGTATCTCTGCCATGCCGAAAAACGCACCTTGTATGGTCGTGACAATTACCCATCGCCGTCCCGCTTTGTCGGCGAAATCCCCGCAGAACTGATTCACGATGTCCGCGCCAAGGTCAAGCGCCTCAAGCCTCCGCCCGCACCCCGATCCGCCGCGCCAATTCCCACCGTGCCGACCGGTTTGAAGCTCCGCCAGCGGGTGCGCCACCCCCAATTCGGCGAGGGCGTGGTACTGGAGGTGGAAGGTGCCGGTTATCAGATGCGGGCGCGGGTCGAGTTTCCGCAAGCGGGCGGCTCCAAATGGCTGGTGGTCGCTTACGCCAAGCTGGAAAAACTGTGATTCCAGCAGTTCCGGCGATTCCGGCGGCGTCCCTGGCCCGGATTAATCTGAACAACAGTCATCCCCGTTCTGTCCACTCCACCCGGCCTCGCTTGCCTGAACACCGACTGACCGTCAAGGAGGTGCTGGATGAACTGGCCGCCGATGGTTGGATCGACCAGGCCGAAACTGAACGGGCATTGACGGGTTTTCGGTCCGAGCGCGGCGAACTGCACCCACTGGTGGTGGCTGCCAACAAGCAATTGCGTCGGCTGCAACCGCCACACCAGCTCCTGGGTCTGGAGCTGCTGACCGAATGGCTGGCGGGCAAGGCGGGGTTGCCGTACCTGCGCATCGATCCGCTCAAGCTGGACATCGCCGCCGTCGAGCGATTGTTGCCGTTCGTCTCCTACGATTATGCCGCCCGTTACCAGATTCTGCCGGTGGCCGCGGACGCGATTCGCGTAGTGTTCGCCACCGCCGAGCCGTATCTGAGCGAATGGCAGGAGGTGTTGCGCCAGACTCTGCGCCGCGAGATCGAACGGGTCATCGCCAATCCCCTCGACATTAACCGCTATCAACTGGAGTTCTACGGGGTGTCGCGCTCAGTGCGCGGCGCATTGAAGGGAACGCTGGAGCCGGTGTCGGGGATTCTCAACTTCGAGCAACTGCTGGAATTGGGTCGGCGCGGTGAATTGAGCGCCGACGAACGGCCGATTGTCCAAATCGTCGATTGGCTGCTGCAATACGCCTTTTCCCAGCGGGCCAGCGACATCCACCTGGAGCCGCGCCGCGATCAGGGCCAAATTCGCTTCCGCATTGACGGGGTATTGAACGCGATCTACCAGTTACCGCCATCGGTGATGAGCGCCGTCACCAGCCGGATCAAGATTCTGGGGCGGATGGATGTGGCCGAGAAACGGCGTCCGCAGGATGGCCGGATCAAGACTCGTACCCCGGCCGGCCGGGAAATTGAACTGCGGCTGTCCACGATGCCAACGGCCTTCGGCGAGAAATGCGTCTTGCGGATTTTTGACCCGGACACCGTCGCCAAAAATTTTAGCCAACTCGGGTTTGCTCCCGCTGAAGAAGCGATCTGGCGCACCATGATCACCCGGCCACATGGCATCGTGCTGGTGACCGGTCCGACCGGCTCTGGCAAGACCACCACGCTGTACACCACCCTCAAGCATCTGGCGACGCCGGAAGTCAATGTTTGCACGGTGGAGGACCCGATTGAAATGGTGGTCCCGGAACTCAACCAGATGCAGGTGCATCTGGCGATTGATCTCACCTTCGCTCAAGGGATTCGCACCCTGCTGCGGCAAGACCCGGACATCATCATGGTTGGGGAAATCCGCGATCTGGAAACCGCGCAAATGGCGGTGCAAGCGGCGCTGACCGGCCATCTGGTGTTATCAACCCTGCACACTAACGATGCCGCCTCGGCGATTACCCGACTACTCGATCTGGGCATCCCCTATTACCTGATTCAGAACGTGCTGATTGGGGTGATGGCGCAACGGCTGGTGCGCACCCTTTGCCCGCACTGCAAGGGTCGGGAGTCGATGGACGAAGCGCTGTGGACGGCGCTGGTGCAACCTTTGGCACTGCCGAAACCGCAGGTCGTTGGAGCGGCGCAAGGTTGCCCGGAGTGCCGCAATACCGGCTATCTCGGCCGGGTCGGGCTGTATGAGTTGCTGACGGTGACGCCCGAACTGCGCCGTTTGTTCCGGGCTGACCTGGACGAGGAGAGCTTGCGCCGTGCCGCCTTTGATCAGGGGATGCGGCCATTGCGGATCGGCGCGGCCCTGCAAATCGCCGCTAGCCTGACTACCTTTGAGGAAGTTGCGCCGATCTTGCCGCCGTTGGCGGGTTGATCGTTGGAATTTTGTGTATATTGATACAGATCATGGTTTTTGACTAATTTGTTGCGCATGGTATACAATAAGTCTTGTGCGGTTTTTCCCGAATTTATCCATCAACAAAATCCATTGGTTTAGGAGTGCGCGATGTCTGCAAAAATGCTGAAAAGTGCGGTGGCGGCGGCGCTGGCTGCCGGTCTGCTGGCCGGAACCGCCCAGGCGTATGAAGCCGGTAGCTGGATAGGGCGAATCGGCGCGTGGGGCGTATTCCCCAAATCCGACAACCTCGGCACTCCGCTGGGGAAGATCAATGTTGAGGACGGCTATAGCCTGGGTTTCAACTTTACCTACATGGCGACGTCCAACATTGGCATCGAGCTGCTGGCCGCCCTGCCGTTCAAACACAACATCCAACTGGGTGGCACCAAGGTCGCCAGCACTTATCAGTTGCCGCCGACGGTTTTTGTGCAGTACCACTTCATGCCGCAAGGCACGATTCACCCGTATGTCGGGGTAGGTCTGAACTACACCTTCTTCTTCAGTGAGGACACCACCGGTCCGCTATCCGGGACCAGTTTGAACCTGGATTCGTCCTGGGGCGTCGCCGGACAGGCGGGCATCGACTTCGATATTGCGCCGAACTGGTTCGTGAATGCTGATCTCAGTTACATCGATATTGACAGCAAGGCCAGCGTGAGCGGCTTGGGCAACCTCGGCACCGTCGCCATTGACCCGTGGGTATTTGGCCTGAACGTCGGCATGCGCTTCTAATCTCAGTCATTCCAGCGGCGGGGCCAGCGACTACTCGCTGACCCCGCCGTTTTTTTGCCCGAAGGTAAGGGCTGACAGTAGTTGAAATGGAGTAACTGCCAACGTATCTCACCGAAGCGTCATGACGGGGCCATCGGTTTTGGAAAGGTAGCGGGGGTATTAATCGAGAAAGAACCCGGCGGGCGGGATGGAACGAACGACGGATCGCTGGGCGGATTCACGCGGAGCCGTG
>CAIRMO010000132.1 GCA_903879705.1 uncultured Candidatus Competibacteraceae bacterium | reverse complement strand
CGGCATTGAATACGGCTGTCGGCAGTTGCGGCATTTAGCGGATTGGCACCAAGCCGAGCATGGCTGGCCGGGCGTCATTGCAGCGTATAACGCCGGTAGCCCGCGTATAGCCGCGGCGGGTAATTTCGTGAATCAAGACTACGTCAACCATGTTCAAACGGAAATGGGAGAAATCTAATGAGTAGACTTTATTTTAGTAATAGTTATGTTTCGAGTTATATTTTGGCGCGTTCAAATTTTCAATATGAATACACATTCTATGGGGCTACCGGCAATAAATCATGGCCGAATTGCACCATCAAGGCAGAGGCCGGAACTGATTATAGTTATATTGAAGGTGATATAGGCTCTTACGCCACTACACGGCTGGACGAGCCAGCCATTCCGCTATACCTAGCCTATGATGATAATGGCGTATGGCGCAATGCAGTCAATCAAGCGCTATTTGCTATCCCGACGCAGATGGGACCTACCGCGCCAAAATATCAAGCCCCGGCCCCAATCAAACTGTCTACATTGGTCGATGTCATCATTGACAGCCAGTCTCTTAGCGGAAATGTCAATGGTACTACTGCGACATGGCAACTAATTAGCATCATTTGGAACTATGCCATTGATGGAGTGGTGAATAACAGCAACTGTTCGGTGGTGGATGTTGAAATCAGCATCAATGGTGGGGCATGGATCCCCGCTGGCAGTGGCACCAACTCCACTGTCAGTGGCGAACCTAGAAGACTATATTTGTATGGGTTTGACGAAGGGCATAACGGGATTGATCTAATCAATATAATCACCGGAAATGCTTATAAGGGACAAACCATCACCGTTATTGCACGAGTTTCACTCACCGGCTTGAGCGATTGGATCATCTCTCCCGCCGCCAGCGTTTCCATTGCGGCGGCGCAGTCAGACCCACCCCCGCCACCCCCGCCACCCCCGCCACCCTTGCCAACCTTGCCTGACCCGATCATAAGAAACTGCTGGTGGGACGGATCTACTAGGCTGGTTGTAGAATCACGGTCATTGGTAACCGGCGATGAAGTAATGGTTGTCGAACTGCTAACCATGAATGGGGATTTGATTGCAACTGCCACCGGTCAACCCGGATTTGAATGGGTTGATTTTAATGGGTTAGACGGTCTAAATTTACATGGAATATTGTTAATTACGCTGTTTATCCGCAATTTCGGATCGCGGGCATACAGCACCAAAATTCAAACCAGCTTTAGGAGCTATCTCATGCCCGCAGCCCCAAGCAATATCACCGTTTCATTTCGCCGCGTGGTGGATCCGTTCACCAAAGTCCAGACTAATTATGAAATCCTTGCAATTGGAGCATCATTGCAAGATGCCCAATTAAAGGTCTCGGCGGCGGTTGATGGTGTCAACTATACCCCCGCGACTTTAACGGCGCTTTCTCCCACTATGGCGAAAATCAATGGGGTGGTCATTCCCCGCGATGCGTTGAGCCATGTTATTAATATCAAGTGGTGGACCCATGATAGTGGGGTGAATGAAGACAGTACCCCGTTGTTGATGGCCCCGCTATTAGGGACTTTTGACCTTGCCCCGCCCGTAACCCCAACGGCAGTCACCGCAACGCTGTTGCGCGATGGCAGTGGCGAAATTCCTGACCAGATCAGAATGGAGTGGACTTCGTCCGACCCTGTGGATATTTACCTGATTGACAGCCTCAACGTCAAACGCAAAATAGACACAGCCTTGGCGCATGAAACCAGTCTGATTGTTGAGAATAGCCGCCGCTTTGGCACTCAGAACGGCGTAGCCCAGAGTTATAAATTTGGGGTGTCCGCCTTCAACCGCTCTGGCAATTCCGAGATTTGTTATGCCGAGCCAGTGATGATCACTGCCGGTCAAGCGGCCACCGTACCGCAAACTCCGGATCAAGTGGCTGGCACCGCAGTAACGTATTCACAGCCGCAGTTGGTTACCGCGTTGGCAGAGGAATTGACCGGCATTGATGCCACCGTTATCGCCTCGGTTCTCAATGGCCTTGTTCACCGGGTCAAGCATGTACTGGCGGCGGGAGGAACGGTTTCCTTGAACGATTTCGGGCAACTAACGGCGGAATGGACTGTGGATAAAATAAACACCAAAGGGATTTTGGTTCCCGGCGCCCGCAGTGGCGCATTTATCCCGTCTGTTGGCTTCTCGAAAGGCGTCAAGCTCGGTCAAGTGCTGTCCGACACCGAAGCCGCACTGCTGAAATAAGTGTTGGAAACACTGTCATTTGGCAGTGTTTCCTTAAAACGCCAAGTATGCATACTTTTGGATCAAGCCATGCCACGGAAAGACCCAACCTTTACCGACGCCGATTTGATCCGGTTCTATTGTGCTAATCTCGACCCGGCTGAAAAGACGCGGGTTAGAAAACGGTTCCGGGCAAATATCCTGCACCGAACCCCGATTTGCCCGAATGAAGAAGGTGGCGATGATTATTGCGCTTGGGCGAAAGCATTTGACCAAGTGGTTCAGATTTGTAGGGGCATTGGCGATGCGTTACCAGAAATTCTCGTGGTGTTGGGGGGCATTGAAATTGCGTTGAGTGTTTTATCGTGGGCGGGTTGGTTAGGGAAGCTGTTGTTGTTTTTTCGCCTGATAATTTTGGCGTTGATTAACGTGGTTGTTTATGTTGGGGCAATTCTTATTGTGGTAGGCGAACTTGCACCCTTTTCGTCATGGATTAGCCGCCAGTTTTGCAAGCAAGTGGATGATGATTCCATAGATGATACGGTTAGTGGGGAGCCGCCCGATCCCGATACCCTTCCGCCTAATCCGGCATCGAAACTGGTGGATGACATTCAGCAGGCCTCTCGCGATTTTTACGATTGGATCACAACCCCACCCGATTGGATCGATGACATTCTGCCGTAAGGTGCAATCATGGACTTGACCGGATTAGGCGCATTCGCTGATTTAGGCACAGCGGTTATCAACCGCATTTGGCCGGATGCCACGGAGAGCGAGCGGATTCGGTTGGCCGCGACACTGGCTGAATTGGATGCCGTGCATAAAGAACGGCTGGCTCAGGCGGAGGTTAATCAGGCTGAAGCCGGGAATCCCAACCTGTTTGTTTCCGGCGCACGGCCCGCGTTGCTCTGGTGCTGCGTCCTGATTTTCTTCTATACCTACATCCTCTATCCGACCGCGATCTTCACGGTAGCTTTGTGCAACGCAGGAATCATCATCCCGAAATTGGCAATGGATGATACGATCTGGAATCTGGTTTTCGGGCTGTTGGGATTGGGACTGATTGGCGCGAGAAGCTATGAGAAGGTTAAGGGTGTGGCTGCCAAATGACGGACCGGGAGTTTAGTAGACGCAATGTCTCGAACCCGAACCCGACTCTGGCCTCACTACGCCAAGAGTTGGTGGAGCGACTGATTCAGGTAGAGCGCGACGTGGCGACGCACAATCGCTATATCCCGGATGTGCAAAGGCAAATTCAAGCGGCTTTAACCAGTATTGCAGAGAGTAATTCGAAGATGGTTGTGCATTTCGAGGATAACAAGCATCAGCATCGGCGGATTGATGAACAAGACGCGCATGTTGAGAATATCCGCCTTGAAATCGTCAGACTGGAAAGAGCCATTGTTGAATTGAAAATACAGGGTACGGTATTGATCGATTTCACTAGAGGCATCAAAAAGATTGGTTGGTTTCTTGTTACCTCACTGCTGGCTATGTTGGTGTGGGCAACCCAGCGGTTTGTGATACCCCACGGTTAGCGACAGAGTTTTTCACACGGGATGCCATCGCTGTCTCTGTCCAGGCGCGTTAATCCGCACTGGGTTAAATAGAATTTGGCTTCGTCGCAACTGCTCATTTCTTTGCAGGTGCGCTTGCCACCGCAGGTTCCGGGAGGCGCTTCTTTAAGAGGCGCTTGGCCTCGCAGGTTTTTATGATGTCGCCAGTCCCACGGCGCAATCCGCTGGTCTTCCGGTAAGGCCCACAAGCCGCGTTGCGCGGTCTTGGCTTGTTCCTCCAGGGCGAACAAGACGGAGTCGCTGGCATATTCACGGTAAACCCACGCCGCGCCTTGTTTGACCAGTTCTGCATTCACGTCCAGGCCGTTGCAGTCAATCCGGCCCAAGGTGCGCCCGTATTTATCCAGTCCGGTCGTTTTGACTTCAACGGTCTGGTTGAAGACCAGTCTATTGAGTAGCAGCCGCGCCTCAAGGCCATAAGGTTGACTGATTTCGGGCGCGTCTATTTCGGCCAGGCGGATTTTGAGCTTGGGATGGTCAGCGGTTTGCAGCGTGACCGTGTCGCCGTCGGCCACCGCGATCACGAGGCCGCTAATCGTGGGAATGTGCAGCCAGTCGTAGAGCCGCCATGCCGCGAGAATGAGTGTGGTGGCCAGCAGGAAAATCAGCAGCAGCCGGGTTTTCATCAGGCTACACTAACTCCGAAGCCGAAGGTCGTGGGTTCAAGTCCCGCCGGGCGCGCCAATCTTTTCATGTACTTATCTCCGCAGTTTCCGCCGTCATCCCGCCAAGTTCATGTCAGGTCGCGTCAGGTCGCGTCAGGT
>CAIRMO010000131.1 GCA_903879705.1 uncultured Candidatus Competibacteraceae bacterium | reverse complement strand
GCGGGCCAGTTTGATCCAACTGTTTTCACCTTTAGCGGCAACGCCTGACCAGCCGATAGTTCGCAATTCAACACTCTCTATCTGAATCGCCCCATACCCGGCCAGTCGTTTCGCGCCCAACCCCAACGCCGGCCACCAACTTGCCACTGCCGCCAGCCAGCGGGCCAGATCAGCGCGGACGGTGGCTTCGTCGCTGTCTTTCGTGCCGAGCGGGTTGAAGTAGATCACTTCCAGGACGCCCGTTTGACCGGGAGCGATAGCCTCAAACTGAATGGGGAATGTACCCACGGCGCGGGCCGGATCGCCGGGATTCATCACCAGCAGTTGCAGTTGGTTGAACCAGACCGGCGAGAAATGCAGCCGGCCTTTTTCACTCTCGATTTTTGCGCCGTCATCGGCGATGCCGAACAGCCGTTTGGCGTGGGGATCGGCGTGGCGGAAGGCACGGGTACGGTTTGGATCGTCCTTGCCAAGGTCAGGCCAATCGACTCCACTCGGAAAGGCTCGTTGGTAAGCATCGGCGGACAGGCCCTTGAGGCTGGCGGCAGACAGACAGGGCAAACCGAGCAGGTGGTCTTTGCGGGCGGGGTTATCAAACAGATAGAACGGGTCGTCGTCCTTGGTTAATAACGGGGTCAACAGGCGGAACGTCAGCAACAATCGGGCGCTGTAACGGGGGAAGCCGGCCAGCGCCTGTTGCACGGTGCGAGCAGCGGCATTCAGGCCCGTTGGGGTCAAGGCCGGGCTGTGGCAGGGGTGAAGACGCGCTTCGCCTTGGCCCCGGTTGGCGTTGGCAATAGCGTATTGGCTGAGGAACTCGGTGCGTTTGGCGGTCAGATCGGCGTTGCAGCGAACCGTGCGCCGTAGCCGCGCTCCCTGCTGGAGCCAGTCACCCGCTTGGGGTCGAAAAGCCTCGTCGGCCAGTGCGTCGAAACAGGTCATGCCACTACTCCCGCCAGTTGGTTGATCCAATGGGAAAAATCCGTTTGATGCGCCGCGCCGTCCTGCCAGACGATCCGACGCTCCCCCGGCCACACGCCTTCCGGTCCCTGCGTCATTGCCTGCCGCAGCGTTTGCACGATCTCACTCCGCTGGTCAGCGAATCGGGGCGGGGTGGTATGCGGGATGACGCCCCAAATCCGCAACGCACAGCCGTTGTTGCCATGCGGGTACAGCGCCGACAGATTGATCGCGCTGCCGTAGCGGTTGAGTTGCCCAAACAGGTAGTGGCGCAAATCGTCTTCACCCGGTTTGCGGAAGCTGCCCCGGAGCTTTTCCCGCCAGCGCAATCCTTGTTCCAGCCGGGCCGGCCAGTGATCCGGCAGTGACCGGTTGAATTGAATCTCGGCGAACAGGGCACGCTGCAAACCAGGTCGGTCGGACAAGGGCACGGTTTGCAGCGGCGGTAACGATTCTACCGCCGGCAATTCATCCGTGGTCAGCACGCCCAATCCCCATTGATCGCGGCTGCCAAAGGTGGCGTGACGAAGCTGAATCCGCAGCGCGAGTAACAACAGTTGCCAATGGGCATCATTGAGGCCGCACCGAGTGAGGGTGAGATGCAAAACACCATCATGGGCGACGTTGTAAAACCAGCCCTGCCGGCGTTGTCCGTCGGGTCGATCCCAGTTAATCCGAGCTGGCAAGTCCTTCATTTTTTTCAGGCCACTGGCGTCTACCCGCAAGGCGACTTGCTTGGCGTGATGGTTTTTGGCATCGGTGGGCGTTCCCCAAACCGCGTGTTCAAACTCGCCATCGCCAACAGTGGCGGCCAGTAGACAGGAGAATTTCCGCAAGCCGCCGAGCAGGCCAGAGGGATGGATTTGATCACCGTGCTGACCAACTCCGCCGGTGTAGAGCGGGCTCAGAGTCCGCAAGTCGAGCCGGACACTGTGGGCATCGTGGTCAGGGGTGCGTAACGCGGCAAGAGCGGACATCGGTTCAGGTATTCCTTGGGTCAGTGACTTCGCTATATCCCTTCAACGTCAAGCCGGGGCGAATTTTTAAACCCGGCAGCGTTGAAAATTCTGCGATGGTTGTCGTTGTTGGAATTGAGGATAGCCCATCGCGGGGAAAACACATGGCAACCTGGGTGGTGGCGTATGACATCAGCGATAACCGGCGACGGCTGCAATTACATCGGTTGTTGCGGGGCTTTGGCGAGCCGGTGCAGAAGTCGGTGTTTGTCTGCCAGTTGGATGGACGACGCAAGACGCGGCTGACGCAGTTACTGGGCGAACAGCCGCTGACGGCAGGGGAACGGCTGGATTGGTTCCTGATCGGGGCGGCGGAGGCGCATGGGCCGGGAGTGAAGCCGGTCGCGCTGGAACCGGTGGCGTTCGTGATCGCGGAGTGAACCGAGGAGACGATGATGTGTACCTTGTATCTGGATCAACCGGGGGCGCGGCTGGGGCGTGAGGGATGGCAACTGATCCTGAAAGATCGGGAGGGCGGCGAGCGCGGCTTTCCGCTGGAGCAGGTGGATCGGGTGCTGATTTACGGGCGGGTGCAGTTGACGGCGGATGCGTTGAATGCACTGCTGGAGCGGGGGATTCCGACGACCTTGTTGAGCCGAAGCGGTTGGTTGCATGGGCATGTGCAGGGCGAGTGCGGGGGTCAGGTGCGGCGGCGGGCGCGGCAATACGCGCTGATGGCCGATGAGGCGGCGGCGTTGCCCATCGCCCGCGCTTTGATTACGGCAAAGCTGCGGAATCAGCGCTGGTTGTTGCGGTTGCATGAGTCGCCAGCGGCGGCGGGATTGGAGCCATTTATTGCGGCGGCACATACGGCAGAGAGTGCGGCCAGTTTGCGCGGGTTTGAGGGGAGCGGGGCGCGAGCCTATTTTGCCGGGTTTGGGGCGCTGTTGCAGGGTTCACCGTTTACCTTCGTCGGGCGGCATCACCATCCGGCACCGGATCCGGTCAATGCGTTGTTATCGCTGGGCTATACGCTGTTGCTGGGGGAGGTGCGGAGCGCGTTGCACGGTTATGGGCTGGACCCGTTCGCCGGAGTGTTTCATGCCAGCGATGGCGGCCAGCCGTCGTGTGCGCTGGATTTGATGGAGCCGTTACGACCCTTGGTGGATCGGTTGACGTTGCGGTTGGCTCGGCATGAGTTGGAACTGGCCGATTTTCAGCAGGATGCGGAGGGGGCGTGCTGGCTGGGCGATGGGCGGCGCGGCAAGCTGTATGCGGCGTGGGAGACACTGATGCAGGAGCCGGTGTTGTGGCAGGGTGAGCATCACCCTTATCGGCAGATTATTCATCGGCAGGTGGGGGAATTGGCCCGGCATCTGGACGATCCGGCGCAGGAGTTTCAGCCGTTGGCGTTAAGCGCGCTGGGGCGTTAAGCGATGCGATGCGATCCGCTAGTGTCGTCAGGCAGGATGTGGACGTTGCCAAAACCAT
>CAIRMO010000130.1 GCA_903879705.1 uncultured Candidatus Competibacteraceae bacterium | reverse complement strand
GGGAATCCGCCGGGCCAGCGGCAGTGAACAGAAGCCATAACTCAGCCGGATCATGCCGAAGTAATCGATCACCGGGTCCAGCACGTTCAGGGCCAAATCCAGCAGGGCATTATAACTTTCCGGTTCCCGGGGCAGATTGGCCAGGCCAGTTTCCGCCTGGGTTTCACCGCATTCAATGAGTTGGCGAAAGCTCAGATACCTGCCACAAGTCAGCGCGAAATAGACCTCCAGATCGGCGATCCGGGAGTGGCGGGCTTGCGCCCGTTCGGCGGGTTCCTGACGGATTTCAAGTCTGGTCCAGACCATCCAGAATTTCGATCCGCACTTGGTGGAACTGGAGATCCGCTGAGTGGCGTAGCGCAGACGCCGCGTCTTTACAGTTCCCGCAACGCCCGCCACGGCGGCTGATTCAACGCCGAGCGAGTACCGATCAGTCCGGCCAGACCTACGCCCACCACGCCCGCGCCGCCGCCCAGCAGCCAGATCCACGAATTGCCGTGATAGGGAAAATCAAACATCTGGGTGGCGAGAACATAGCCGATTACGGTTGCGGCACCGGCGGCCAATACTCCCGCCAGTAGCCCAAGCGTGGCAAATTCGGCCAGCAGGCTTTGCCGCACCACCGCCCGCTGCGCCCCCAAAGTTCGCAACACGGCGCTTTCAAACCGCCGCTCGTCTTGCGTGGCCTGAATCGCCGCGTACAGCACGACCAGCCCCGCCGCCAGCGTAAACAGGAACACATATTCGACTGCAGCGATCACCCGATTCACGATTTCGCGCACCTTATTCATCAGCGCCTCGACATCCAGCACCGTCACCGACGGATATTGCCGCACCAGATCGGCCAGCAATGGTTTCTGGCTCGGCGGCAAGTGAAAACTGGTGATCCAGGTCGCTGGATAGTTTTCCAGCACCCCGGACGGCAACAGCACGAAGAAATTGGCCCGGAAGGAATCCCACTCGATGCTGCGCAGACTGGTGACCTTGGCAGTCAGGGTTTGTCCGGCAATCTGGAAGCGCACGTTGTCGTTCAAGGCGATGCCCAAATCTTTGGCCAAATCTTTTTCTACCGAGGCAATTCCCTGACCACGCTGATCGGCGTTCCACCAGCGTCCGACAACGATCCGGTTATCGTCCTGCAACCGGTCGGTCCAGGACAGGTTGAATTCACGTTCCACCAATCGTTTGGCGCGGGGATTTTCGTAATCATCCGGCCCCACCGCCCGGTCATTGATGGTGGTCAGTCGCCCGCGCACCATCGGGAACAGCTCGACATTGCCCAAGCCACGCACACTGAGAAAGGTTTTAATACCGGCGACTTCATCCGGCTGGATATTGATCAGAAAATGATTAGGCGCATCGACCGGCAGACTGTCCCGCCAACTGTTCAGTAAATCCGTCCGCACCAGAGTCAGCATCAGCAGCGCCATCAGCCCCAGTCCAAGCGCCACAATCTGCACCACACTGCCGGGGCCGCGGCGGGCAATGTTGGCCAGCCCGAACCGCCAGGCGACGCCGACCTGCCCGCGCAGCAGGTTCAGCGCCTTGACCAGTCCCCACGCCGCCAACGCCAATGCGATCACCGTTCCCGCCACCCCGGCGCAAACATACAGCGCCAGCCGCGCTTCGCCAGCTTGCCAGACCAGCAGCGCCACGGTCGCCAGCACTGCCGGGCCATACAGGGCCAGCAGGCGGGAATTGACCGGGCCGAGATCGCGGCACAACACCCGCAACGGCGGCACTTCCCGCAACCGCAGCAACGGCGGCAAGCCGAAGCCGAGCAGGGTGACGAAACCGGTCCCCAGCGCCGGCAGCAGCGGTTGCCAGGACGGCGGCGGCAACTCGGTGCTGCTGACCAATTGCCCGAGTAGTGCGCTTAAACCATATTGGGCGAGATAGCCGGTGACCAGGCCGATGATGCCGGCCACCCCGGCCAGTGCCAGCAATTCCAGTGTAAACAGGCGGATGATGAATCCTTGGGTTGCGCCAACGCAGCGCAGGATCGCCACACTGTCCCAATGCCGGGCGGCGAAGCGGCGGGCGGCGATAGCGACCCCGACTCCGGCCAGAATCACGCTCACCAGCGCGGCGAGACTCAAAAACCGCTGCGCCCGTTCCAGTGCCGACCGCAGTTCAGCGCGGGCATCGCGGACTCCTTGCAGCTTCTCGCCGGTCTGCAACCGGGGCGTCGCCCAGGCTTTGAAAGCAGCCAGCGCCGCCGGCTGACCGGCCAGCAACAGCCGATGGTCAACCCGGCTGCCGCGTTGCACCAAGCCGGTCGCGGGAATGTCGGCCAGATTCAGTAACAGGCGCGGGGCGATGCTGAACAGATCGCCGGCCCGATCCGGTTCGTAGGCCAGCACTGGACCGATGCGGAAGCGGTGGGCACCGAAATCCACCGGATCGCCGACCTGCAGATTCAGGGTTTGCAACAACCGCTCGTCCAGCCAGACCTCGCCGGGATTGGGAATGGTGGTGACCGTTCGAGGCGGGGCGAAGGGCTGGTCGCTGACCTGTAATGCGCCGCGCAGCGGATAGCCGGGGCCTACCGCTTTAACCTCAGTCAGTTGCGTGATCTCGCCGGCGACTACCACGCTGCGGAAATTCAGGGTTTCGGCGGTTTGTAAGCCCCGGCGCTGCGCTTCTTCGATCAGGATTGGCGGTAACGGATCCGGCGCGCTGATCACCAGATCAGCGCCGAGCAGTTCGCTGGCTTTGCGCTCCATCGCCTGCTGAATCCGATCGGTGAAAAAGCCAACCGCGGCAACGCTGGCCACGGCGATCAGCAAGGCGACCGCCAGCACTCGTAATTCGCCGGATTGCCAGTCGCGGCGCAGAGCGCGAATCGCCATACGCCTGACGATGAGCCAGGAAAGCGATTCCGGTTCAGAGACCATAACGGTTGCGGATTGCGCCATGATTTTCTCCTGTCGTTCTTCCAGAGTCGTCGGCTCAGCCTGGTGTGACCGATTTAAAATTTATCTATTAATAACTAAACTGGCGATTCGGCGAGCAGACTGACGTTCAGTGGCGCTTACAATTCCTCGGCGTATTACATTCACAGGTATTTGGGCATCTGCTTGATGCAGTCGGCATACAACCCGATTTTGTCAGTAACCGCGAAGGTTTTGTCCATCAATTATAGTGTCGGCCTCGCCCAAGCGGGATAACAGGATCGCCAGTGAGGTATTGAGGGTTTTTTCCCGATGTCGATAGTGGGTGACTCACTTGATGCCATCCAGAAGAATCTGCCGCTTTTGATCGCCAAGGTCTTTAATAACGTAAGTCTGACCCTTTTTTATCAAGGGTCTCAATGCTTGCCACCATTTTCTTCTGAATGGGCAGCGGCGGCAGAGGAATTAGGAGGTTTTAAAATATCTTGGTGGTAAGCTATTTCTCGCAAACCTATTGACAGGCTGCGTCAGGACAGGCCAGCCACTTCATTACATCCGCCTGAATCTTGTCCGGTTGCGCCGAGGAGACTGAATGTCCGGCGGTCGCGTAATACGGGTAGTAAAGCGACACAGTAGCCGGCGTTGTGGTTTCGGTCAGAGCATTGGGAACATACTGGACCGTAAACCGGCCCTGACGCTTATCCGCATTATCCTTGCCACGCACAACCTCCACCTTTTGCACCAGATCGGTGTATTTTTCCAAGGCTTTAGGTATGGCGGGGGAATAGATCACCAGATCATATTCTGAATCGGTCAGGAAGGTTTTAACCAATGGCAGATTCTCAAGAAACATCTGTCCATAAATGGGGGAATCATCAGGCTCAATGTCATAGATAAAGCTCTCAAGATTGAGCATCGTAAAGGCAGCATAGACCGTTAGATTCATCCCGATTAAATAGCAATCCCACTTCTGAAGCGTGCCAAACGTGGCCTGAAGCGTATTCGGGAGTTGGACGCTGTCCGAACACATCGGATTAGGATCAGCGCTGTTGAGAAGACCGGCTTGATACGCTTGGGATTTTGCATAAAGCGCCAATCGCCCCCGGCTTTCTGGTGAGCGTGCGCCTTGAGTCCCTCCAGGATAGACCAGGGAACTATAATCCAGCAGATAGATAGGATCCAGATAGAGGTCAATCATTCGATAAGCCTGTTGACGAGCCTCTGGTTTGATCTCCTTGATATCTGCCACGTTGTGATTCAAGACCGTGGACAGATCATTGACATCGCGCAGGCTTTGGAGGGTGAATGCTTCCAGATCATCCGTCCAGGTTTGTCCCTTGGAGTAGTTGTAGCGATCCCGATTAAAGACCTCTGGCACATAATAAAAAAGCGCACAGTTGATGGGGGTGTTTGGAACGGGCAATTCGTCATCCGTGCAAGTCCGCTTATAGCCACCGGGATGCCCCGACTCTTCGGCGACCTGGTCAATGACCGAGTTAGGCGCAAGGAACATCTCGCCCGTGATCGTATCCTGATAGACTCCGCTTAATTCAGGCTGGATCAAAATTTGGCGGCTAAATTGACGAGCAACGACCGCTGGAGTGAGTTCGGTATCCTGACCATAAATGGCGTGGAAATGATGACGGATTTCCGCCGCCAGCATTTCATCCTGAAAAATTTTGGTGCCGTTCGCATAGTTTTGATGGAAGAGCAGCAGATTCAGCATCGTGGAAACTCGCGTGCCGCTATAGCTTTCTCCGACCAGAATAACCTCATTAGCCTGAAGATCGGGATGATGATCCAAGAATCTGAGGATGACTCGAATCACCTGAGCGGCATCAATATACGGATTAAAGTTGCCCTTGAGGAAAAACTCGCTGATCCTGCCATTCAAGGTTGCAGCATCCGGCGAAACATTGTAGGAAAAACCGGTCGCCGCTGCATCGATATACAGTAGATTGCCCATCCGGGTCCAACTGTAGTCATTCAAAGAATAACCATTACTATTGGGTTTAATATGTTCCCGGTCCAAGGTATAGGGCGCAGTGTTCATACTGAATAACTGGGTCGAAGTCGACGATCCCGGCCCACCATTGATCATCACGAACAGCGGTTTTTTGGTAACATCGGTATCAGCGGGCAGATAGGAATACCAGACTCGAGATTCAGATGTTTTCAGATCAAGCACACCGCTGGTCTTATTCTGAAACCGGTAGGCAATCGGTTCAATGACGGAATAACCGGCCCTGCTTTTAGTCGAATCTACGACTGGGTTCTCATTGGAAGAGTCTCCATCACAACCGGCCATTGTCAGAAACCCGGTTGCAATCAATACCACCAAACGGTACTTGGATTTAATAAAGAGGCTCATTAGAAACTCCAGACTGGCGAAAAGTTACAGGGTTGAATGGCTATTCCACCGTCACTGATTTAGCCAGATTACGCGGCTGATCCACATCAGTGCCTTTTAGAATAGCGACGTGATAAGCCAGCAATTGCAGCGGTACAGTAAAAACCAGTGGTGCAATGGATTCCGGCACTGCGCCGAGCGATAAAACGTGCGTATCAACGCCACTTAAACCGGCGTCCACCTCGCGATCGGCGAACAGAAACAGCACCCCACCCCGCGCTCGCACTTCCTGCAAATTGGACAGCACTTTCTCCAATAACCCATCTTTCGGCAACACGCACACCACCGGCATATCGCTGTCCACCAGCGCCAGTGGACCATGCTTGAGTTCGCCGGCGGGATAGGCCTCAGCGTGAATGTAGGAAATTTCCTTGAGTTTAAGCGCCCCTTCCATCGCCACCGGGTATTGCGGGCCGCGTCCCAGAAACAGGGCGTGATTTTTGTCGGCAAAATGTTCAGCCAGTCGCTCAATCGCGCCATTCAAGGCTAAGGCTTCCTCCAGCGCCTTCGGCAGCCGTTCCAAATCGTGTACCAGCATCGCTTCTTTTGCCGCAGTGAGGCCGTGCCGCCGGCCCAGCATCAGCGCCAGCAACCGCAACGCCACCAATTGCGTCATAAACGCCTTGGTCGAAGCCACACCGATTTCCCGGCCAGCGCGCGTCAGGAGGGTCAGCGCTGCTTCCCGCACCAGCGGGCTTTCGGCGACATTGCAGATCGCCAGGGTCGCCACATAGCCGCGCTCTTTCGCCGCCCGCAAGGCGGCCAGCGTGTCGGCAGTTTCCCCGGACTGAGAGATGCAGACGAACAGGGTCCGGGGCGGCGTGACCCCGCGCCGATACCGGTATTCGCTGGCGACCTCAACCGTGCAGGGAACGCCCAGGTTTTCCAGCCAGTAACGGGCGACCAATCCGGCGTGATAACTGGTGCCGCAGGCGACGATGTGAACGCCTTGAGTCTGGTCAAACCACGCCGCCGCCTCTGGCCCGAAGCTGTCCTCCAGCACCCGACCCTGATGAATGCGCCCTTCCAGAGTTTCGGCGACCACCGCCGGTTGCTCGAAAATCTCCTTGAGCATGAAATGCCGGTAATTGCCCTTGCCGACTACGCCGCCGGCCTGACCGGTGTAGGTCAGAGGCCGTTCCACCACTTGCCCGGTGCGGTCGTAGATCGTGAAGCTCTCCCGCCGCACTTCAGCCAGATCGCCTTCTTCCAGAAACACGAAAGTTTGTGTCACCGGGGCCAGCGCAAACACGTCCGAAGCGATGAAATGCTCCTCAATGCCAATGCCTACGACCAATGGGCTGCCGGCCCGCGCCGCAATTAGCCGTTCCGGGTCATCGCGGCAAATCACGCCAATACTGTACGCCCCGGTCAGTTGCGCCACGGTTCGTTGCACTGCGGTTAATAGCCGGCCAGTTTCCCGGAAATGCCGGTCAACCAGATGCGCGATGACTTCGGTATCGGTTTCCGACTCAAAGCAATAGCCGGCGGCCAGCAAGTCTTCCTTGAGTTCCCGGTAATTCTCAATGATGCCGTTATGCACGACAGCCACTGAATCCTTGCTGACATGCGGATGGGCGTTGCGCTCGCAGGGTTCGCCGTGCGTCGCCCAGCGGGTGTGCGCGATACCCAGCGGCCCGCGCACCGGTTCCTGCCGCAACCGATCCGCCAGCATTTGGACTTTGCCGACGGTGCGGAGCCGGTGCAACTGATTATCGCGGGGGTCCAGAGTCACGATCCCCGCCGAGTCGTAGCCACGATATTCCAGTCGCCGCAGTCCTTCCAGCAGGATCGGGGTGACATTGCGTTCAGCGATAGCGCCGACAATTCCGCACATGGTTCAAATTCCAAAAGTTACGATGAATCAACGATCAGCCAGCGCCCGTTCAATTTTGGCGACCCAAATCAGCGCCTCGTCCTGAGTCAGTAATAAAATCTGCCAGTTGTTGCGGAAATCCTGCCAGGATTTTTCTGCACATTCGCTCAAAGTGTCAATGTAGCTATTCACCCATTGCTTTGGCGGATCGCCGACCTGCGCTTCTTGCACACAATCCGCACCCTGCTGCAAACACAGCAGGTAGGTGTCCAGCACCCGGCGCCCGGCGCTAATGGCCCCAAGGTTCATCAATCCGGCAATCCGCAATACCGATTGCCAAATAAGTAGATTCACTGTTTGTTTCCGCTCAAAAATTCGGTTGCTGTTCATCTTCAAAGCCTCGTTCGCCGATAGATTTGTGCATCGCAACATGAATTACCGCAATCGTCAAGCGCTGACCGTGGCCGTGATGAAGAAATGACTCAGACCGCTACCGGAGCCTTGATCGCCGGATGGGCTTGGTAGCCAGCGATCTCGAAGTCATCGTAACGGTAGTCGGCCAGCGCTTCGGGCCGGCGGCGAAGGGTCAAGCGGGGCAACGGCCTGGGTTCGCGGCTCAGTTGCAACCGGGTCTGGTCCAGATGATTCAGGTAAAGGTGGCAATCGCCGCCGGTCCAGATGAATTCGCCGACCCGCAAATCCGCTTGTTGCGCCGCCAGATGGGTCAGCAACGCATAACTGGCAATATTGAACGGGACCCCGAGAAACAGATCGGCGCTGCGCTGATAAAGTTGGCAGGACAACTCGCCATTGGCGACGTAAAACTGGAACAGCAGATGACAGGGCAACAGCCGCATTCGCGCCAATTCTCCAACATTCCAGGCCGACACCACGATCCGCCGTGAATCAGGGTCGTGCCGCAGCAGGTCGATTGCGTCAGCCAGTTGATCCATGCGCCGACCATCCACGGTCTCCCACGCTCGCCACTGTTTGCCATAAATCGGCCCCAGATCGCCGCGTTCATCCGCCCATTCATCCCAGATCGTCACCCCATGTTCGTGCAGGTAAGCGAGGCGGGTATCGCCCCGCAAAAACCACAACAACTCATGAATGATCGAGCGTAGATGCAGTTTCTTCGTCGTGACCAACGGAAATCCCGCCCGCAGATCAAAGCGCAGTTGTGCGCCAAATACGCTCAGCGTCCCGATTCCGGTCCGGTCTGCTTTGCGTGCGCCCTCCGTCAGCACTTGTCGCAACAGCTCAAGATAGGCTTTCATGGCCGCACCGTCCGCGTTTTAATCCGTGTTGTCTTGAATCAGCCATTGCGAGAAAGTCCCCCCTCACGCTTGGCCCGGCAGTTCGACGATAAATGTTGCGCCCTGCCCGATCTCGCTCTCAACCCAGATCCGCCCGCCGTGGTGTTCAACGATTTTCTGGCTGATCGGCAAGCCTAATCCGGTGCCCTTCGGTTTGCCGGCCAGACGGTCGTTGACCTGGTGGAACTTCTCGAACACCAGCTTGTGCTGGTCGCGGGCAATGCCAGGACCGTTGTCGATCACTTCAATGCGCCAACAATCAGTCGTATGCCGCAGCCAGATGAGTACCTCGCCGGTCTGTTCCGGGCAGAACTTCACCGCGTTGGACAGCAGGTTAATCACGACCTGGGTCAACCGGTCATGATCACCGGTAATCTGCACCGGTAGTTCGCCCAGATTTTCGCGTAACGTCACTGCTTTATCATGGAAAAGCTGACTGGTTGAACTAATCGCGTCCTGAATCAGCGCCCGCAGATCGAGGTTTTCAATCCGCCATTCGGTCCGCCCGGAATCCATCTTCGCCATGTCCAGCACCTGATTAATTAACCGGGTCAACCGCTCGCTTTCCCGGACAATAATCCCCAAAAATTTGCTGCGCTGTTCCACGTCCATATCCGGATTAGCCAGTAGAATTTCCGAAAAAGCCCGGATCGAAGTCAGTGGCGTCCGCAGTTCGTGAGTAACGGTGGAGATAAATTCATTTTTCAGCCGGTCCAGTTCCCGCAGCCGGTGATTGGCCTCGCGCAATTCAGCCGAGGCCGCTTCCAGTTCTCCCGATTTCTGCTCCAGCCGCCGACTGTATTCGATGACCTGGGTACTCTCGTCGAGAATGGTCATCACCTCCTCAATGCTCAGCACCTCACCCATCACGATGGACGAGATCATCACTCGCGCCGAAGCTGCACCAATCGCGCCCGCCAGCAACCGTTCGGTGTAATGAATCAGCCGGGAATCAGCCGACAATGGATACCCGCCGTGATCGCGGGCATAGCGGTCGAAGGCCTCGGTGGCTCGGGGCGGCCCGATAAACCGGGCCAGCAAATCATAGAGTTCGGCGGTTTCCACGACCCCCCGCCACAGCAGCGAATCACCATCATGGCGCTCACGTTCGAGGATATTGACGAACTCGCTGCCCTGCACCTGCTCAATGGCGTCCGTCCGGGTCAGCATCGATCCGAACACCAGACCGCCGACATTGGCCAACATGCTCCAGAACACCGCGTGCATATACGGATCCATGTCGCGGAGGCCGAACAGCGCATAAGGCTTGAGCAGTTCCAGCCCGAACGGGCCGTGATCGACAAAGCTGACGCTGATCCAGCCGGAGCGGGCCATTGCCGGCAGCAACAGGGTATAGGCCCAGACCAGAAACCCGCCGCTCAGGCCGAGCAGTGCCCCGCGCCGGTTAGCCCGTTTCCAGTACAGACCGATCAGGATCGGCGGCGCAAACTGGGCGGCGGCGGCAAAGGAAATCAGGCCGCTGGCCACCAGCGCGTAGGACTCACCGACGAAGCGGAAGTAGAGGTAACCGAGCAGGATGATGGCGGCGATACCCGCACGGCGGATGCCAAGCAGCAGCCCGGACCAGTCGGCGCGGCCCGCGAGCCAGCGCGGATTGAGCCGTAGCAGGATCGGGATCACCACATCATTACAGAGCATCGTTGACAGGGCGACGGTCTCGAACAGGATCATGCTGGTTGCCGCCGATAGCCCACCGAGAAACACCAACAGCGCCAGATCAGGCTTGTGCAGGGCCATCGGCAAACCCAGTACGAACATGTCGGCATCGACTTCGCCACTGGTGAAGGTCAGCCGCCCGCCCAGCGCAATGGGCAACACGAACAGGTTGATGGCGAACAGATAGAGCGGAAACAGCCAGGTCGCCTTACGGATATGGGCTTCGTTGACGTTCTCCACGACCAGCACCTGAAACTGGCGAGGCAGAAACAGGAATGCCATCATCGACAGGAAAGTCAGCGACAACCAGCCGCCGTAGCCGCCCGGCACCACTTCAAACCGCATCAGCGTCGCCAGATCGGGCCGGGCCGCTGCCTGCTGGAACAAAGCGCCGGGGCCGTCAAACATGCCAAAAGTCACCACCAGCCCCACCAGAACGAACACCACCAGTTTGAACAGCGACTCGAACGCGACCGCCGTAACCATGCCTTCATGGCGCTCAGTCGTATCGATATGGCGGGTGCCAAACAGAATGGCGAACACGATCAACACCAGCGCCACTAAAAACGTGGTGTCGGCCCAGAACGGTTGTTGAGTGGAAAAAGCCGGCATGGCGACTTGCGGGTACTGACGCAACAGACTGAAGCTGGTCGCAATCGCTTTCAGTTGGATGGAGATGTAGGGGAGGATGCCAATGACGACGATGACGGTCACCATTCCCGCCAGCAGGCCGCTTTTGCCGTAACGGGAGGCGACAAAATCGGCAATGGAGGTAATGCGATGGGTCTTGGTAATCCGCACGATCCGGCGCAAGACCAGCCAGAACAGCACTGCCATCAGGGTGGGACCCAGGTAAATCGGCAGGAAATCGACTCCGCGGGTCGCCGCCAGCCCAACGCTGCCGTAGAACGTCCATGCGGTGCAATAAATCGCCAGTGACAGGGTATAGATATAGGGATTGGCAATGATCGAACGGCCAGCATCAGCGCGTTGATCACCGTAATAAGCTATGCCGAACAGCACCCCCATATAAATCAGGGCGCTGGTGATGATAACGCCATCGCTTAGCATTCAGAGAGGCTCCCTCGGATTAGTATTATCAACCCGGCGTCTTTTGGAAAAACCGGCGGTTGGCGATGGCGGTTTAAGTTGCTCCGGTTCATGGACTGTCGAACGCTGAACCACAGCAATCAGCAGAATGATCAAGACGATCCAGATCAGATAAAGATAGAGATATAACAGCGGGATGCCGAATAGGGCCGCCGATCGGTCAAACAGACCCAGCACCGGATAGTTAAGCGCTAACGCTCCGACGATAAACAGGATGACGATATATTCTCTGGATTGTTGGCGCATGATTATCTACGGAAGACACTTAGCCACGGAACACACGGAAAATCACGGAAAGATTAACGGCAGGTTATTCTCCAGGTTTTTGTCACTCCTTAAAAAATCCGACAATCTTAAAAATTCGCCTGGGTTTTGCGAATCTCGACCATCCGGTCAGAGGCTTCCAGCGCCTGGCCAAGCGTAATCACGCCTTGCGCTTCCAGCAGATCCAGCAGTTTTAAAAATACCTGTGCGGTCACCAGTGAATCGCCCAGCGCGGTATGGCGATTCTGCACGTCCACTCCCAAGCGATCAGCGATAGCGTCCAGATTGTGATCGTCGGTGTAATCATGCAGGTAGCCGGACAGCAACAAAGTATCCAGCACCGGATTGCTGAACCGTACTCCGGTTTTCTCTTCCTTGAGTTTGAGGAACTTCATGTCAAACGCCGCGTTGTGCGCTACCAGCACGGTATGATCATCACCGACGAAAGCCCGGAATTGCGGCAGCACGGTGGACACTCCCGGCTTGTCCTGCACCATCTCATCGGTGATGCCATGAAAGCGGATCGAAGTCTTGGGAATCGTCCGGCCCGGATTGACCAGTTGATCAAACGTCTCGCCGGTCAACATCCGGCGATTGACGATCCGCACCCCGGCGATTTGGATGATTTCATCGCCCCTGGATGGAGCCAGCCCGGTGGTTTCGGTATCGAACACCACATAGATCAACGCGCTCAGTGGGTAGTTGACCAAGTCGCCCCATTCCGCACTGCGATCTTCGCCCAATGAGAAGTCGTAGAACTCCGGGCGCTCCGGTTGCTTCTCGGCGGGTTCTTTCCATTGCCGCGTTGAAGCGGGCAGCGGCAAACGCAACAGGGCGTAGCCCGTCCGGCGGTGTGACTGGCTCCACAGATCGCTGTTATGCCGCCGTAATACCTCGCCGACCGTGGTCGCGCCCACCAGGTCCTGCACATGTTCGATCAGCCAGCCTTCCAACTGGCTGGCGAGCAACGGTTCACCCGGCCAGATGATATCCAGATAAACCCGGCGGTTGCCCAGCAGACACTCAATCTCGAAGGTCGGGCTGGCGACTTGCGCGGCGAGTTGCTCCAGCAGATATTCCAGCAACAGCATGATCGAATGGTTGTCGATGTTCATCCATAGCGGCATCCCTACGAGGGTGACCCGTAACCCGGTACGCCGCTCCAGATGGTGAATCACGCTGCCAATCAGGTCGGTCGAGTACACATCGTTCATTGGCCAGCGGCTGGCATACAGGTTGCGCAGGTCAAAGGCCAGTTCTTGCAGGCGCTGGCTCAGCCGCTCGCTTTCCTCGACGATCATCCGCTGGAAAATCATTCGCTGGGCCGGATCCATGTCGGTGAAGTTGAGGACGTTTTCCGCTGCCGCCCGCAGGTTGGCCAACGGCTGGCGCAAATCCTCGGTGCGGGTCTTGATCAGCGCACGTTCGGCCTGATGGGTCATGTCACGGAAGGTGATGATGAACACCGCCCCCCGTTCACCGGCTCCCGGCAACAGGCTCATCCGGCAGTGAAACATGGTCTCGTCGTCGACCGTGGCGCAGACGAATTCAGCATCGCCATCCGGCTGATCCGCGCCGGTGTTCTGGCGGCGATAGTTCAGTAGTTGCAGAGTGCTTTCGATCGGAGCGCGGGTCCACAGATCGTAGAGTGAACGGCCTAGCCCCAAGGTCTCGCGGTTGTCCAGCAGTTTCATCGCGACCGGGTTGTAGAGCAGGATGCGGGCCGCGCCGTCGCATACCAGCACGCCTTCGGATAACTCCCGCAATACAGTTTCCAGCCGGGCTTTCTGTTCCTCGATTTCCTGGGTGCCGATAGCGGTCGCGGCGGCGACTTCGCGGCGGGCCTTGTGCAGCGCCTCGCCCAGTTCCAGCAGCATGGCCGGAAAGTAGCCCAGCCAATGCTCTTTGGGCAGTTCCAGCACATAGCCGGGATTGCTGCGAGAGATGATTCGCGCCCCGCGCGCCAAAGCGCCCAACGGGATGAAACAATGCCAGTCGAGCAGCGCCCAAATCGCGGTGAACACACCGATAATGGCGAAGGCCGCCAGCGCCAGCCACAACAGGATCAGATCCCGCGCTTCAGGATCGGGAACCGCCGGGTAGACCTGCCACCCGACCCCCACCAGCGCGATCAACGTCAGCAGGGTCGGGAGTAGCCACAGCAGCCAGAGCCGGGTCCGGTAAGCCATGACGAGTTCAGCCCGCTTCCGCCAGCAGCTCGCGGACCCGTTCCACCACTTCCTTGGTCGAGAACGGTTTAGTGATGTAATCGTCCGCGCCGAGCGCCAAGCCCTTTTCGCGTTCGACTTCGCGGCCCTTGGCGGTCAGCATGATAATGCGGACGCCTTTCCAGTCGGGGTTGGCGCGAATCGCCTGGCAGACTTCGTAACCGTTTTTGCGCGGCATCATCACATCGAGCAACACCAGATCAGGCGGTTCGGCGGCTACGGCGGTTAACGCTGCTTCCCCATCCGAGGCGGTGCGCACCTGAAAACCGGCCTGCTTCATGAGAAACTCCAACGACAGAACGATATTGGGTTCATCGTCCACCACCAGAATCTTATTGGCCATATCCACCTCCCCAGTCAACCAACCAGTCGGTCGGTCAGTCGTATTCGGGCGCTATTATGTTTTGTCAACGCCATTGCGTGTTGAGCTGCTATCCGGTTCCGGCGTGGATTCAGCCTTTCGATCGGCGGAGTCGTTGGCTTGATTACGGCCACTGGCTTTGGCGACGGCCTCCCAAAATTTCTGCACCATGTCCATCGAGTTGAAATGGGTCGGCAGCAACGGTTTCATCAAGCCGAGCGCGTCAAAGTTGATCACACCGCGTTGCATGTTGTCCCGGACCTTCTGCAAAATATCGTCGTGCAAGGGCTGAATATTCGGCAGACCCAGAAACTCACGCATTTCCTGGGCGGTGGCCTCAACGCTGACATTAACTTTCATCGGAATTTTTCCTCATGTGTTGCGAAACCGGAAGCCGTGCCGCCGGAAGCTTGGCTATGAAATTAGGGGCTGAAAAGGCAAGCATAGCAGGAACAGGGCCGGCCTTACGAACTCGCAACGACAAAGACAAAAAGGCGGATTTCAGATGATTTCTCACCAAGACCAGAACCGAATGTGGGTTAGGCTTTAGCCTAACTCTTTGAGTAAATTGACCTAAAAAGTCAGGCTAAAGCCCAGCCTGCCGTATGATCTTTCCAGAGAAGCGCTTTGGACAGGTTTCCGATCAGACCCTGACTTGGGGTAACCGGACTTTCGTCAGGCAACCGGCTTTCGTCATACCCGAATCCAGCACTCCGTTGAAGAGACGTCCATGACTCAGCCAGTTACGCTCGATCCACGGGATCGAGAACTGTTCCGCCAGACGGTCGGTCCGGTTAAACCGCTGCGCAGTGATCGGGTTGTCTCCATGCCACCCCATCCTGCCCCAATTCCCCGCTTTACCTTGGCCGACGAGCAGCATGTGTTGAGCGACGGGCTGTCGGATTATTTCGAACCGGCGGACCCGGATATCGGTGACGAGTTGTACTACCGTCGCGAAGGGGTACAGCAGGCGGTGTTGCGTAAACTGCGGCGCGGGCACTTCCAGATTGGCCCGGTGCTGGATTTGCACGGAATGACCGTCGCTGTCGCCAGAGTAGCGTTGGCGGCTTTTCTCCACGCAGCTCGCCGCGATGGCTTGAGTGGGGTGCGGATCATTCATGGCAAGGGCAACGGCTCACGCCACCGGGGGCCGGTTTTGAAGCAGAAGCTCAACCACTGGCTGCGCCAGCGTGACGAAGTGCTGGCGTTCTGCTCGGCGCGGCCAATGGATGGTGGGACGGGGGCGATCTATGTGTTGCTGCGGTGGCTGATTTGAGGGCGGAAATCGCATCAGCGGCGTCCGCCTGATCGGAAAGAGCGATTAGATCATCCAGTTATCGGTGATCAAATCAGCCGCGTTCGCCGGGTGGGCGACGGTAGCAGCAGCGTCGCCGTTGTTCGGGATCGAAATTGGGGGACCAGCGATATACGACAGCGCAAACGAACCCGGTCCAACATTGATGCCGCCGGTGGTACTCATGACGGAGAGCAGGACCTCAATGCCACGCTCCCTGGCATATTGCTCAAAGTCAACAAAGGCCCGTTTGCGGCGGATCACCTCCAGCTCGCCGGCATAACTGGTGTTGACAATTCGGGTCGCCAAGCCCTGATCAATGGCTTGCCGGGCTATCCCAAACAGTTTAATCAGGGTCCGATCAAAGCCTCGTTCCTTGGCGACCACCTGGCTTTCACCTTGGTGGAAGCCGATGATCGGCTTGATGTCGAGCAGGGTACCGAAATGATAGCCAATCAGGCCGATGGATTTTTCGCCTTTCTTGCTGGCCCGGTAGCGAACGTAGAACAGGTCGTCAGGGACAAGATAACCGTAAATTTGTTGACTGAGTTGTTCGGCGACGCTGCGCAATACGCCAAACGACAGATTGCTGTTTTCCCCCAGCCGCACCGCTTCATGAGCCAGCACACCCTCGCCAGTGAACAGGGTTTTGCTATCCAGCACCGTCAGGTAGAAGGACCCTGACATCCCGACTTTTTGCCGCCGTTCCCGGTATTGTTTCAGGATCGCATAAGACGCCTCGGAGGCGTTGGCGAAAATCGGGCTGCGAGTTTGGGCGATGGTGATTACCAGCACCCGGTCGTACTTGAGTACCAGATTATCCAGAAACAGTGCCTTGATCTTCTCCACCGAAAAGGGCGCAGTTTCGGCATCGAGGGTCTTTTCGGTCAGATATTTCCGGTAAAAAGCCTGAGTAGCTTCCGGGTCGCGCACATCCTCAAACACGTCGTAGCCGAAATGCAGGCTGATCGGCATGATATGAATACTGTGTTCCTGGAGGTAGGCTTGGGGTAGATCGCAAGCCGAATCAATGACAAAGCCCGTACGCATCCACTGTCTCCTTTAGAATCGCCGTTCTGAACGTCAATGGATAAAGAGTAGCAAAGGCATAGCAAGCCGTGAGCAAAAAGCAGGATGCTGAATCATCTGGCGCGATGGGGGAAAACCGGTAGCGGGAAAGGGCAGCAATTCAGGGTCACAACCGCAGCTAACCGTAGCCAGCCTCGATGCGCCCTGGTTGCCTATTTCTATTCAGGACGCTGCCGGACGCCAGGCCAAATCCATGTCGCGGGCGGCCCGCACCTCGTCCAGCCGACGCACCGGGCGATGATATGGAGCGCCTTTGACTTGTTCGGGACCGGTTTCAGCCTCCTGCTGAATCTGGCGCAGCGCTGCGACGAAAGCATCCAGTTCTTCCTTGCATTCGGTTTCAGTCGGCTCAATCAGCAGGCATTCCGGCACCAGCATCGGAAAGTAGGTGGTCGGGGCGTGGAAGCCGAGATCCAGCAATCGCTTGGCGAAATCCATAGCGGTGACGCCGAGGGTTTTGGCCTGACGCTTGAGGGTGATGATAAATTCGTGGCTGGCGAGGCGCTGCGGGAAAGCCGGATCAAAACCGGCGTTGGCTAGTTCCGCCTGCAGATAGTTGGCGTTCAAGGTTGCGTAATCTGCGACCCGGCCCATTCCGGTTCGGCCCAGCATCCGGGCGTAAACATAGGCGCGCAGCAGGACTCCCGCATTGCCCATGAACGCCGACAGCCGACCAATGCTCTGCGGCCGGTCGGCCTCGGTGAGCCAGCGGTAACCGCCGCCGGTCTGACCGACGATGGGAACCGGCAGGAACGGCGCCAGCCGGGCGTTGGCTGCGACCGGTCCGGCCCCGGGACCGCCGCCGCCGTGCGGAGTAGCGAAGGTCTTGTGCAGGTTCAGGTGCATCACGTCAAAGCCCATGTCGCCGGGGCGGGTTTTGCCCAGAATGGCGTTCAGGTTAGCGCCATCGTAATAAAGCAGACCGCCGGCGGTGTGGACGATTTCGGCGATTTCGGCGATATGGCGCTCGAACACGCCCAGGGTCGAAGGATTGGTCAGCATCAGTCCAGCGGTGTGCGGTCCGACCGCTTGGCGCAGGGCCGCCAGATCGACATCGCCATTTTGATCGGTGGGAATTTCCCGCACCGTGAAACCACACATGATGGCGGTAGCCGGATTGGTGCCGTGAGCCGCGTCGGGAATCAGAATCTCCCGACGGGTTAAATCGCCTTGGGCGACATGATAAGCGCGGATCATCGCCACCCCGGCGAACTCACCTTGCGCCCCGGCCATCGGCGTTAGCGAGACTGCGGCCATCCCGGTGATTTCCTGCAACATCGCTTGCAACTCGTACAAGCAGGCCAGAAAGCCTTGACTGCCACGGACTGGCGCTAAGGGGTGGCGGGCGAGAAAGCCGGGCAACGAGGCCAATTGATGACAGACGCGCGGGTTGTACTTCATGGTGCAGGAACCGAGCGGGTAAAAATGGGTATCAATAGAAAAATTTTGCTGCGATAAACGGGTGTAATGACGCACCGCCTGCAATTCTGACACTTCCGGCAGGGGCGCAGGTTTTTTGCGGCGCAGCGACTCAGGAATATCGGACAGGGCGAACTCAGGTGCTATGGCGGGAATAACCGCCTGCCGGCCTGGACGGGAACGGTCGAAGATGAGCATGGGCGATTACCGGAGGTTAAAAAGTTACGGGTTATTCAATTAGAGCAATGGGAACGCCTTGTCATCAGGCAGGCGATAACGATAACAGTCCGGCAGGACTTCTTTTAGATTACCGTTGCCAATGTTTTGGCATAATGACACAAATCCATCTCATCCTTGGTTTCAGTCGCGCAAACCAGCATGGCCTGACCTAATTCGGGATAGTCGCTGCTTAAATCAAAGCCGCCCAGAATGCCGCGTTCCAATAAACCCTCCAACACCGCCTGCGCCGGACGCGGCAATTTCAATACCGTTTCATGGAAGACCGGTCGATCAAACGCCCGGCTCACGCCCGGAATTTGCGTTATTTGTTCTACCAGGGATCGGGTGTTGGCGTGGCAGGTGGCGGCGACCTGTTCCAGACCCTGCGGGCCAATCAGGGCCAGATACAGCGTGGCCGCCGTCACCATCAAGCCTTGATTGGTGCAGATATTCGAGGTGGCCTTGGAACGGCGGATGTGCTGTTCGCGGGCTTGCAAGGTCAGGGTAAAACCGGGCTTGCCGTCCAGATCCACCGTTCGCCCCACCAGCCGGCCCGGCATTTGCCGCACCAGTTCCTGCCGACAACACAGGAATCCGAAGTAGGGTCCGCCGGAACTGAGCGGCGCGCCCAGCGGCTGGCCGTCGCCGCACACGATGTCGGCCCCGGTTACGCCCCAGGTGCCAGGCGGGCTGAGAATCGCCAGCGCGGTCGGATTGACCACCGCCACCGCCAGTGCGTTTTGCCGGTGCGCCCAGTCGGTCAGCGCGTCCACCTCCTCCAGCACCCCAAAAAAGTTGGGCTGCGCAATCACCAGCGCGGCAAAATCCTGCCCGGCATAGGGGGCGAGCGCCGCCTCCGGGGTGTGGCCGCCGGTCAGGTCATACGCCAATTCCACCAGTTCCAGACCCTGGTTATGAATGATGGCGTGCGCCGCCCGCCGGTAATACGGGTGCAGGGTGCGGGAAACCAGAATCCGTTTCGATTTGGACTTGCGATTGGCCCGCACCGCCATCAGCAACGCCTCGGCCAGCGCCGATCCGCCGTCATACAGTGAGGCGTTGGAGACCGCCATACCGGTCAATCCGGCCATCATGCTCTGGTATTCATACAGGACTTGCAGCGTACCCTGACTGGCTTCCGGCTGATAAGGGGTATAGGCGCTGTAGAACTCGCCGCGCCCGGCGATTTCCCAGACCGCGGCCGGAATATGGTGTTCGTAAACGCCCGCCCCAAGGAAACAGCGCCATTGCGGATCGGCTGCCGCCCGCTCCGCCATCAGCCGGGCAATCTGCCGCTCGTTAAGGGCATCAGGCAGTGCGGGCAAATCAGCGACGCGCAAGGCCGGCGGAATCTCGGCAAACAGCGCCTCAATGGTCGGCGCGCCGATGGCGGCCAGCATCGCCCGGACGTCATCCGAGGTATGGGGAATAAAGGGCATGGGCGAATGTCCGGCTAGACCAGGCGAGGATGGGTCAGCGAACCGCTGTCTTCATCTTCGTCTTCGTCTTCGTCGTCGGCTATGGCGATGGCTTCATAGGCGGCGGCGTCCAGCAGTTCGTCCAGCGTTGAAGTGGCCTTAAGCTTGAAAATCCAGCCCTCGCCATAGGGGTCCTGATTGATCAGTTCCGGGTTGTCGGCCAGCAACTCGTTGACCTCAACGATAATGCCATTTAGCGGGCAGTTCACATCGGAAGCCGCCTTGACCGATTCAACCACCGCACAGCCTTCAGCAGCGCTGACTACCCGGCCAATTTCCGGGAGTTCGACAAACACCAGATCGCCGAGCAACTGTTGGGCGTGGTCGGTAATACCTACGGTCACCAGGCCATCGTCCTGGGCCAGCGCCCACTCGTGGGTTTCGGCGTAACGCAATTCGGGGAGAATGATGCTGCTCATGGTCGGTTCCTTAATAACTCGATACAGGATGGGCGGGACGGGCTGAATGGAAAAAATGTTACCGGGGATGAGAGACAAACGGCGGCTTGACCGTCAGCGCCGCCAGGCGTTTCCCCCGCACTTCGACCTGACAGCGGTCGCTGGCGTCAGCCGCCACCCGTGCCAGTGCGATCCCCCGGTTCAAGGTGGGTGAGAATGCGCCGCTGGTGGTCAGGCCAATTTCGCGGTCGCCGTCATAAACGGTCTGATGGCTGCGCAACACGCCGCGTTCTTCCAGCACCAGACCCACCAGCATTTGCGGGATACCGGCGGTCCGTTGCCGTTCCAGCGCGGCGCGACCGATGAATTCACGATCGGACGGTTGCCAGGCCACGGTCCAGCCCAGCCCGGACACGAGCGGGGTGGTGGTTTCGTCCATGTCGCTGCCGTAGAGATTCATTCCGGCTTCGAGCCGCAAGGTGTCGCGGGCACCCAAGCCACATGGGGTGACGCCAGCGGCCAGCAGTTGATCCCACAGCATTGGTGCAAGCTCAGCCGGTGGCATGATTTCAACGCCGTCTTCGCCGGTATAACCGGTGCGGGCAATGAACAGATTGTCAGCCTCGACCGCATGAAACCGGCGACTGGCGTTCACCTTGGCCAGCGTGGCGGGGTCGAGGATTGCGGCGAGTTTCGCCAGTGCCTCGGGTCCTTGCACCGCCAGCATCGCCAGATCGTCGCGTTCGCGCCAGGCGGCCCCGAAGCGCTCGGCGATGGGCGCGATCCAGGCGAGGTCCTTATCGCGGGTAGCGGCATTCAGCACTAACCGATACCCCGCTGCATCCCGGTCATAGACGATCAGATCATCAATGACGCCGCCGGCTTCATTCAACAGGCAGGTATAGAGCGCCTTGCCGGGGTGAAGGCGGGCGACATCGTTGGCCAGCAGAGTGCGTAACAGGGCGCGGGTGGCGATCGGGTCGGGGAAATCGACAAGCGTCATGTGCGACACGTCGAACAGCCCGGCAGCGGTGCGAACCTGATGGTGTTCCATGAGTTGCGAACCGTAATTCAGCGGCATGTCCCAGCCGCCAAAATCCACCAGCTTCGCCCCCAGAGCGAGGTGCCGGGCATACAGGGGAGTGCGTTTGGCCATGCCGGGAGTCTTCTGCTGCGGTTGATGGCCGCAATGTTAGCCTGAAATCGCCTGGGCGGGGTATAGCGGCAGCTGGTTTTGACTTACCACTTTATTTCAACTCATTTCAACCCGAAACAGCGTCAAAGTTTCATCGTTCCACCGCTACTGGCTTATCCTCGCATCCACGGCCAGAACCGTGGCTATTTAAAACTTATTCAAGGTCCGTCCCCGGTCGATCTCCCCATCCAATACGCCGCCGCACTGGCTGCCTTGCGCCACTGGGTGATTCTGTGCAAGCTCAGTTCAGGGATTCCGTACCCCGGTCGGTTCCCGGCTCGTCGCGTTGCTCGCCAGCATCATCGATACCTGCCGTCAGCGCGGTCATGCCCCTTGCTCCTCTGCTCCAGCCGGGGGAATGAACGATTACTGCAATTCCACCCGGTTCTGTTTCTGGTTATAGCCTTGCCGGGTGATCAGCTCGTAGTCCAGTTCGGCTTTAGCGCCCGCTGGAATTTCCGTTTCGAACTGCACGGTCTGGAAATCATGCAGCGTCGGATTCAACCGGCTGCGAAAGATCACGTCGCCCGGATAATCGCGGCGGATTTGGACACTGATCAGCTTGCCGGTGTCATTGCGAATCTTCTGCCGAAAACCGGTGTGTTCATCCCAGCCGGCGACCTGACTATCCAGCTCCAGCTTCATACTGTCCTCACCCAGTTTACGGTAAAGATTGCCGCCTTTAATCTGAAACCACAGGTTATCGCGGAAAACCTTGCGCTTGATTAACTCGAAGGTCACCGCCGGATCAGCGCCCAGATTCAATTCAATCTTGTCACCGATCGGGACATATTTAAGCGGTTGCACAGTCAGATAATTCAAGCCATCGCTGCCATTAGCGCGGAAGACCCGCATCATCCCATCCGGCAACGGCGTTGTTCCCAGTTGGGAAGCGGGGTCATTTTTCAGCAGATACAGCCGCACCAGTTGATCGCCGTATTCACGGGGCCGGTAGCGGTATTGCACGGTCATCGGTACGCCGTCGGCCTCGAAACTGCGCAGGCGCTTGGCCCAGCCATTGGGTACCGTTTCAGTCCCCGCAATGGTGTAGATGAAATACTCGCTGAGCCCTTCCTTAATAATTTCCTTGGGCGATTCCATCTCTTCCATTGCTCCAGCAACCATATCCATCGCCGCCATTGCCGCCGGGGCGGGAGGAGCCATCGCTTTGCGTGCGGCCTGCTGGCGCAAACCCCGGTAATCCTCTTTCCTGAGTTCATCCTTGACCCGCCCGACCGGCAGTTTTGCCAGTTCAGCAATTTTCTCCACCAGATTAATCGTGCCTACTACCAGTCGCACTTGCGCATTCTCGTAATCTTCACCGGAGAGATTTTTCACCCGCACAAAGCTTTCCAAATGCAAGGTTTTTTCATCCGGATCGGCCATCGCCAGATAATCTGCCGCCCAACTGATGCCGGAAGTGAAATAACTGATTTCAATGGTGGTCTCGCGGTTGGCGTCGCTTTGCACATTCCAGTACAGGACTTGCGGCTTGTCATGCGGGAAAGTGGTATCCAGCACCTCCAGTCCGGTCTTTGGCTCGCGGAAGCGCAGTTCCACCGAGGTCGGATCGATCAGTGTATTGGCCCAGGAAAATTGCAGCGGATTGACGCCCTTTTTAAACGTAACAATCCGGCTTTCCCGCACCAAGGTCAAATCTTCGGAGTTGTAAATGGTCAATTGCACGGTGCGCCGTTCCGGAACCGTGGCGAGATCAACATTGCGGGCGATAGTCGCCACCGGCAGCAATCCGGCGCAAACCAGGAGCCAAATAGCCATTGTGTAATTTCGATTGATCGTCATGGCGCTCACCATTCGTTATTCAGCGTCAGCCGCAGGGTTTGAATCTGTTTTTTCGCTTGGCCATCCGCAGGACGGGCCGGCAAGTCAACGTGAAACAGCAATTTATCCGCATCGCTTTTCTCTGGATCGAGATTGCGCAAACTGCCATCGCCCAATTGCCATTCCGGGTCGCGGCCACTGTCGCCACGAATCTCGTTGCGAATCTGGCGGACGCTTTCGGTAATATCCAGCGTCACCGGCGCATCCTTGAAATTCTCGATCTCGTATTTCAGGGTCACGTCATAACGGTACAAATTGCCGGCAATCCGCTGACGCTCATTGCGATCCACGGTGCGCCGCACTGCAATATCGCGGGCCAGACCCAGATAAAGCGTCAATTCTTCATCGGGTGAAGTGAACTTGCCGCGATCCTCGCCGAGAAAGGCATTGCCGCCTTTGCCGTCATCCTGAAATATCCGGGTCTTGCCCTCCGGCAATGGCGCTTTGCCGAGACCACCACCGGCATTTTTAATGACATAGTGCATTGGCACATTGAGCTTATCTTGGGCGCGGTCAAGATAACCGAATTGCAGTGGATCGCTGGTATAGGTTTTGTGCACAGGCACTGCGCTAAAACCGTTAATCTGCACTTCCTTGGTTTCATTCAGGCCCAGTGGTTTATCGAACCATAACCCGCCGATTCCGGTTTGAAATTGCGCCATGTCGTAGGCTTCATTGGCGTTATTATTCACCCGCAGGTATTGCGCCAAATTCAGGGTTTTTTCATCGCGGTCGGCGACCGCACGGTAATGGAAATCCTTGCTGAGTCCGCCCAGCACATAGCTAATCCGCACTCGGGCCGCACCGGAGGCATTGGCGGCCACTGACCAAATCAGCGCGGTTTCATTAGGCGGATAACTCACCGACAGCACTTTAGCGTCCAGCGGCTGATCGGCCAGTGGAGGCAGAATGCGTAACACCAGCGTGTCGGGATCAATGCGGGTATGGGTCCAGGAGAAGTCGACCTGATTAACGCCCTTGACCAGCGGCACGATGCGCTCCTCTTCAACCAAAGCGATTTGGGGGTGATCCAGATGAATTTGCACCCGTTCGCGCACCGGCAAGGTGGTGAGCTTGATCCGGGCCATGCCATCGAGGGGCGCGGCGCTGAGTAGCAATGCGCCGAGTGGATACAATAACAGTTGAGTTCGATTCATCGGCTTTCCCTTCAACACGAGTGGGTTCAAAAACCAGAAGTGAAAATCTGTTCCTGCTGACTTGCGTGTTATGCGCTAATACAGATCGACGCAAGCGGTATTAGTCCCGATCAGGGCAGATTCCAGCGACTCCCGACGATCAATCAGCGTTTGTGCGGTCATTTGCCAGGTTTGGTTACCGGTTCTCAGCAGAATCACTTTGGGAGGTTGCCCATATAAAGTGGACAGGTCAACGAAATCGCTATCTTTGGTGACGATAATGAAATCATGCTGGCGAGCATACGCCCAGATGGCGGCATCCGCTGCCCGTTCCAAACCGAGCAAAGCTACCTGCGAAGAACCGGGATAGTGCGACGTGATCGGCGACACGATACGCCGGGATAAATTTTCGTCGAGCAACAGCTTCACGCGGCTTTGATCCAAGTCACCGTTCTTTCCCGATCTGCGGCGAAAGCCAGACAGGCCATGATATCGACAGGCGTCAGTTCGGGAAAATCTTCGATAATGTCCGCCGGCGTCACGCCGCTGGCCAACCAGCCCAGCACGTCGTAAACCGTAATCCGCAGACCCCGAATGCAGGGCTTACCGCTGCGTTTATTGGGTTCTATGGTAATAATATCCTGATATCTCATTGTGTTGCCTTGTCGCTGGCCCGTGGGCGCATCCAACATTAGCCAATCTTCCTTATGCTGCTCAATGAATCCAACTAATACTGTAGCGAAAACAACAAGACGGCCCGCAGGCCGCCTTTGTACTTTAGTGCAAAAAAACGACGGCGGAATTAACCGAGGTCTTTAATCCCTTGGATCATCCCGGCAGCCACCTTCTGGGCGTCGCCGTAAACCATCCGGGTGTTGTCCGCAAAGAACAGCGCGTTCTCGATACCGGCGAAGCCTACGCCTTTGCCGCGCTTGATGACCTGCACGTTTTTGGCGTGATCGACGTTCAAAATCGGCATCCCGTAGATCGGGCTGGACTTGTCGGTGCGTGCCGCCGGATTCACTACATCATTGGCGCCGATCACCAGCGCCACATCAGCCGTCGAAAACTCTTCGTTGATCTCTTCCATATCGAAGATCAGATCGTAGGGAACGCCCGCTTCGGCCAGCAACACATTCATGTGGCCGGGCATCCGCCCCGCAACCGGGTGAATCGCGAACTTCACCACGACATCCCGCTCCATCAACAGCTTGCACATTTCCCAGATTTTGTGCTGCGCCTGGGCCACCGCCATGCCATAACCGGGCACGATAATGACCTTGCTCGCGTACGCCATCTGAATGGCTGCATCTGACGGCTCCATCGGCTTGAGGCTGCCGGTGACCTCCTGCGCCTCGCCACTGCCCAACGCCGCCCAGTTGCTAAACAGCACGTTAGCCACTGAGCGATTCATCGCCTTGGCCATCATCAGGGTCAGGAACGTGCCCGACGAGCCGACGATGATGCCAGCGATGATCATCGCCGAATTGCCCAGCACAAACCCTTCCAACGCCACCGCCAGCCCAGTGAAGGCATTGAACAGTGAGATGACCACCGGCATATCCGCGCCGCCGATGGGCAACGCCATCATCGCGCCGAAGGCCAGTGCCAGCAGGAAAAACAGGGTAATCGGCAGGCCGCTGGTGTTGTGGTTCACCGCGATGATCAGACCTAGCACCACCGCGCCAGTGAAGATCGCCAGGTTCACCATCTGCTGACCAGTAAAGCGAAATTTGGCGTCATCCTTGAAAAACTTCAGCTCCTGCAATTTGCCAAAGGCCACCACCGAGCCGGAAAACGACACTGCACCGATCAGTGCCCCGGCCACGGCCATGAGCAGGACGTGGGTTCCTGGAGCCGTCCCCGTGCTGCCGTGCTGCTTGAGCAGTTCGACCGCCGCAATCGCCGCCGCCGCGCCGCCGCCCATGCCGTTGTAAATGGCGATCATTTGCGGCATGGCGGTCATCGGCACTTTCTTGGCCCCGTACCAGGCAATCGCGCCGCCAATGGCAATGGCGATCACCATCAGCACATAGTTGCCCGGAATAATGTGCGCGGTGATCTGCGGGTGAACGAAGCTGACCACCGTAGCCAGCACCATCCCATAGCCAGCCCAGACAATGCCGCTGCGGGCAGTAGTCGGATGCGCCATCCGCTTCAGGCCGAGAATGAATAGCGCGGCCGTCAGGAAATAGACCGTTTCAATCAGATAACCCATGACTTACTTCTCCTGGCCCTTGCTGCTCTTGAACATTTCCAGCATCCGCTCGGTGACGAAGTAGCCACCGACCGCGTTGCCAGCGCCCAGCAACACACCGAGAAAGCCAATGGCCTGTTCCAATGGCGTCACGGCCTGGCCGAGCGCCACCATCGCGCCGACCAGCACAATGCCGTGAACGAAGTTGGTGCCGGACATCAGCGGGGTGTGCAGAATCACCGGCACCTTGCCGATGATTTCATAGCCGAGAATGCCGGCCAGCATCAGGATGTAAATCGGGGAGAACAACGCAACCACAGCTTCCATCATGCTTCTCCGGTAAGGTTATCCGACCAGCTTGCTGGTCGGTTCATGGACAATTTTCCCGCCGTGGGTGAGGGCGCTCTTGGCGATCACTTCGTCGTTCCAGTCCAGGTTCAGGTTGCCGTCCTTGATCATCGGCGACAGGAAATTGAACAGGTTCTTGGCGTACATCTCGCTGGCCGGGGCCGGGAAGTTGCTGGGAATATTGAGCGGGCCATCCAGCAGGACGCCATTGTGTTCATAAGTCTCGCCGGGCCGGGTCAGCTCGCAGTTGCCGCCCGATTCTGCCGCCAGGTCGATAATGACTGCACCGCGCTTCATGTTGTCCACCATCGCGGCGGTCACAATTTTCGGTGCAGCTCGACCGGGAATAGCGGCAGTAGTAATGACCGCATTGGCGGCGGCAATATGCTTGGCCAGCACGTCGGCCTGTTTCTGCCGTTCTTCCGCAGTCAGTTCCCGAGCGTAGCCCCCTTCAGCCGCCGCATTCACCCCGGTATCGATCATCTTCGCGCCGAGCGATTCGATCTCTTGCCGGGCCGCCGGGCGAATGTCATAGGCTTCCACCATCGCACCGAGTCGGCGACAGGTGGCAATGGCTTGCAGACCCGCCACCCCGGCGCCGACGATCACCACTTTGGAGGGGCGAATCGTACCGGCGGCGGTAGTCAACATCGGGAAGAAGCCGCTGGCTAGAACCGCCGCCCGCAACGCGACAAAGTAACCCGCGACCGCCGCCTGCGATGACAGCACGTCCATCGACTGGGCGCGGGAAATACGCGGAATCAGTTCCATCGCGAAGCTGGTGATGTTCTTGTCGCGCAGCCGCTTGACCACGTCCAGATTGCGGTGCGGGGTCAGCACGGCCAGCAGAATCGATCCGTCCCTGAGCAATTCCACTTCTTCCAGGGTTGGCCCCTGGACTTTGAACACCACGTCGGCTTCGGTGCATAAGGTCTGGTGATCGACTAACCGGCTGGTTTTGGCGTAAAGGTCATCGGCGAAAAAGGCGCTGAGACCCGCGCCCTTCTCGACCAGGATTTCCACACCGAGCTTGGCGAAACGCTCGACCATCGTCGGATCGAGCGCGACCCGGCGTTCGCCCGAAACAGTTTCCTTCGGGACGGCCATACGAACTGGCATGTTGTTGTCCTCATAGTAGTTATTCTTCCAGACGCCCGCCCGCCCGGGGTCTGGCGCGAAAAAAGGCTTGTACGAAGCCGGTTGGGAAGAGTCAGGATTCCAAGGTGAGCATGCACGCCAGCGGCGGGGTGGCGCACGATACTGATAGAATATAGCCTAGACTTTGAACATCATAAAAGAAACCGGGCGAAATAGGCCCGGCGTCCCGATTAGCCATCGGGACGTCGTTCACAGGCACAGGTGGAACGATGCACACGCTGGAGCAACAGGTTCTGCATACCGATGTGACCGGAATGCCGCTGGAATGGATCGATTACCAACAGGCGGTGCGGCTCTATTACGCCGCGCAAGTCGCCTATACCTGCGGCATGGCGCTGTACACGGTGCGTGGTGGATTCAACGCCCGCAGCGGTCAACGCAGCGTCATCGTGGTCAATTCCATCATCGCCACCCAGGGCGGTGCTTACGCCCGGCTGCGCACCCGCGACGACTACACGCCGCCGCTTTCCAACGCCTCGCTGTTCCGCCGCGACTGCAACACCTGCCTGTATTGTGGCGAGACTTTTCCGCTGCGGGGGCTGTCCCGCGACCACGTCCAGCCGCTAGTGCAAGGTGGCGGCGATCACTGGAATAACGTGGTCACCGCCTGCAAGCCGTGCAATCACCGCAAGGGCGGCAAGACCCCGGAACAGGCCCGGATGCAATTGCTGGCGATTCCATTCATTCCCAACCACGCTGAATATGTCTACCTGCAAAGCCGGCGCGTGCTGGCCGATCAGATGGATTTTCTGCGGGCGCATTTTCCCCGGTCGAGTCCGTTGCATCGGCGATTGGCCCGGTTGGCGTGAGTGGTGACCCTGTTTATGAACCAGAGTCCGGGTTTTCTGAACCACGTCCTGGGCGGCATCACCAGCTTTGCCCAGCACCATCTGGCTGAACGCCGCATCCATCAAGAACGGCTGGCTTTCCTGCACCAGGCGATCGAACGGGTGGTGGACGCCAGCGAGCCGCGCATTCGCCTGATCGGCAACTACCCGGAAAAGCTGGCTGATGCGGTGGAAATCGCGCTGCACCATAGCGAGCGAGTGTTGCAACAACTGCCGGCCGCGGTTGCGCTCGATGGTCACGCCTGGGCCAATGACCCGCAGGTCAACGCCTTTTTTGCTACGGCGGACGAGGTGCGAACCACCCTGAGTCAGGATGTGCCGATTCAGGCGTTTTTCGCCGAGAATCGTGGGACGGAATGCTTTGCGCTGTTGCTGATGGTCAAGCAGGAGGCTGAGACGTTCGGGACGGTGCTGGAGGGCGAGATGCTGGTCCGCGAAGTCCGGCAAATCCGGGTCAGCTTCTCGCACCATCGTCTCTTTTTCCCCGCCGCCAGCGAAGCCGAACTGCGCCAAGAACTGAAGCAGCGGATGCTGGTGTTTCTGGCGAGCCGGGCGCAGGAGCGGATCAACGAATTGCGCACCGGACGGGGGGCGCTGGAAGAACAACGGCGACAATTGCAGGCGCAGTTGCGGGCGTGGCGGATGCAGGGCCAAGGTTTGCGGTCTTTGCTGTCCAGTGCGGATGTTGATGAACGGCGGTTGGCGAAACTGGAACAACGGTTGATTCAGACTGAAGAGGAACTGGTTGCCGCCCGCAAACAATTGGGAACGCTGGACGATTATCTGGAGCAGGTGGCGCGGGTATTGGGTCAGCCGGAAACTTATTTGCGGGTGCAACCCCTGTCGCTGCGGTTAAACCGGCTCGGCCTCAAACTGACGGAGAATTCGTCAGAACCGGGTGAAACGCTGTCACTGATTGAACTGGTCTCACTGGGGGAACAGCGGATTGGAACGCTGGTGCGGTTTGGCCGGGAGGAGTCTCCTCGGTTAAATCTTTCCTGCGGGTAAATTTTCCTGTAATAACAATTTTCCTTTAATAACAATTGGTCGCGAGATCAGCTCGACCGTCAGGCTCTTCCAACCGATGGATATAGCGGGTTCGCGTATCATCTACTTACCCGATTTGAGAGTCGGATCACAGGGAAATTTACGGAGGAACACTGAATTTTTGACCGAAATATTCTTGACCCGAATAGTCCACGATTGGACAATTCGTCGCAATCTCTCTCCAAACCAAGGAATCACGCCATGAGCGCCATTGTTGAAACCTTCACCCCTGCCGACAGCCCGTTGCTGTTCACTGACGCTGCCGCGTTGAAAGTTAAGGCATTGATTGAAGAGGAAACCAACCCCAGCCTGATGCTGCGGGTATTCATTTCCGGCGGCGGCTGCTCCGGTTTCCAGTACGGCTTCACTTTTGATGAGAACCTCGGCGACGGTGATACCGTGGTGGAAAATCAGGGCGTCAAGCTGCTGATCGATCCGATGAGTTTCCAGTATCTGGTCGGGGCCGAGATCGACTACACCGAAGGGCTGGAAGGTGCCCAGTTCGTGATCCGCAATCCCAACGCCGTAACCACCTGTGGCTGCGGCTCCTCCTTCTCCGGCTAATCCTCCCCGGCGAGCGGGGCCGCAATTCCCGCTCAGGCCGGATCAATCCCCCTTTTAAATTTTCCCCTCCTTTAGTGGTTATTCAAACAATTCCGTTTTCCCACCCTTCTTCACCATCGCCCGCCGTTGCGCCTCATCCGGTTTTGGCAACTCCGCCGTTGTGAACAACTTGCTGGTCAGCACCTTGGATAACAACGCCGCCAGCGCCGGTTGCAAATCCACCGTGTGATCCAGCACCCACAACAAATTCAGCAATTCCCCATCGAACGTCCAGCGTTCTGGGCGAATGTTGTCCAGCGGCGAAGATTTCTTGCCGGAGCGGTCGCGCATTCGGTAGGCCAGCCACGATTTGACGACTTCAAAGCCGGACAGGCTGAAGCTCCAAACTTCCCGCCGCACCGGGGCAAACAAACCCTTGCCGATATGCAATTCCTGCGTGGCCGGATCGTAGTGGAAGCGGTCGGGATAGCAGCTCGGATCAGCGGGCGTACCCACTTGGCAACGCACCACGCCGGGGAGAACGTGGCCGAACTTTGCGCCGGGCGGGAGGAAGCGTTCGCCGTAGGTATGCAGCCCGATCAGCCGCCGACCCAGCGCCGCGCCCTCGGCAAACAGCGCCGCATCTTTGGTCAACGGCAACCGCGGGCCGGGCAGCGCCAGTTCTTCCCAGAAGGTCTCGACGTACTCCGGCGACGCCAGCAGCGCGTAGGTGTAGGCAAACAGGTCTTCGGCGGCAACGGGTTGGCCGTAGCGTTCGCTGAGGAATTCCGACAAGCCGGTGGTGAGATTGGCCTGCGTCGCGGCGGCATCACGCCAGAGGGGAATGACATCCTTTGCGCCGCGATTGCAGAAATGGTGCTTATCCGGGATGAGCGCCGTGGCAACCGCAGCGGGGCCATGACCAAGAACTTCGGTGAGAAAACTGGTCAGGAACACTTGCTGATTACCGTATGAGCGATATAAATCCGGGCGCATCCGGTCGCCGAGACGGTTATCAAACAGGGCAAAACGCAGATCAAAGCTGCGAAAGGCGTAGCGACTGATATTCGGAATGGGCGAATTGCTTTCAAGACTGGCTATCGGCGGTAAGCGATTATTTTTATCATGGAAATCGGGATAGCTGTTGGCGATTTTACGGTCCCCGCTTTCCCGAAATGCTACTTTTCGATCTTTCACCGCTAATAGCGCCCGCCAGCGATATTCCAACACTTCAGCGGTTTCGCCAATTGGCCAACTGCGTTGAAACTGTACCCCATTCTCCTGCCAAGGAAAGAGGTCCGTGACCAGTGGCCAATTAAAAAACGAGCCGGTCATCAAAGGTGAAAAAGGCGCGATCCAATCCGCCGCGCACTCTTTCCACGGCAAATCAGCGAAGCGCTGCACCTGACTCAGCCGCTCGAATTTGGCCGCTTGCGAACCCTCAATCCGGGTATAGCGCACCGTCGCGGGCGTCTCCGGCTGCGGTTCGGCGTACCGAACGCCTATCGCAATTGCCACCGGCGTCTGAATCGCAAATACGTTATCGGTCTTCCGCGCCCCCAGATTGTCGCCTTCCAGATCGATGATCCATAGTTCATCAAAGGTCTGGCGCATGAGTTGACGCATTCCGGCGAATCCCGGCCCGGCCAGATACGACGAGGCGGTGATGAATCCGACGATGCCCGGCCCGGCCTGGCTTTCAAACACCTTCCACAGCGCCCATCGCCAGAAGTAGACGTAATCGTTGTAGAGGTTCCTGGCATAAAGCCCCAGGCCCAGCGCATTCAGCGGTGCGATGAAATCCTGGAGCAGTCCCCCGCCTTCCCGATGGGCGTCGCCATAGCGAATCCAGCCACCCTTGCGCGTCTGCCCGGTTTCCCCAGCCTCCAGCACCTGCCGGTCATATGGCGGATTGCCCAGACACACCAGCACCGCCGTGTCCGCTTTCACCTTCTGCGCCCGTTGATGTTCCTGACCCAGCGCCCGGTAAGCCAGCGGCAAATGCCCCGGCGGCGTGGAGTTCGGCGGCTCCAGCGTGTCGGTCAAATAGACGTGTGCCCCATCCGCCGGCAAAGTTCCACCTTCCGCCAGCACCCGCTGGCTGAGCCGCAAATGCGCCACCGCGTACGGCCCGACCAGAATCTCAAAGGCATGGAGATTGTGCGCCCCGACCGTCGCCGCCTGCGCCCGCATTCCCGGCCCCTGGATTGCCGCGACCCGCTCCAGCGCATAATCGAGCGCCGCCAGAATGTAGGTTCCGGTTCCGGCAGCCGGATCGAGCGTGACCACCTGCGGATCGACAAAGGAAAACTCTGCGTTAAACCGGGTTTCCAGCAATTCCCCGATCAAGGCAATTTGCGCCCGCACCACGGGCACCGGCGTGTAGTAAACGCCGCGATCCTTACGCATCTTCGGGTCATAGACCGCCAGAAAATCCTCGTAGAAATACAGCCACGGATCGCCGCCCGCCCACTGACTCGCCAGCGCCGCCGGATCGACCGCGCCAATCACCCGCTCCAGCACCGCGACTGGCGTCGCAATTTCTGTCCGTGCCTGCTCATCCGCCAGAATTTTCAGCGCCTCGGCCAGCAACCCGTGTTGTGGACGCAGCGTTTTCGTCGCCTGGGTGGTGGACAATTCCACTGCTCCAGACCAGCGGGCCAGAAGCAGCGCATAGGTCAGGGTCTGGGCGTAGGCATCGGCGAACTGGGCATCATCGGCGTCGGGAAACAAATAATGCCGCCAGTCCACCGCCAGCGCGGTCAGCCCGGATTCGGGATTCTGCACCGCCGCCAGCACTTCGGTCCGCAACAACCGGCATAGCGGCGCCAGCGTTTCCGCCAACGCTCGGGGCGTCGCCGGGGCGGTGGGCTGCCAGAACAGGAAATCCCGCAACAGTGCAAATACCGCCGTTGCGTCGGTTTCACTCACCGCCTTTGCGCCATCACTGGTCACGTCGCCGGATAGCCGAACCAGTCGCCCGACCCGTTCGCCGCCCCGGTACAGCGCCCATTGATTCCCATCGGTATAAAGCAGGTTGGGCAGGTCGCGGAATTTCTCCCACTGCGCCCGATCCTGTGTCTTGAATTTCGCCGGATCCGCGCCCTTGCCCGGCGCTTTCAGTTCCACATACCCGGCCAGCAACGCCTGTGCGACCACGCCAATATCAGGCCGTCCGGATCGCTCCCGATCCTGCACCTCGGTCAGCATGGCAATGGTCAGCCCCAACATTTCCGCCGTCCCGGTTAACAGGGTGAGCATCGGCGCTTTCAACTGATCTTCAGGATTGAAATGCAGGGGAATGGAAAATTTAGCGGTCAGGTCAGCGGCAAACGCGGCTAACCGGGGAGTGAATGAAGAAGTCGGGGAGATCGAGGAGGAAGGCATGGGAAGATATTAGGTATCGGATTTTTCAGGCAGCCAGTCGCTCATCCGGTTGCGCCTCAAAATCAATATCAATAAGGCCGCTACCATGAGCGTGCAATTCTGCGTAGGTGTATTGGCCGATACCTTGGCCGGACTTCAGTTCAATACACTCCTCTCCGTAAGCCCCAGCCTCAGTTTCCAATCGTACTATCAAGCCGATGTCTCCATCTGGATAGCACGTCATAAATATATTACTCATTTCAGCCTCCCTATCCACTCTTGCACTGCATTATAACTATTAGGAAATGCTACCTTTAAAACTGCCTTTCGATCTGATCCGCCTCCTATCAAAATTGCGAATAATTCGGCAAATGTTTCTCTTCGACCCGCCTGCCCTTCCTGAAGATAGTAAAAATGGCGAACCATCTCATCTTTCATCGACGCATCCATTATTAACTTTTCAAAATCAAGCTCGTAAGCTGCAATAAACCAAAAACTATTAGAAAGCCCGCCTGATGCGACATCTAAAGCATGGCCAATTTCATGACGAAAAACAGCTTCTCCACGGGTATTTTTAGTCAAATGCTGATTTAAGAGATTTACACCGCACGACGCATGGCTGAGTGTTTGAGATACACCTAACCACAAGGAAACTCAAGATATAGGCGGCCTGCTTGAGTTATGGCAAAGGGTAAAATCCCCACCATGCGGCTTTGCCTATTGGAAAGGGGGTAGGGGGATTTTTCGGTTAGCCGTGACCACAACTCATTGAGTCACTCAGGCCGGATAAATCCCGCCAAGAATCCGCTCACCCCGCGCCCCGGTGATTCGCGGCATACGCGCCAACTTAAGCGCTAACTCTTAGATATTGCTGAGTCCCTGAGCTTGGCATTCCATGATCAGTTGGCGGATTCGTTCCGGTACGGTTTGCAAAGTTCGGCGGCGGGGGCGCTCTTGGAGAACGACGAGGGCT
>CAIRMO010000129.1 GCA_903879705.1 uncultured Candidatus Competibacteraceae bacterium | reverse complement strand
TTACGGTGGCGAGGAGTTCATCGTCCTCCTGCCCGATACCGCCCTCGATGGCGCAGCGTACCTGGCTGAAAAGATTCGGATCGCGGTGGAAAAGCGGGCGATTCCCCACGAAGTCAGCGACATCAGCCCCTATGTCACTATTAGCCTGGGGGTTGCCGGGATCATTCCCGATCCTGGAACCGATCCGAATACCCTGATCGAACTGGCGGATCAATGCCTATACCGGGCTAAAAACCTGGGGCGCAACCAGATACAAACGGTGATGGTGGAATAGGATCGCTCAAACAGAATTCAACCGCGCCATTCCCGGTTGACCGCTATCCGGCCTGCCCCGCAACTCTGCCTCAGCCTTTGGAAATCTCCCGTGAACACCGACTTTCAACCCATCAAACGCTTGCCGCACTCTGTTTTCAACATCGTCATGCCGGCGGTGGCGTCATGAGCGCCAACGCCTATCCCCCGGTCAAAATCGGTCTGCTCGGTCTAGGGACGGTCGGCGGCGGAGTGACCCGCGTCCTGGCCCGTAACGCCGGGGAAATCAGCCGGCGTGCGGGTCGTGCGATCGTCATTACCCATGCCGCTGCCCGCAATCTCGATACTACGACGGCGAATCTGGCCGGGCTGCAACTGACCGGCGAGGCGCTGGAGGTTGTGGACGATCCGGAAGTCTCGATCATCGTCGAACTGATGGGCGGCTACGAACCCGCGCGGAGTCTGGTGTTACGCGCCTTAGCCAACGGCAAGCATATCGTCACCGCCAACAAGGCGTTGATCGCCCGGCACGGCAACGAAATTTTCTCCGCCGCCAGTGCGACCGGGATGATGGTCGGCTTTGAAGCGGCGGTCGCCGGCGGCATTCCGATCATCAAGGCGATCCGCGAAGGGCTGGCCGGCAACCGGCTGGAATGGGTGGCCGGCATCATTAACGGCACCGCCAATTTCATCCTGAGCGAAATGCGCGCCCAAGGCCGAGACTTCCCGGAAGTGCTGGCCGAGGCGCAGGCGCTGGGCTATGCCGAGGCCGATCCGACCTTTGACGTGGAAGGTATCGACGCTGCCCACAAGCTGACCATTCTGGCGTCGATCACCTTCGGGATTCCGCTGCAATTTGATCAGGTCTACATCGAAGGGATTAGCCGGATTACCCGTGAAGACGTGGCCTATGCCGAACAGCTCGGCTACCGGGTCAAGCACTTGGGCATTGCCCGCCGCGGTGCAAAAGGGGTGCAATTGCGAGTCCATCCGACCCTGATTCCACAACGGCACCTGCTGGCTAACGTCAACGGAGTGATGAACGCGGTGCTGGTCAAGGGCGACGCAATCGGCCAAAGTCTGTTCTACGGGGCCGGGGCCGGCGCGGAACCGACCGCTTCAGCCGTAGTGGCCGACATTATTGACGTGGTGCGAACCTTGACCGCTGACCCGGAAAATCGCGTGCCGCATCTGGCCTTCCAGCCCGACGCGCTGTCCGACCTGCCGGTATTGCCGATGAACGAGGTGGAAACGGCCTGTTATCTGCGCTTGCAGGCACTGGATCGGCCCGGTGTATTAGCCGACGTGACCCGGATTCTGGCCGATCGCGCCATCAGCATTGAAGCGATCTTGCAAAAGGAGCCGTTGCCCGGCGCGGGCGATGTGCCGATCATCCTGCTGACTCATGAGGTTCAGGAGCTGCGAATGAATGACGCCATCACGGCGATAGAGGCGCTGGCCAGCATTCGCGCCCCGGTGACGCGAATCCGGCTGGAGCCGCTGGATGCGGATTGATTAGTCAGCACGTTTGCTTGGAGTCCCGCCATGCGCTTTTTCAACACCGAAGGTCCGAACCGGCCCGAAGACCATTACAGTCTGCCGCCGTTGCAGCGCTGGGATCTGGACGACGTACTGACGCTGATCGACCGGCAGAAGTATTTCCTGCTCCACGCCCCGCGCCAGACCGGCAAGACCACCTGTCTGCTGGCGCTGGTGGATTATCTCAACCACGAAGGCCGCTATCAGGCGGTTTACGCCAATCTGGAAACCGCCCAGGCCGCCCGCGAGAACATGACCATGGCCGTAGCGGACATCGTGCAGACCATTGCCGACAAGGCCGTCCGGCAGGCGCAGGATCAGACCCTCGACGCCTTGGCCCGGACAGCGCTGGCGGAGAGTCCCCCGACCCGCGCCCTGCAGCGTTTCCTGACCGAGTGGTGTGAACGGATCCCGCGCCCCTTGGTGCTGATGCTCGATGAGGTGGATGCCTTGGTGGGTGACACGTTGATCACCCTGCTGCGCCAATTGCGAACCGGCTACACCCAGCGCCCTCAAGTGCCTTTTCCACAGACGGTGATTCTGTGCGGGGTCCGCGACCTGCGCGACTACCGGATTCACGCCCGTTCCGAACCCAGTCCGATCACCGGCGGCAGCGCCTTTAACATCAAGGCCGAATCGTTGCGCTTGGGCGACTTCAGCGCCAACGAGGTCGTTACCCTGCTCCAGGAACACACCACCGAGACCGGACAGGTTTTCACCCCGGAGGCGCTGGATCAGGTCTGGGCGCTGACCCAAGGTCAGCCGTGGCTGGTCAATGCCTTGGCCTATCAGGCCTGTTTTCGCTTGCCGGAAGGGCGCGACCGTAGCCAGCCAATCACCGCCGTACTCATCGACCAGGCCAAGGAGCGGCTGATCATCAACCGGGTGACCCATCTGGATCAGTTGGCCGACAAGCTGCGCGAGGAACGGGTGCGCCGGGTCATTGAGCCGATGCTGGCCGGTAACGCGCTGGGGGGTGTCCCCGAAGATGACATTCAGTATTTGATCGATCTGGGCCTCTGCCGGATGGCGTCCGGGCAAGGCCTGACCATCGCCAATCCGATCTACCGCGAGGTCTTACCGCGCGCCCTGGCGTTTACCCCCCAAGCCTCGCTACCGCAGATTGCGCCGACCTGGCTGAACGCCGATGGCAGTCTGAATCCTGAGCGCCTGCTGGCGGCTTTTCTGGAGTTCTGGCGGCAGCACGGCCAGCCGTTGCTGGGCAGTGCGCCGTATCACGAAATCGCCCCGCATCTGGTGCTGATGGCCTTCCTGCACCGGGTGGTCAACGGCGACGGGACGCTGGAGCGCGAATACGCCATTGGTTCCGGGCGAATGGATCTCTGTCTGCGCTATGGCGGGATGACGCTGGGAATGGAACTCAAGGTCTGGCGCGATGGTTACCCGGACCCGCTGACTGCCGGGCTGGCGCAACTGGACAGCTATCTGGCCGGGTTGGGGCTGGATACCGGCTGGCTGGTGATCTTCGACCGACGGGCGGATCCGTTGCCAATCGCCGAGCGTACCACCCATGCTGAACAGCGCAGTCCCCAGGGCCGACGCATTCAAGTGGTGCGTGCCTAATCAACCGACTCCTGGAAAGCCAATCTGAATCGTGAAAACGCTACCCGTCATACCACATCCCCGCGCCGCAGCGGTTGCTTCCCTAACCGGACTCCGGATGCTGCTGGTGGAAGATAATGAAATCAACCAGATCATCGCTGCCCGGTTGCTGAAAAAAGCCGGAGCGCAGGTAGCAATCGTCAGCAATGGCCGGGAAGCCACCGAACGCCTGCCTTTGGGGCTGGACGGCAACCCCTTTGATCTGGTGCTGCTGGACGTGCAAATGCCGGAAATGGACGGCTACGAAACGGCTCTCTGGATTCGCGCTGATGCCCGCTTTCAAACCCTGCCGATCATTGCCTTCACCGCCGGCATCACGCCTGAAGAGCGGCTACGTTGCCTGGATGCTGGAATGAACGACCATGTCGGCAAACCGATCAATCTGGACGAACTGTTGGCAACCTTGCAGCGCTGGTTGCCATGCCAGACGCAAACTGCAATGCCATCGATCATTGCCACCGAACCGGAATCGCCACCGCTAGAGTGGCCTGAATGGCCTGAATTGCCTGAATTGCCTGAATTGCCTGAATTGCCTGAATTGCCTGAGTGGCCTGAATGGCCTGAGTGGCCTGAATGGCCTGAATGGCCTGGTCTGGACGTTACTGCCGGTCTCCAGCGGGTGGGCGGTGATAGTCGGCTGTACCGCGATCTGCTGGCGAGGTACGTCGCCGGCCAAGCGGATGCCCCGGCGCGGATTCGGATCGCCCTGGCCGCCGGCGATCGGAATACCGCCGAGCGATTGGTGCATACCCTGAAAGGGGTATCGGGCAACATCGGTGCGGTGGCGGTTCAAACACTCGCCGCTGATCTGGAACAGGCACTGCGGCAAGGGGCCCATCTGGAAACGCTTGAAGCGGCGCTGATTGAGATCGGGGCAACCCTGAACCCTCTAATCGCCGGCTTGCCCGCGGGATTGCCGGATGAACCGATAGCCACTGTCCCGGCAGCAGTAGATTGGGTGGCGCTGACACCTGTTTTGCAGCGGCTCCGATCCTTGCTGTGCGATGATGATACCGAGGCGCTCGACTGGTTCGCCAGTCATCGCGGACAACTGGCCGGGAGCCTGGACGATGTACGGTTCCAAGCCTTGGCGCAGGCGATCAGCGCCTATGATTTTGCCGAGGCGCTGCACTGCCTCACCGCATTCCTTGATCTGGAGGCCACCGGTTTATGAACGAAAATCCGACTACCGACCGGCAAGTCATTCTGATCGTCGATGACATCCCGGACAACCTTTCCCTGTTAAGCGCCTTGCTCAAGGATCGCTACAAGATCAAGGCCGCCACCGGCGGGGAACGCGCCCTGGCCATTGCCGCCGCTGATCCGCCACCCGATCTGATTCTGCTCGACGTCATCATGCCAGACATGGATGGCTACGAAGTCTGCCGGCGGCTCAAGGCCGACCCCCGGACCGCCGGCATCCCGGTCATTTTTCTTACCGCTCGGACCCAGGACGAGGATGAGGCCCAGGGTTTGAAACTGGGCGCGGTGGATTATCTGAGCAAACCGGTCAAGCCGGCGATCATGCTGGCCCGAGTTGAAGCCCACCTGACGCTCAGCAACGCCCGCCGGCTGTTCGAAGACTACAATGACTTTCTGGAAGTGGCCGTGCAGCAGCGGACCCGCGAAGTGGTTGATGTTCAGGATGCAACCATCATGGCCATTGCCGCGCTGGCCGGGATCCGCGACAACGAAACCGGTACTCATGTTTGCCGCACCCAGCACGGGGTGCGGGCGCTGGCCCGGCAACTCCAGTCGCATCCACGCTTTGCCGATCAGCTCAGCGCCGAGGCCATCGAATTGCTGTTCAAGGCCGCGCCGCTGCACGATATCGGCAAGATCGGCGTCCCCGACCGGATTTTGCTCAACCCGGGACGCCTCACTGCGTCGGAATTCGAGATCATGAAAACTCACACGATCGTGGGCCGTCACGCGATTCAGACTGCTGAACAACACTTGGGCGTTCCCAACCGGTTTCTGCGCTACGTCCGCGAGATCGTTGGCTCCCATCATGAGCGATGGGACGGTTCCGGTTATCCCGAAGGTTTGGCGGGCGATGCCATTCCGCTCTCGGCCCGGCTGATGGCGGTAGCCGACGTTTATGACGCTTTAATCAAACGGCGGTTGTACAAAGCGGAAGTTCCCCATGACCAGGCTGTGGCCGCGATCTGGGCCGAACGGGGAAGCCACTTCGATCCGGATATTGTGGACGCCTTTATCGACATCGCCGATCAATTCCGGGCGATCGCTGCCCAGTTCGCCGATGATCCGAATGCGTTTCAAGAGGAACTGCGACGGATGGAGTTCACCATTGTGGAAGAAACCATCGTACTCGGCGGCAATTAGGGAGGTCGGCTAATCCCCCCACAACGCCTGCATCGTCGCCAGCGCGGCCAGCCCGGCGGTTTCGGTGCGCAGGATGCGCGGTCCTAGGCGGACGCCGATGAATCCCGCTTGCACGGCCTGACTGATTTCCGCTGGACTCAGGCCACCTTCAGCACCGATCAACACCGTTATGCCTCCCGACGGCGGTTCCAACTCACGCCAGCCCCGCTTGGCGGCGGGATCCAGTAACAGGTGCAACCCTGATTCTGCCGGTTGCGCCAGCCAGTCCACCAGCGCCAGCGGATCGTGAACTGCGGGCAACTGGTTGCGTCCGCACTGCTCACACGCGCCGATCACGATGCCCCGCCAATGCTGAACCTTCCGCGTCAAGCGCTCACCGGGCCAATCCACTCCGCCGCGTTCGGTAAACAGGGGTTGAATCGCTGCTACACCCAGTTCCACTGCCTTTTGCAAGGTGTAATCCATCTTGTCGCCACGCGAAATCCCCTGCCCCAGCACTACCCGCAATGGCGATTCGACCTCGCCGGGCCAAAATTCCAGTAGCCGCACCCAGGCTTCCCGCTTGCCCACAGCGGTCAGCGTGGCCGCAAACGCGCCACCCGTGCCGTTGAACAGGATCAAGGCGGCATCCGCTTTGAGCCGCAAAACTCGCACCGCATGATTGAAGGCGTTGTCATCCAAAGGTACAGTCGCACCGATAGCCAGAGGAATCGGGAGATAAATTCGGGGAATGCGCATGAATTAAAATCCGGGTTAAGGCTGGTGGGACTCAAGATAATCGCACCAGGTCAGGCGACTCTAAAATCAGTACCGGGCGATGTAGTCGTTGCATCAAGAGGCGTTTTTTATAGCCTCTAATATCAATTTCCAATAGGTTTTCGCATTTAGGTCTCCCGGGTTCCATCATTCCCGCATTCGTGGGAATGACGAATGGGGTGGTTTTTGACCTGAAAAAGACAAAATCTATCGGGAAACGGTATAAGGTACCTGATCATGGTTGATCGAGTCTCCTGGGTCTGGCCCTTGCCCGCGGACGACGGTGAGTGAATAAGCTGGCAAAATAATCCGCGTTGGTTCCACACTCTGTATCGTGAAATGATCTGGCGGATCGCTGCGGGTTGGATATCCTTTTTCCCCTTGGGGATGCCACGCATACTGCTTGGGAGAATACTGAAAAATATCCAGCTTATCCCTTAGAAAAGCGACTTCCTGATTCAAAGTCTGAAAGCGAATAGTCACGGATTGAGTTTGTTGTGGGTTCTTGTTAATCAGCAATAATCCCCACTGGCGATCAGGCCGATACACCGCATAGGCAGTGACCAAAGACTGTCCCTGATCATTTTTAAGATCAGATGAAGCGTGATAAAGCCGGTGGAGTTGGTTAACCGGCTGCGCCCAAGTTTGGGTCAACAGCCTGGCCGCGTAATAAGTGGGCATTGGCGCTCGAATCCGTCCTTTATCATCAGCGAGGAACAACATCAAATTACCCCACTGATCACACATCTCTGGTTCAAGAATTAGGGTGTTCGGTTGGTAACCGTAAAGATAGGCCGTTTTACCGCCCAAGGTAAGAAACTGGCTGACGATTTCAGCATTCAGAAGGGCGCTGGGTATTTCTACTTCAGTCGATCCGGCGAAAGCGGAATAACCGTATTCGGTGATGATCCAGGGAATGTTGGCAGGAACGCCATCCTGACGCAGTAACCGCATGACGTTATCGAGTAATTCCGGTGCCTCGGCTAATTGAGGGGCTGCCGGATCACAAACATCATCGAAGGGATACCATTCAAAGGAAAAAAAATTAAAATGATCCAAGTAATTTTTAGCTCGCAGATAGTTTAGAAAACGATTCATCCAGGATGAATTACCCTTCTCATCTGCCCATGCTTGCCAGCCCTCAATTTCAGTTTGAAATCCCGGCCCTCCCAGTTTCAGCTTGGGATTGATTTCATGAATGACTTTCGCCCATTGTACATACAGCGCCCCATAATCTTCCGGGGTTACATATTGGCCATCCGGTTCCTCTCCCATCTCGATTTGAGTAACCGGATATCCCCTCGCCTCGAGAAAGCGAATTTCTGCCGCGGCATTTTCCGGGGTATCATAAAGCAGGCCAACCGGGGTCATCATGGGCAGATGATGAGTGAGGCCGGTACGAAAGATGAGATCAAAACCGGGCTGTTCAACATTTGGATCTTTATCGGAAGCCCGATGCCAAGGATCAGTTGAGGAGGTATAAATAACCGTTTGTTGGTCCTTATTTTTACCATGTCGCATCTTGTCGTGAAACCTTCCCTTATTATCCAGTGTGCCGAAGTACAATTCCCGGATAGCATAGCCCAGTCCATCGCGAATATCCCGCGACTTTGGTGGCGCTTGACCTGAAGCTCCAGTCAATAAAATCCGCAGGTAACGGGCTGAAATTGATTTCTGACTCAGACGAAGCAGAACTTCAGTTTTTTCTTTGCTGCCCACCATTTTACCACCAGAAAAAATATGCCAACTGCCTGATGGATTTTCATTGATGTAAATCGGATCAACGCCATCCCAATATTCCACTTGGTAGCGAGTAGCATAAGGAGTTCCCCAAAGAATTTTAGCGGCATTGACCTTAACTCGTTGACCGAAATCGATCACCACCCATTGCGGATGAAGATCATGATCTTCACCGGTATAATGGTTATCCAGATAAGGATTGCTTTTCCAGAAGGTCTTGGTATCGCCATCATCCAGGCGAGAATAACCATCATTTCCGGCCTGATCGAGGGTATTACCCCGACGCGGGAGACGGTAACCATAAGAAACCCTAATGGGTTTATCCGCATGATCGCTGGAAACCCAATAACCTTGTTGGCGTCCTGGATTGCTCCACACTCCTTTTTCATTCCAGTGCCAAACTTCGACACCCAGTTCGGTGCGTAAGCGATAGGAAATGGGTTTTAATCCGGCCTGTTTCATCTGACGGATATTGTCAGCGGTATAAAGACGGGCTACATCGCCTTTTTCCAGGCCATCTAATTCTACTTTGTCAGATTGATCTTTTTGATTTCTTTCAGGATACATACCCCGCAGCAAGCTGTGGGGTCGTTTATTTATCTGCTTGATTTATAATAACAAAAAAGATATTATGCTTTCAATGAACCGACCAATTCGATG
>CAIRMO010000128.1 GCA_903879705.1 uncultured Candidatus Competibacteraceae bacterium | reverse complement strand
TTGCTCCCGTTCATCAGCCAAAAAAATGGATTGCCGAACTCCGAGTTCCAGATATTCCTCGCGACTTAAATAGGGCTTATCAATGGTTGTTCCAGTGATCACGCCGCGAAATTCTTCATACAGCTTATGGGCATCGCCAACTCGTTGCTGTTTGGGAAACCGCATCATCCATCCAGCAAAAATGCTGTAGTTAATCTCGCGCCCCTGTGGCACTCGCAGCGTTTCCAAATATTCGCGAAATGACAAAAACGCCACGTCCTGATTTTCATTTTGATAATGTTGTGCATAATAAATGTTGCGGGAATTTTCGACCAGATATGGCGATAATGTGATATAAAGAATACGGCCTTGAGCGCATTTCATTTTCTCCAAAGTGAGTGCGGTTTTTCCGCTGCCTGCCGGGCCAATGATGATTAACGGCAAGGGTAAACAATAAATATCCTGTTGTTCCTGATCGAAGGAAATGATTTTATCCAAGAAATGGAAGCGGCAATGATCCGGGTTGATATAGCGGAGTTTTGGCAATTCGCCATCGTTGATTTGGCCAGATGCCAACAGCGAAATTTTGGCTTCATCCACTTTTGCGCCACGCAGGAACCGCGATTTCTCATAGGCATGTTGATAAATCACCTCAAGAATCAGCGCATAGCGCGCACCCTGATAGTGAACAATTTTAAACAGCAATCGACTGGCGTCATCCAGCTTGGCGCGATAATAATCCTGCTCCGCCATTTTTTTGACTTCGGCAGAATGAAAATCATCCTGTTCCAGAAAGTGAATCACTTTCTTGTATTGCTTTTTCAGATTTGCCAGTTCGAGATCGTTATATTCGAGAATTTTCATGGTGTAATTCACTGAATATTAAGCGGTGGATGACGGTGACTCATGGAATTCGCGAGTGATGCCGATTTCCCTGGAATTTCCCAACTACCGGGAATAGTGGGAATTGTGCGGATCTGTCAGAGCATGGTCAATCCATCAGCAACAACCCCGGCGATCATCGTGGCTAACGCATGAAAGCTACCCAAACAGGCGCTTTGTTGTATGCTTGGTGTCAACCACCTCCGGTTTCACCATCGCCTTATAAACCATAATTGAGGAATCGTGCGATGAAGGAAATTCATCATGCTCTGGTGCTGAATATGCACCAACCCCCCGGCAATCTTGATGCACTGCTGGACAGCAACGAATGGGAAGCCAAGGAAATCCTGTTCGCCTACGACCGGATGCCACGGGTGCTGTGGGACTATCAGGACATCGCTCGTGTCCATCTGTCCCTGTCGGGGACGCTGCTGGAAAGCCTGTCCAACCCCGGATTCCAGGATCGGGTCTATGGCAGTGTTGATTGCGGGAAATTGCTCTGGCATCTACAAAACGATCGCCTGTTTGAAATTATCGGCACCGGATACTACCACCCGGTGTTGGCGCTGATCCCGGAAGCCGACTGGGACGAACAGATCACGCGCTGGCAGGGCATCGCCCGCCACCTGCTATGGCGCAACTCGTTCAACGGCTTCTGGCCGCCGGAGATGGGCTTCGATATGCGGATGATCCCGCACCTGAAAAAGGCTGGCTACCGCTATGTGCTGGTGGACAGTGAGTATGTCGATCCAGTGGGTTCGATGCACTGGCAGGAACTGCGCTATCGACCCCACATTGCCGAATACGGTGGCGAACAGATCGTCATCATCGTCCGCGACCGCGAGCTGTCCGATGCGCAACTGGCCGGGATGGATTATGGCTGGTTCTATCACGAGCTGCATGAGCGGACTAAGTGGTGCGAATTCCCGCCGCTGGTGACGACCGCCACCGATGGCGACAACGGCGGCTGGTTCCGCAACCTGGCGGAAAAGGCCAATTTCTGGACCTATTTCTACCAGCAGGCGATGGATGAAATTCGCGCCGGTCATTCGACCATGCGGCCGACCTTCATCACCGATTATCTGAACCGGTTCGGCGCGCACGGACAGGTCACGGTGCGGCGCGGGGCTTGGAACACCGACGACCACCACGGCTGGGATTTCCACCAGTGGCAAGGCTCCTGGGTACAGCGCGACACGATGGTGCGGGTGCATGATCTTAGTCGTGAATTTCACAAGGTGACGCAAGCAGCCGGGCAAGTGCATGATCCCAAACCCGATTTGGCGCGGGTGCTGCGTGAAGCGCATTGGCGACTGTTGCGAGCGGAGACCAGTTGCAATTTCTATTGGGGGGAGGCGTGGGTTCACAAGACGCACGCTGACTTGGATAGCGTCGCCTGGCATCTGGGTGAGGCCAAGGCGCTGTTAGGTGAACACTGGTTTGCCGTCACGGCGGCACTGGAATCGCCAGTGCCGGAAGAAGAACCGACGGCCACGGCTGAAACGGCCACGGCTAAAACCGAGCCGGTGCTGCCGGTCGCCGCACCGGATGCCGCTGTTCCCGCACTCCCGCACGGGTGTGATTCAAAGTGATGCAGACCCCATAATACCGCTGCGGGTAAATTTTCCTGTGAAAACGGTGGATCGCGAAGTCAGCCAGACCGTCTGGCTGTTTCAACCGATGGATATAGCTGGTTCAAGCACCGTGTACTTCCCGGCTTGAGGGTCGGATCACAGGAAAATTTAGAGGAGGAACGGTTGTGACTCGGTTAGGAACGCTATGGATCAAGATGCCTTGGCTACGGCTTATTGACCAATCTCGCCTACCACTCGACTGGCGGCCAGCAGCATCACTTTGGACAGGCGGGTGCGCTGGTCAGCGGTGAGTTTGGTCTTGCTGGCCAGCATCAGACCCTGGGTGCAGATGGTGTCTACCGTGGTGTCGAACCCCCAACTCTTCTCGGCCACGGTCACGTTCTCGAAAGTGTAAACCGCACTGCCATCCGGCAATTTGTCGTTCAAATCCCAGTCTTTGACCGGAATCAGCCGGAAATCCTTGGGATTTTGCAACACCACCTGCATCTCGGTGGATTTTGCCATCGGCTTCTGCACCACCATCACCGCCTGAATCTTGCTGGCTTTGCCGCCGCTCTTGATTTGTAACAACGCCTCGGCCCCGTCCACGAACGCCGGCGCAGTGTTCTTGAACGCCGGCTCCAAGCGGGTCATGTAGTCCCAAGTCACCGCCACCCCACTGCTGGGTGACTGCACCGCGATCAGCCGACCCTTGGCTTGTTGCAAATCGCTATCGTCGCGAATATCGCTATTCTTGCCAGTCACGATGAACACGCATTCCTTGCCGATGTCGCCCAGGCTGATGAACTGGCCGGCGAAACCGGGGTGATCCTTGAGGTAGGATTGCAGAGCATCCGCTTGGGTCAACCCGACGCTGACCGGACTCTTGGGATCTTCCAGCCGGTTCAGGTTTTCGACCGATCCGGCGCTGGTCAGGACTTGAACGGCTTGATCCTGCTCGGCCAGCACGGTTTTCAGCCGTTCGCCAATGGTGTTGTAACCACCGCCGCTCTTGCCGGTGCTGATGACGATGGGGGGATCGGCGGCCTGGGTCAGACCGGTTATGCCGAGTCCGGCGACGAAGATGAGGCTGTAAGGCAACGCGGATTTCAGGGTCATGGAATTCCCTCCAGTAGGATGATGAGCGATGACGGTCGGGTGAATCAGTACAGTTTAGGCTGACCCAGCGGGCGAGTCTTGAACCGTTTGTAAGCCCACAGATATTGGGCGGGCAGCGTGCGGACCGCTGCTTCTACCCCCCGGTTCAGCGCCGTTGCCGACTCTTCCAGCGAAGCGGCGGCAGTGACGTCCGGTAGTGGCTGCAGGTGCAGGGTATAACCCCGGCCCTGCGGCAGCCGTTCGGCCCAAGTCAGAAACACCGGCGCACCGGTTTTCAGCGCCAGCCGTGAAACCAGGGTCATGGTGCTGGCCGCAATCTCGAAGAATGACGCAAACACCCCGCCGCCCTCCTCGCCGGGGTCCTGATCGGGCAGGATGCCGAGGACCTCACCCCGGCGTAGCGCCCCCAGCAAGGCGCGAATTCCAGCAGCATCAGTAGCAACCACCCGCCCGCCTAACCGGCCACGACCCTGGCAACTGAGTTCATCCATTCCTACCCGGCTGGGCCGGTAAAGAATGGTCAGTGGATAGCGGCTGGAATAGTACAGACCGGCCATTTCCCAAGCGCCCAGATGCGGGGTAAGCAAGATCGCGCCCCGCTGCTGATCCACCGCAGCGGCTAATTCGTTTTCCCCGGCCACGATGCCCTGAACCAGCCCCAACACGCGCTGGCCGGGCCACCGCCACAGCGGCCCCAGTTCCAGAAAACCCTTGCCGGTTTCGATGAGGGTTTGACGCAGTAACCGGCCGTGTTCAGCCGGGGTCAGTTCGGGAAAGCAGAGGCTCAGATTAATGGCAGCCAAGTGACGCACCGTATTGGGAATCCGCCACAGCAGCCCCCCGATCAATGCGCCGAGGGCGTGAATCCAGGGCAATGGTAAACCGGCGATCAAGCGCAGCACGCCGGTGAGCAGCCTTTGCTTGATCATTGCACCGGATTATCCGGTTCAACTTCGAGTTGCAAAGCCGGCTTGGGCGGATTGCCGTCATAAATCAGGTTGCGCCGCATCTGCAAATAGGCGCTGCGCTGAAACGAGTAGGGGTCGATCTGCTCGTCGGTCAGGGCGCGTTCGAGCCGCAGCAGACTGGCGCGGCGATTGATAAGATTTAGCCCCCACAACCCCCACTCAACCGCGGCGGAATCCGTACTCCAGTCGATCGGATTGATCATGAAGTCGCCGACCATGCCGAACGTATCACGCACCGTGCTGGGACCGAGCAGGGGCAACACCAGGTAGTAACCCGCGCCGAACCCCCAGACGCCCAAGGTCTGGCCGAAATCCTCGCTGTGCTTGGGTAGTTCCATGCGGCTGGCAACATCAAACAGACCGCCGATGCCAAAGGTGGTGTTGAACACGATCCGGCTGCTGTCCATCGCGGCCTGATCCAGCTTGAATTGCAACAGATCGTTGGCCAGCACCACCACATCATTGAGATTGCTGAAAAAATTACCAACGCTGTCCGTTACCGGTTCGGGAAGCACCCGCCAATAAATCTTGGCAACCGGCTTGAACACCGCCTTGTCTACGGCATCGTTGAAGGCGAACATGGCGCGGTTGTAGCTTTCAGGCGCATCGGCATCATCGTCAACCAGGTCAGCTGTGGCCGCGCAACCCGCCAGCAGCGCAGTGGTGACCAGGGTCAGGAAACAATGGCGGAACGTGTTCATAAGTTCTCAACAAGGCCAGTCCGGGGCGAAAGTGCTGGCAATAATCTTAACCGAACTGGGGACGCACGGTGCAGCGCGGACGTGATCCGCTGAATCTCCATGCCGCATCCAGGAGGTGGCTATACTGTAGAATCATGCCATTCGCGGCTTCATCCTCAACCACAGCTTCATCCGCGAATCTATCCACCCTGGCGAACAGGGGCTTGCTTATGCATCCATCACATTCCAGAGATTTATCCCAGTGTCTGGAACAGCTCAACCGGATCGGCATCGCGTTATCCAGAGAGCGCGATACCCCAAAACTGCTTGAAACGATCCTGACTGCCGCCAAGCGCCTGTTGAACGCGGATGGCGGAACACTGTACCGGCTGAACGAAGATGGCCGAAGCCTGCGCTTCGAGGTGTTGCATAGTGATTCGCTCCAACTGCACATGGGTGGAGCCAGCGGCGCGCCGATTCCGTTCCCGCCGATTCCCCTGTACACCCCGGATGGCCAGCCGCAGACCGGCATGGTGGTCACCTACGCCGTGCTGCATAACGAAACCGTGGTGATCGACGACGCTTACGCCGACCAGAATTTCGATTTTTCGGGAACCCGGCGCTTCGACCAAAAAACCGGCTATCGCTCCCGTTCCTTTTTGACCGTGCCGATGAAGAATCACGAAGGACGCATCATCGGCGTGTTCCAGTTGATCAATGCGCTTGATCCGGAAACCGGCCAAGTGCGGACCTTTTCCCCGGATGATCGGCAACTCGCGGAGTCGCTGGCATCCCAGGCGGCCATTGCGCTGACCAACCATCAGTTGATTGACCAGCTCCAGAATCTGTTTGAGGGCCTGATTCAACTGATCAACACCGCCCTTGATCATAAATCCCCGTATACCGGCGCGCACTGCCAGCGGGTGCCGGTTTTAACCATGATGATCGCCGAGGTGGCGTGCCGATCTGAACAGGGGCAGCTCAAGGATTTCCGGCCTACCCCCGAACAACTTTATGAACTGAAGATTGCCGGGCTGTTGCACGATTGCGGCAAAATCGCGACCCCGGTGCATGTGGTGGACAAGTCGACCAAGCTGGAAACCCTGTTCGACCGCATCGCGCTGGTGGACGCCCGGTTTGAGGCGCTTAAGCGCGATGCCGAGATCGACTGCCTGAAAGGAAAGCTGGCGGCGCTGGAACATGGGGATCCGGCGGTGATTCCGGTTCTGGAGCAGCGCTTGGGCGAACGATTGGCCGAACTGGCGGCAGATCGCGAGTATCTGCGGGTCTGCAACATGGGTGGCGAATTTATGGATCCAGCGGCGCAGGCGCGAGTGCGTCAGATTGGCGCCCAGCGCTGGATGGGGCCGGAGGGCCAGGACTGCGCGTTGCTGTCTGACGAGGAAATCGACAATCTCTGCATTGCCCGGGGTACGCTGAACACCGCCGAGCGCATCATTATCCAGGAACATGTGGCACTAACCATGCGAATGCTGAACGCCCTGCCCTGGCCGGAATCATTGCGCAATGTCGCCGAATACGCCGGCAGCCACCATGAAAAACTGGACGGGTGCGGCTACCATCGCGGTCTGAACGAATGGTCGCTGCCCTTGCCGGCGCGGATTATTTGCCTCGCCGACGTGTTTGAGGCGCTCACCGCCCGCGACCGTCCCTACAAGCCGGGCAAACTGCTCAGCGAAACCTTGACCATTCTTGGCCGGATGGTGCAAAACCACGAGATCGATCCTGACCTGTTCGACGTTTTTATCCGGCAAGGCGTCTGGCTGGACTATGCCCGGCAATACCTGGAGCCGGAACAGATCGATGAAGTAGACCTCAGCCGGATTCCGGGCTACGTTCCCTGAATCCAAAGCATTGCCTGGAAATACACCATGCACGTCCATCAAAGCGGCCCCGCGCTGGATCGGTTCGCCACACCCGGCGGAGGGCAGCGTAATCGGGTTATCGGACGATCATGTGCGTCACGGTCTGACCGGTCAGGTGCGGCGCAAAGCCCCGGCGGGCCGTTTCGGCTTCGGGCAGTTCGGGCATTAGTCGGCGCTTCTTGCATTCGGCTTCAAGGATTCGATGATCGGCACCAGAAACCCCGCCGCGCTACTGCTCAGCAGTGGATACCAGCGGTCGGGACAGAGATAAACCATGCTGGCCGTGAGCAGATAGCGCCGGTCATCGGTCGGGGCGGCAGCCCCAAAGCGGATTTCCCGATCATTCAGCCACAACCGCAGGCGCGGCGGTTCCAGTTGCAGCATTTTGAGGTCGACCTCGCCCGCGGCATACCGTACCGGGCACCGCGCCACGGCCAGTTGCAGGATCGGGTTAATCAGCACTGGATTAGCCGGCCCCACCCCCGGCGCAGTCATTTGCCACTGTTCCTCGCGCTGCTCAAAGGCCAGCGTTTCCTGCCCCGGTCGTTCGACCCGGATCCGTTTCAGTTGTGCCGGAGCTAATTCCAGCAGCGGCGGAACTTCCATGGGCAGTTCCCGGCCCGGCTCGAACCAGACCAGCGTTGCCAGTCCGCCGACCAGTCCCAACAGCCCCAGATTCAGCCAGTGCCATCGGGTGAGCGCGTTCACGGTCAGCGTCGCCGCCGGTAGAACCCGATCAGCCCGCCGCTGATCAGGAAAATCACCGGCAACCCGATCAGGAACAGACCCGCCATTAGTGCCAGCGCCCGGTCAGACAGATTCAGCGTTGGATCGGGCGCGGTCCGCGGAGGAATGGCGATCAGCGTATCGTCCAGGGTCAACCAGTTCAGGATATTCAGGCCCAACTCCAGATTAGCGCCATTGCCAAGGTAGGTATTCGACAAAAAATCGCCGTCGCCAATCACCACGATCCGCTGTTCAGTTTCGGGGCGAGCGCGGGACAGCGCCACGCCAACCGTCAGCAGGCCGGACCGTTCCGTCGTATTGGGATCAAACTGGATTGAATCGTCCAGCGCCCCGGTTTCCGTCCAGGATCGGGATTGGCTTTCCAGCAACAGCGCGGCTTTCCAGTCGGTGGGCGGCTGAATCTCCAGCGCCACCGTCTGCGGCAGCAATGCGGTGGAACGCAACAGCGCGGTGATGGGATGCGGGCCGTAATCGGCGATGGGAATGAAGTCCGGTTGACTGAGGCCGAGTCGGGGCGCATCAGGATCGACCACCACACCGGGCAGTGCGGTCACGCCCAATGCGGTCGCCAAGGGCTGCAGACCGGATGGATCTTTCGGTTCCAGTAGCCAGAGCAGGTTGCCGCCCTGTTCGACATAGTTCAGCACGACTTGAATATCTGCTGGCGGCAACAGGGTCTGCGGACCGGCGATGACCAGCGCGGCCGTTCCGGCAGGAATCTGCGACTCTTTCGCCAAATCCAGCGCGTGCGGCTGAATCCCGATTTTTTCCAGCTCCCGGCCAAAGCTGCCCAAGTCATGATTGGCGATGCCGTCCGGCTTGCGCTCGCCGTGGCCGACCAGGAACCGTACCCGCCGCTCCCGCCCGCGACTCAGGCGTTGTAGCGCGTGAGTCATGGCCTGCTCGCCAAGGCGCTGAATTCGTTCGCCGTGGCTGCGATATTCGACGTACAGCTCGCCGTCCAGGGTAATGCCGAGTTCGCGCACCCGATCCGGCAGGAGGTCGGGGTTGATGAACGCCAGGCTTAAATCGGGTTTATGGCGCTGATAGCGACCGACCAGCCGGCGGATGGCGTCGCGCAAAGCGGGGTTATCGCGAGCGTAGGCGGTGACCCGGATTGGCCCATCCATCCCGGCCAGCAGGGTTTGACTGGCTACAGACAGGGTGTTGCGTTGACCGTCGCTCCAGTCGGCCTGCATCGAATAACGCAGGCTCAGCCAGGCCAGCAGTCCAATCGCCAGTCCGAACAGCGCCAGAAACAGCAGATGGTGCAACCACAGTCGGCGTCGGATGGAGGCGTCAAGGCGCATGGCCGGGTCTCGTCAGTCCCGCAGCCGCAGATCGTCCAGCCGGCGGATCGCCAGGCCGAGGAACGTCGCGCTGAACAGCAGGTAATAGGCGAGGTCGGCGCTGTTCACCAGACCCAGCAGGAACCCGTCGTAGTGACGCAATGGCGACAGGTAGCCGAACAGCCGGCCAGTGGTTTCCTGCAAATCCACGATCCAGAAGCCGAGCAGCACGCCGAAGGTGGCGGCGGCGGCGATCATGGGTTGTGCAGTCAGCGTGGACAGGTACAGGCCGGCGGCGGCGAACCCGGCGGCCAGCAGTCCTAGGCCCAGCGTTCCGGCCAGCAGTTTGCCGAAATCGAGAGTGGCCCCAAAACTCAACGACAAGGGCATCAGCACCGCCAATCCCACCACCAGCCACAGCACCAGCACCACGCTCAGGTACTTGCCGAAAACCATGTCAGCGGTTCCTACCGGCGCAGATAGCAACAGATCAAAGGTGCGGGCGCGGCGCTCCTCGCTGAACAGGCGCATGGTCAGCAGTGGCGTGATCAGCAACAGGCACCAGGCGGCGGCCCGGAACAGCGGCGCAGCCACCAGATCGGTCACGCCGGGCGCGTTCTCCAATCCGGTCAGCCGTCCCTGCAATAACCGGAAGTCCTGAACCAGTAACAGAAAAATCCAGGCCAACAGTCCTTGTGCCGCCGCCAGCAGCGTCCAGACCAGCGGCGACAGAAACAGGCTGCGCCATTCGCGGGCGGCAATGGTGAGCATCATGCGGCGGTCTCCTGGCCCACGGTCAGGTCGAAAAAAATCTGCTCCAGGCCCAGCCGTTCCGGGGTCAATTCCCACAAATCCCAACCGTGGTCATAGGCCAGTTCCACCAGAATTCGGTGCAGCAACGCGCCGGGGGCGTGATGGATCCGAAACCGGCCCTCGCCGAGATCATCAACCTGGGTCACATGCGGTAATTCCGCCAAATCAGAAACGGGCGGCGGCACATTCAACCCAATCAGCAGTCGGCCCGGTTGCTGGCGCGGTTCCAAATCAGCCAGTGCGCCAGAGTAAACCTGGCGTCCGGCCCGCAGGATCTGGACATGGCTACAGGTGGTTTGCACTTCCGTCAGCAGATGGGTAGACAGGATCACGCCATGCTCCCGGCCCAGGGTGCGGATCAGGGTACGGATTTCCCGAAGCTGGATCGGATCCAGGCCCACGGTCGGCTCATCCAGAATGATCACCGGCGGATCGTGAAGAATGGCTTGAGCAATGCCGGTTCGCTGCTGATAGCCCCGGGACAGGTTGCCGGTCAAGCGCCGGCCCACCTCGGTCAAGCCACAGCGTTCCTTGACGTGTGCTACCGCTTGACGACTGGCGGCGCGGCTAAGACCGTGCAGTCGGGCGCTGTAATGCAGTTGCTCATCGACGGTGAGTTCATGGTAAAGCGGCGGTGGTTCGGGCAGATAGCCGATAGCTTGTTTGGCCCGGCGCGGCTGGTCAAACAGATCGACGCCGTTAATGACAATCCGCCCGGCATCCGGGGCCAGTACGCCCGCCAGCATCCGCAACGTGGTGGATTTGCCAGCGCCATTGGGGCCAAGCAAGCCCAGCACCTGACCACGATGCAGGGTGAAATTGAGATCGTCCACCGCCCGGGTTTCGCCATAGCGCCGGGTCAGTTGCTCCACCTGCATCAACATGGGGAATGGGGTCAAGTCTTGTCCTTTGCTAACCAATGCTGTTTCACAATGCGGCTCACCCGGGAGTAATGCAAACCAAAATGATCCCCGATTTCCTGCAAGCGATAGCCTCGGCTGGCATAGGCATGGAAGATCGTTTTATCTCGTTCGTATTCCCGGGCAAGCAGCGCTAACGGTTTCGGTTGCGGTTGCGGCCGTCGCTGGATGGCCGGTATTTCCTGAAGGGGAGCATCCGCATCAATCCGCTGCTGCAGGCTCGCTATGTAAGCTTCAGAACCCAGAAAAATCTGGCTCCGCAACTGTTCCCATGGCGGCGATTGATTCTTCCCCGCCGCCACGAACGCCACATAACGCTCTCTGGCCTCGCCGGGTTGTGCCGAAAAAGCAGCAAGGAGTCCGTCGATAGTCAGCCAGGGTGGTGCGTCGCACAGCCCTGCCATAGCGCGGTAACTGCTCCATGGCCACTGATCCGGACTGCCCACCATACCTGCCCTGACCGGGTTGAGAACGACATAGCGCGCCAGTTCCAACAGGTACGTTTCCTTCTGCACGATGATCGCTTTGTAGCGACCTTGGAAAACATGTCCGACTTAGCCGTGCTGGCGATTAAAACGCTGGGTGTAGATGCCATTCAATTGCCGCATGCCCTTGGCAAGATTGCCATCCGGCGTTTCGACCACCAGATGATAGTGGTTATCCATTAAGCAGTCAGCATGAATAATCCAGTTGCAATCCTGCGCCGCCGTGGATATCACGTCGAGAAACAGGCGTCTATCCACATCATCCAAGACAATTGCTTCCCGGCCATCGCCGCGGGAGGTGATGTGATACAGCGCACCGGCAAACTCGATTCGTAAAGGTCTGGACATCGGGCAAAGCTAGCACAGATTATAGAAAAGACCAGATCTGACCCCGTTGTTTCGTCTATAGTGTGGTCAGCGCAGGCTCTGGCAAAAGACCAGACCTGACCCCATAGTCCGGGAGGATCCCATGATGCATATTCAGACTGCTAAACAAGACGCCATCGCGGTTATTCAGCGCCTGCCGGATACCGCCGACATGGAAGAAATCATGTACCGGCTCTATGTGCTGGAAAATATCCGGTGTGGGCAGGAAGATGCCGCACAGGGCAAAACCGTACCCGCCGAGCAAGTCTTGAAAGACCTTCAAACAGGGTAAGGTGGACCGATCATGCCAAGACCCAGCTTCGTGATATCCACAAATATATTGCGCGAGATTCGTCAGTTTACGCTAAGCGCGTCACTGAAGCCCTGGTCAACAAAACCATTGGCCTCGATGAGTTGCCGTGTATTGGCCGCATCGTGCCGGAACTCAACGAGGAGATTGTCCGCGAACTGTCGCTCTATTCTTACCGCATCCTGTATGAGATCAAACCCACCCACGTTGAAGTGCTGGCTGTGATCCATAAACGCCGCGACTTACGGCCAGAAAACATTCTGAGAGAACAGTAGTGTTGTGATGAATGCAGCTGTTAAATAGAACCTGATGTCGAACATCAGGACGCGACAAACTACGATTTGCAGGGGTCTGGACATGGATAAATCCAGCGCAACTCACAAAAGACAAGACCTGACCCCGTTTTTCTATAGCATTGGAGGTTCACCATGCTGGCGATTCGACTACCCGCCGAGATTGAAGCGCGCCTGATCGACTTGGCCACCAAAACCGGACGAACCAAGACTTTCTACGCCAAGGAAGCCATTCTGGAACACCTGGATGAGCTGGAGGATAAATACTTGGCATTAAACCGCCTAGAGAATCCCGGCAAGCACTGGACACTGGACGAGTTGGAGCAAGACTTTGACTTGGATCGTTGAGTTTGATGATGCAGCCGCCAAGGAACTGCGCAAGCTCGACCGCCAGGCCCAGCAAGAGATTCTGCGCTACTTCCGTGAGCGCATTGCCACAGAGGAAGATCCCCGCCGTTTCGGCAAGCCCCTGTCACACGATCTCGCAGGCCTGTGGCGTTACCGCGTTCGTAATTACCGCATGATTTGTAACATTGAAGACAATAAATTGGTGGTTTTGGTGTTGCATGTCGGCCACCGCAAGGATATTTACGACTGATTTTACAGAGGGATGGACAGCGTAGACCATGGCAAAAAACAAGACCTGACCCCGTTTTTGCTATGATGTCGATCAGGACGCGAGAAACTACGATTTGCAGGGGTCTGGACGGGGCAAAAGACAAGACCTGAGCCCGGTCTATTTAGTAGCGTTAAGAATATGTCTCCAGTCTAGTTTTTGGTCATCTTCGCGCCTTCTTTCCTCTTCAAGTCTTTTTTGTTCTTCCATTCCTTGTTCCTTAAGTCTTTTTTGTTCTTCCCTTGGATCTTCACCTCGATTCGCCCATTTTTGAGCCTCAAGTCTATTATGGTCGTCAACCAATTTCTTAAGTGGCTCAAGCCGGGCATCCAGGATGTCCTGTGCCGACCTTCCGAAATATTTGCATCCAGCTTCAACATATTCTATCAATTTTTTAGCATCATTTGGATCGCCACTAAGTTTGAGAAGAAATTGTTCTATTATTTTGTTTAAGTGTTGAGACAAAATACTATCTAATGAGTCTTCAACAAGTGGGAATAGGCGTATGCCGTGTGGAATACCAGTCTCGGTATGACCCCTAAATTTCCAGAGTCGTTGGTGTGACTCTAACCAGTACCAGTGAACTACAGAAATATTTTTATCAGTACACTGGGAAGCTATTACATAATCAGTCACTTCTTGCGGGCGATGTAGCCAATCGTAAAACTCTGATTCCAACTGAGATAGGTGAGTCAAAGCGTAACGATCTAGCTGTTTAGATGCGCTTTCGTAATGCGATCTTCCAAAGTTGGCAATCAAGGCACCTTGCAGCATTAGAGAGTCATCTTCACTCAAACTATCAATCCAGTTTTGCCAACCTGAGTCCAATTCAGGTATCGATAAACCACATTTTTTAGCAATCAAAGCAGTTTGAAAATTATCCCAGTTACTTCGCATGGTGACTCACCAAATCAAAGGAGCGACCTTTGGTTTCAAGGGAATACAGACATTTCCAATTCATCCATTACTATTATTCGCACGGATCAATGGGTAATGTAATTACTGGATAATTCAACTAGAATTACGATCGATTCAGTGCAGATCGGAAACACGAGGATGAAATTCACCACTTAGCGTGTGTGTTGACCCCCAACATACCATACCATCTACAAAAATCCAGTCAGTTTCTCCACTAAAATCTTTATAAATTTTCATTTTCTCTTTTTCTGAATCCTCTTTTTCTGAATCCTTTTTTGCTAAAATTTTAAGCAACATCTTCATGCTTGTATCTGTTGCTTGCTTTAACCATTCCCGAACTTTTTCGGTCACTTGGCTTTCTAGGACAGCTTGCTTTTCATCGACAAGCCGTTCTTTAATTAAGGCATTAGCAATTAGATCACAACGACAAATCCTGTTAATAGGGGAAGGTGAATAAAATTCCAGTACCTGTCTAGCTAAGTTAATCAAATACTCACACTCTCCTTCAGTCAATTTTTCGTAATCCTTCGATTTAGCTAACATGATCTGAAAAATTTCAAGGGTGTAACGGCTTATCCTTAGTTGAAAATCTTTATCGAAAGGATCAGGCCAACGCACATCAGGAATACGACGGCTTGATAGGTCTGAAAGGTCACGATGTGACTTGAAATTCATGCAGAAAATCTGTACCGGATCAAAAGTTGGCGATTGCGGTTGGTTAGCCATAATGACTACTCCAGGTTGATGGAAAAACGGGTGCTTTGTTCTGGCAAGGTTCTTTGATCCAGACATGCATCTAGAAAAGGCTCTGGACAAGGAAGATTTTGTGCTTCTATCGCTTCAACGAGTGCATAGCCAACCCCCGCTTCACGAATCCGGTACATCACCACAGCATCCTTTCTGATGTGCAGGGACAACTCGGTTTTTATAGATGTCTTCGTGCCATCACGTCGAAGCTGCTGGACATCCACATAGTAGTCTACACCGGAAAATGGCGGAGTAATGACTTGGATGCCAGCGAGGTTATGTCTACGCGCCAAGCGGACGGAACTGCTACTGTGCCCAGAAGAATCTTTGAGCGTGATTTCATACTCAAATTCGGGGAGTGCCTTACCGCGTGCCGCAAAGAGAGATGCCCCTGTAGCAACAAATACATCCCGACGCCAACGGACTTTGTCGAACGGCAGTGATTCGGCAAAATCATTATCGATATGTATAAATTGTTTTGGCAGGAAGCCCAAGGTCTCTATCAAGTCCTTTTCAAGAAAAGAACGTAGATCGAGAGATTCCAAGGGACCACCATAGAGCATGCAGAGAATCTCAGTTCGGTTTTGAATCTTCAGTGTGCTGAAAAGTTCTTCAATCTTCTTGGAAATTGTGTCAGCCGCTTGTTGACGACGTTGCTGAGTGATTAAATCATAGCAACTAAAATCTTGTGCTGCGTGGTGATCACCTTGCCAGTGACATTGAAGCCGAAACACCATCTTATTGTCGATATTGGCTGATGTGCCTTCATCTTCAGCGTACTGACTGATGATGTCTTTAGCCATGCTGGTTCCTCCTTGACCTAGTTCAGTTAATTCGCCAATGCATGAGAACTCATGTTGATGTCCGCACCTTGTAATCTGCACTAGTGCAATATCAACCGTACCGGCACCCCAGTCACAGACTAGAACAAGATCGGCATTTTCCAATTTGGCTACAAGTCGCGGATCCTTTGTATACCGGGGAGCAAGGTGCATTGCCGCAATTAAAAGTGCAATAGGTTCGTGAATGAACTGTACTTTCATTCCCCCTATAGGCTCAACGGCTTTTTGAAGAATCTGACAATGTTCAAAAGTCCACCCAGGCGGCACCGTCAGAACTGTGTTAGAAGGTTTTCCACCGAGATCTTCAAGAGCCTGTTGGGCAAGTTGTCGCAGAATCGTCTGTAAAATCGGATCATTAACACTGGCTTTTCCCAAGCTTAACTTTGGAGCCAAGATTAACTCAAGAGGCAGATCCATTTGGGGAACGGCATGGATCCCTACGATAGGATTCTTGCCAAGACGCAACAAGGCAATCGATTGTATTGACCGTGTCGGTATTCGAATGGATGACCCATTAGTGTGGGTTGCGACAGTATGAAATGTACCAGAGTCTATTCCTACACCTGAACTCATCATTTTTTCGTCCATTTAACCAAACAATTTGTCGGATGAGATTAAACCAGCTCGCTTGCACCGATCTTCGAGATTCTTCACAGTGCTAATCAATTTGGCGTCATAACCTTGTACATTCTCGCTTAAGATGTCCACTGTCAACATAATCTCCTTACTGATAGACCGAATGAGTTCTGCACGGACATGTTTCTCTATCTCTTCTCGTAACTTAATAATCGCTTCGGCATCCTGCAAATCAATTTTTGCATCTAGCCGCTGGTGCAATGAGTCAGATCTATCCCGCAAAGTAGCTAGTTGATCATGGACTGGATCGGCGTGTTTTACTACTGTGCTGATGGTATCCATAATATTATTAAATCGTTTCTCTTGATCTTCAAATTGCCTTTTTTGAGTTTGGTCATGTGCCGCGTTTTCTTTCCGTAATTCATCTAAATTTGACTTTATTCCATTGATAAATTGCAGATGTTTCTGGCTGCTTGCTTCTGAACTAACTTCGCCTCTAATAGAATTAACATTAGACTTTAAATCACTCGTGTGTTGCTTTATTGTGTTGACTTCTTTAGTTAATTCAGCCTGCTTCTCAATTATTCTTTTCACTTCATTCTTCAGTTCAGTTTGCATGTCAATCATTGACTGTATAAGGAGAAAAACTTCTGAATCAGTAGTAATGGAATAGACATTTTTTTTAGTTGATGCCCTTTTTTTAGGTGTTGGCTTTAATTCTTCGGAAACATCTATAGCTGTCGTTGCAAGGACTTGCTTAATTGTTTGAGTTTCAGATACTGGCACAGAAGCGTTTACTGGTTGAACCGACTCGTTAGGTTGCTCAGAAGGGGGGCTAGGAGCGATTTCCTGTTTCGATACCAGAGTTTCAAATGATCCAGAATTATTCAGCGGTTTCACCGATTTTTCAGTTTGTTCGGAGGAAGGTTCAGGAATGGTTTTCGGTGCAAGGGGCGGCTTTGTTGTCATTTGCTCCAAACCAGACTTGGTGGAAACCACTATCATTTTTTCCTGCACTACATCTTCAGGTGATTCAGCTTTATCCCCAATAGATATATCAACTTTCTTTTTGAGGTTTTTCATCATTTCTTCTTTATTTTTACCAAAAAGAGTATCACATATTTCGTCACCATGAGTTTGTGCAGTTCCTAGAAACGCACGACCTACGAATTTATCTTCATCATTTTTTTTATTTTTATTATTTTTTACCAGTAAATAATGATTTTTATAGTTATCAGAGAGTTTGTCTTCGTTATTTTTATTCATTGTAACTAGTACTCCATATCAACAGTGTTTATCTCGAAAAATAAAAAGCTAATTGCTTAATTTTTCGCATGATTAGCCTACAAAAACTGTCAGTAATTGTTCCACAGGAACAGGCTACCCCACCTTCCACACACGCAGATAACTCGCCTATAGTATACATCTTGAAAATAAAAAATCTAATCCAACGCGAAAAATAACAGCAGTCCCCAATACGTTCTGCCTTGTTCAAAAAATTATGAACTTAATCAACGTAGTCGTTCACCCCCTGTTGGGGCAGATGAGCGAGGACAAGCCGGCGCGGCGGTCGGCGATAGCGCCAAGGGGTATGTCCGCACTGACGGTAGGTATCGATGACACTGGCGAGCAACGCGATGACGCGGAAACCGACGTGGGATCTGGTTCAGTATGACTCTACATAATCTGCAATAAAATCATAATCTTACGAAATTTATCTGCGCATTTCCACGCGCTATAATTAATGGGACGGCCTTCGCATGACCCACAAACGGCTGGACTCTTTGGCAAATGAACATGCACGCCATTTATTTATAATTAATTGATAACTAATAGTATTTATGTGCAATGATACTGAACCAGTCCCAAACAATACTCGATTAACTTTAGCAGAGTGCCTGAAAAAATCTACTGTGAACAAGACGCCTGACCCCTCCGGCAATTTTCTGAACGGTAACTTTTAACACGAGACAAGGCAAGCAATCTGCCTCCGTCATCAGAGCCAAGCAAGCCCAGCACCTGACCACGATGCAGGGTGAAATTGAGATCGTCCACCGCCCGGGTTTCGCCATAGCGTCGGGTCAGTTGCTCCACCTGCATCAATATCTTATTTTTCATTGATTTTTTAACAGGGGCCACGAAACATGGACTCTGGAACCTTTAGCACGGCGGGCGGTATCATACCAGCCGCGTTAAGGCACACGGCATATTCCGATTAACAGGCAAAGGCGCTATGGAAAAACCATCTGACGAGCAACTACCCGACCAGAAACAGGCTGATTTTTCTCCGTCTTCTGTGCATGACCCCACCGAAGGCCTGCATATTGATCAGCGCGAGGAGCCGCTGATTCACGCGCTGCATGTGATCATCCGGCTGTGTGTGCGGGTACTGGCGGTGTTGATGACGGTAGTCATCATGTTCAGCGTCGCCGATGTGGGTTGGGTGCTGTACCAGCGGATTCTGACCTCGCCGATCGGGTTGCTGAACGTCAACGATATTCTCGCCTCGTTCGGCGCGTTCATGGCGACCCTGATCGCCATTGAAATTTTCATGAATATCGTCCTGTATCTGCGCGATGACGTGTTGCACGTCAAACTGGTGCTGGCTACGGCGTTGATGGCGATCGCCCGGAAGGTCATCGTGCTGGATTACAAAACTGTCGATGCAGCGGAGATCTGGGCAACAGCCGGCGTGGTCTTCGCCCTGAGTATCGGCTATTGGCTGGTCGCGAAGAAAACTCAGTGAACAACCCGCCCACCGCCGCCGTTATTCGCCACGAAGGCGGGATCTGGCATTGTGCAGGCGACTGGACGCTCGATGGCGTCGAGGCGCTGGATCGGCAACGGCAACGCATCGATTGGCCAGTCAGTGGCGAAGTGCCTCTGGACGGTTCCGGCATTCGCGCCATCGACACCACGGGTGCGCTGGAACTGCTGAGTTTAATCGCCGAACTGGGACAGGTCGGCCATCCGGTGCAACTGATCGGACTGCATGAACAACATCAGGCGCTGCTGGATTTAGTCTGTGACCGGCTGGCTACCGCCGGATCCGCTGCTGCTCCGCCGCCAGCGCTGAATAGTCTGGAACGACTGGGCCAGCAGGTGGTTTTTCATGCGATCCATGCGGCTGATTTCCTGGCTTTTATCGGCGAGGCGGCCGTTGCGCTGGGCCGACTGGCGCTGCATCCGGGCCGATTTCGCTGGCGGGCCTTGCTGGGCAACCTTGAAACTGCCGGCGTCAATGCCCTGCCGATCATCGCCCTGTTGTCATTCATGATGGGGATCGTCATTGCCTATCAAGGTGGCCAGCAACTCAAGACCTACGGTGCCAATATCTTTATCGTCGAACTGGTCTCGCTGACCATGTTGCGCGAACTGGCCCCGCTGATCACCGCCATCATTGTCGCTGGACGCACCGGTTCAGCCTATACCGCGCAAATTGGCACTATGCAAGTGACAGAGGAAGTGGACGCGCTCCGCACTATTGGCATTCCGCCGATGGATTTGCTGGTCTTGCCGAAACTGCTGGCGCTGACTATTGCCCTGCCCTTGCTGACCGTGTTCGCTGATGCGCTCAGCGTATTCGGCGGAATGGTCATGGCCCGGGCGCTGCTGGAGGTCAGTTTCAGCGACTTTCTCGACCGGTTCCCGCTGGTGGTGACGCCCACTTCATTCCTGCTGGGCGTCAGCAAAGCCCCGGTATTCGCTGCCATCATCGCCCTGGTCGGTTGCTATCAGGGCTTTCAGGTGCGCGGCGGAGCCGACAGCGTGGGTCGGCAGACCACGGTGAGCGTGGTGCAGTCGATTTTTCTGGTGATCGCCGCTGATGCGCTGTTTTCGGTGGTGCTGGGCGGGGTGGGATTATGGCGATGACCGTCGCCGAAACCGTGATTGCGGTGCGCGAACTACGGACCCAGTTCGGCGCAACGGTCATTCACGACCGCCTCGATCTCGACATCCAGCGCGGCGAAATTGTCGCCCTGGTCGGCGGCAGCGGCTCCGGCAAAACCACCTTGCTGCGGGCGATCATCATGCTATTGCAGCCGGTGGCCGGCTCGATCCAGTTGTTCGGGCAGGAGATCGTCGGGATCGGCCAGAGCGCCGCGTTCCGGCTGCGGCGGCGATTCGGGATGCTGTTCCAGCAAGGCGCATTGTTCAGCTCGCTGACGGTGCGGGAGAACGTGGGAATCCCGTTGCGGGAACATACCCGGTTGCCAGCCCGACGGATCGCCGAGATTGCCGACCTCAAGATCGCGCTGGCCGGGTTGCCCGCTGATGCCGGCGATAAATTGCCGCGCCAGTTGAGCGGCGGAATGCTGAAACGGGCGGCGCTGGCCCGGGCGCTGGCGCTAGACCCGGCCTTGCTGTTTCTCGACGAACCGACCGCCGGGCTGGACCCGGTCAGCGCCGGCGCTTTCGATGAACTGGTGGTGCAACTCAAGCACTCGCTGGGTTTGACCGTGGTGATGGTGACGCACGATCTGGATACGCTATGGAGCGCCACCGACCGGGTGGCTTTTCTCGGCGAGCAGCGGGTGATCGGGTATGCGCCGATGCGGGAACTGACCCAGGCCGAGCATCCGTTGATTCGGGCGTACTTTGAGGGGCCACGGGGGCGGGCGGCGCGGGGGCAGTCGTGTACAGCAAAGTAAATTACGCCCTGGTTGGGTTGTTTGTGATCGGGTTGGGTACAGCCTTCCTGTGGGGCCTGTTCTGGCTGACGCTGGGCGGCGAAACCAAAATTTATGATCGCTACCGGGTTTATTTCCGAGAGTCGGTCGCCGGTCTCAATCCCAAGGCGACGGTACGGTATCGCGGGGTTCAGGTGGGGCAAGTGGAAGCGATCCGGCTGGACCCGGTCAATCCCGATCAGGTCGATGTCGTGCTGAACATTGAGCGCGGCGTCCCGATTCGGCGCGACACGATTGCGACGTTGTCGACCCGGGGCTTGACCGGGGTGGCGGCGGTGGAACTCAGCGGCGGCGGCAGCCAGTCGCCACCGCTGGAAAAACAACCGGAACAGGATCTGCCGGTGATTCAGGCCGGACCGTCGCTGGTAGCGCGGCTGGACGATGCGTTCAACAATATCCTGACCAATGTGAATACGCTGTCGAGTCGGCTGGATCGGCTGCTGGGCGACGAAAACCAGGCGGCGCTGACCCGAACCTTGCAGAATGTGAGCGTGATCACCGGCGCAGTCGCCGATCACAGCGCCAGCCTTGGTCAGACCTTGGCGAATGTCGAAACCTTCACTGGTGCATTAGCGCAACGGACGGAACGGCTGGGCCAGGCGCTGGATCAGGTGACGACCGGGCTGGAGAAATCGGGCGATCTGGGCGGGCAAATCCGGGCGACCCTGAGCGATATCCGGGCCGGTGCCCAGGCAGTGCGCCGCACGGCGGACACGTTCAACAAGACCAGTCTGGACTTGAGCGGTCTGGCTCAGGGCGGGCAACACGAATTGCAACGGCTCGGACAAACCACTCTGCCGGAATTGAATACGCTGCTGATGCAGATCAACGATATGGCCGCGATATTGCGGCGGCTGGCGGAATTATTGGAACAAAATCCCCGCGCTCTACTGTTGGGCAAACCCAATGGTAAACCGGGGCCGGGGGAGTGATAAGGGTTGAAGGTTCAGGACGTTCGCCAAACAGATCAATTCGTCATTCCTGCGCCAGCGGGAATCCAGTCTTGAAAATGATTGATGAAGGCGCAGTTATTCAGTACCGAGATCAGGCTGTTTCTCTATACGAATACGAAGGCGAATGGTATCAAGCAACAATTAGGAGAATCCACGAGAGATGAATTGTATTTAAAGTCGCTGCGCCGTGCAGATTGAGAGCAGTTGGAGCGAGATCGAAAACGTGGCGTAGTGATTCAGAAGAAGTATGGCGCGGACTGAGTTGGCGATCCACTCACGGACCCGAAGGTTGCCCGGCACGCCGTGTTGAGCATCCGCGTCATGGTTCAAGTATACCGTACACAAAAACCAGAGGGGAAGAAAGGTGATTAAAAATAATAGGTTGATCAGTGTGGTGTTATTAGCGGCATTAATCCTGGCGGGTTGCACCTTGCCCCAGGATAACTCGCCGCCGCCGCAAACTTACCTGCTGGAGGTGGGGACATTCATGCCCCCGTCAACGCGGCGCTCCAGCAGTAAAACCTTGCTGGTGACGGTTCCAAAAGCTGCGCCGGGCTTTGATTCCAATCGCATTGCCTATACCAAAGAGCCGTTAAAGCTGGATTACTACAGCAACAACGTCTGGAGCGATACGCCGGCCAAAATGCTGTTACCGGTGCTGGTGCGGGCGTTTGAGGGGACGGGCGCGTTCAAGGCGGTGGTGTCGCCACCCGCTCCGGCACTGGCCAATCTGCGGGTAGATGTTGATGTGATCCGGTTGCAGCAGGAGTTCAACGGCCCGCCAAGCCAGGTGCGTTTCACGGCGCGTATCAAGGTCGTGGATATGAAAAGCGGGCATGTGTTGGGCACTCAGGTGTTCGAGGCGCTGGAGCCGGCCTCCAGCGAGGATGCTTACGGGGCGGCCAGGGCAGCTAACGGCGCGGTGCAGAAGGCGCTGGGCGAGATGATCCAGTTTGCTCTGCGCTATGTGGGATGATGCGGCGCAGATCTGGCGGCTTTTCACCTTTCGTTACTGTTTTTATCGCCTTAATCGCCCAAATTCTGTTAGATTGCGGCTCTGCGGTCTGTTCCAGTCTCCTGTGCCGCAGCCTATCCTGGTTAAATCCCTCCTTCATCTGCCCAAGACTGGCGCCGATCCCGGCGACCGGCTGATGTCGCTTTGTGCTGTTTGGAGTCTCATGTCGTTTGCTTCCCTCGGTCTGTCCGATCCAATTGTCCGCGCTGTCACCGAGCGCGGCTACACCATTCCTACCCCGATTCAACGCCAGGCGATCCCGGCAGTGCTGGCGGGCGGCGATCTGCTCGCCGGAGCCCAAACCGGCACGGGTAAAACGGCCGGCTTTGCCTTACCGATCCTGCACCGCCTGTCCACCACAAAGCCACTGACGGGTGGCCGTGCGCCGATCCGCGCCCTGATTCTGACCCCGACTCGCGAACTGGCCGCCCAGATCGAGGAAAGCGTCCGTGAGTACGGCAAGTATCTGAAATTGAACTCGATGGTCATATTTGGCGGGGTCGGTATCCAGCCGCAGATTCAGCAATTGCGGAATCGGGTGGATATTCTGGTCGCCACCCCGGGCCGGCTGCTGGATCACGCCGGTCAGCGCACTGTCGATCTATCGCGGGTTGAGGTGCTGGTGCTGGATGAAGCGGATCGGATGCTCGACATGGGCTTCATTCATGACATTAAAAGGGTACTTGCGCTGTTGCCTCGCCAGCGGCAAAACCTGCTGTTCTCGGCGACCTCCTCCGACGAAATCCGGGCACTGGCCGACAGCCTGCTCAACCGTCCAGCGCTGATCGAAGTCGCTCGCCGCAACGCCCCCGCCGATGCCGTGACCCATCAGGTGCATCTAGTGGATCGCGAACGGAAGCGTGAATTGCTGGCGCATCTGATCCGGGAAAATCGCTGGCAGCAGGTGTTGGTGTTTACCCGGACCAAACACGGTGCTAATCGGTTATCCGAACAATTGACCCGGGGCGGCATTCCCTCGTTAGCCATCCACGGCAACAAGAGCCAATCGGCACGAACGCACGCGCTGGCCGAGTTCAAGAATGGCGCCTTGCCGGTGCTGGTCGCGACCGATATCGCTGCGCGTGGTTTGGACATCGTTGATTTGCCGCATGTAGTCAATTTCGAGTTGCCGAATGTCCCTGAAGATTATGTACATCGGATTGGTCGCACCGGACGAGCCGGCGCTACGGGCGTAGCCGTGTCACTGGTCTGTATCGACGAACACAAACTGCTGGCGGACATCGAGAAGGTGATCAAGCGATCCCTGCCCCGGGAAGTCGAGCCGGGCTTTGAACCCGATCCCCGCATCAAGGCCGAGCCAATCCCGAATGGGCGCAATCGTGGCCCGCTGCCGGGTCGCCCTGTTCAGGGACGAAACACTGCGCCAGTCCGTTCCGAACCGGGTCGCTCCAGCATTCCCCGCAGTCAAACTCCCAGTTGGCACGGATCGGCCCACCCGCATGCTTCCACGGATCGCGGCAATTTGCGGCGTCCGGCGTAAGCCCGTCTCAATCCGAGTATCGCAGGAAAATTTAGAGGAGGAAATTTCTCAGGTCTCTGGGCCGAGGAGTTGTCGGAACGCCGTACTCAGGCAGTGGTGACGGAACTGATCCGGTTGCAACCGGAAGGTCGGGGAAAACAGGAGCTGTGCATCCCTGATGCGACCACGGCCATGCCAGAAGCAGTCAAACACCGGGTGGAATTTGCGGCGCAGTAGTTATCCTAAAGATGAAGATCATTCCCATGCCTCTCCATTCCCAATTGATTGCCCTGCAAACCATCCTGATCAAGGAAACTCGGCGGTTTCTGCGCATCTGGATTCAAACCCTGCTACCGCCAGCGGTCACCACGGCCCTGTATTTCGTCATTTTCGGCCAGTTGATCGGCAGCCAGTTGGGACCCATGGACGGATTGACCTACACCCAGTTTATTGCCCCCGGTCTGATCATGATGGCCGTGATCACCAACGCCTACGCTAATGTGGTCTCCTCATTTTTTGGCGCAAAATTCCAGCGCCATATTGAGGAAATGCTCGTATCGCCGTTGCCCAACACAATTATCGTTCTGGGCTTTGTCGGCGGCGGCGTGGCGCGGGGACTGGCGGTGGGCGGGGTCGTAACCGTCATTGCCCTGTTTTTTGCCGACCTGCACTGGCATAACCCCTTGCTGACCGTTGCGGTAATGGCTTTGACCTCGACGCTGTTTGCCCTCTGCGGGCTGCTCAACGGCATCTTCGCCAAGAATTTTGACGACATTTCGCTGATCCCGACCTTCGTGCTGACCCCACTGACCTACTTCGGCGGGATTTTCTACTCGATCAAAATGTTGCCTCCATTCTGGCAGGACGCCTCGCTGTTGAACCCCATCCTCTACATGATCAACGCATTTCGCTACAGCATCCTCGGCGTATCGGACATCAATATCCATCTGGCGATCGCCATCATCCTGGCTCTGGTCGTGGCTCTGTTCGGCTCCAGCCTGTGGTTGCTAAAACACGGAGCAGGAATTCGCAATTAGGCCAGGAGCGAAGGCCGGAAAATCAACGGACGACAATCCCGCTGCAACAATCGGCCTGGTGCGTCTTGCGCCTGCATTTCGCGGTGGTTCCTTCTATCCTTGATGGTTAGGGCTTGGCTTCCATACGACCAGCCCTTCATAAAGCTGGAATCTGTGTTCCAGCATCCAAAAAGATCCCAAAGGAGAGCATCGCTCATGCACAAGCTGTCAACATCCCTGCTCGTCGTCGCCGCGACCTGTCTGATCGCCTCCTGCAGCCCACAACGAGAACAACCGATTATTATCAAATTCAGCCACGTCGTGGCGGTGGATACGCCCAAAGGACGGGCCGCGGAGAAATTTAAGGAACTCGCCGGGAACTATGTAGGCGGCAAGATCAAGGTCGAGGTGTACCCCAGCAGCCAGTTGTACAAGGACAAGGAAGAGATGGAGGCATTGCAACTCGGCGCGGTACAGATGCTAGCCCCGTCGCTCGCCAAATTCGGACCGCTCGGCGCCAAGGAATTCGAGGTGTTCGACTTCCCCTGCCTCTTCCCGGACAAGGACGGTTTGCACAAAGTCACCCAAGGTCCCATCGGCAAGCAACTGCTCGACAAGCTGGATTCTAAAGGGATCGTGGGTCTCGCCTACTGGGATAACGGTTTTAAAATCTTTAGCTCGAACAAACCCGTGAAGACACCAGAGGACTTCAAGGGCCAGAAGCTGCGGATTCAGTCTTCGAAGGTGCTGGACGCGCAGATGCGTTCGCTCGGTTCGATTCCGCAGGTCATGGCCTTCTCCGAGGTCTACCAGGCGCTTCAGACTGGCGTTGTGGACGGCACCGAGAATCCGCCATCGAATATGTACACCCAGAAAATGCACGAGGTACAAAAGTTCGCCAATATCTCGAATCACGGCTACCTAGGCTACGCGGTGATTGTAAACAAGAAGTTTTGGGAGGGGCTGCCCGCTGACGTGCGTACCGGACTGGAGAAGGCGATGAAGGAAGCGACGGTCTACGCTAACGAGGTCGCCGGCAAGGATAACGAGGAGGGTCTGGCGGCGATGAAGGCTTCGGGCAAGACCGAGTTCTTTCAGCCGACCACGGCGGAGCGGGAAGCGCTGTGCAAGGTGATGGAACCGGTTTATGACCAAATGGGCGACCGGGTCGGCAAGGAACTCATCACCACCATTCAAAAAGCGGTGGCGACGAAGTAACCCGATTCCTGCGAAAACGTCCGTTGAATCAGGAATCCCGAACGGGCGTTGTTCACTGCCTAAAGGTGAAACCCATGATCCTGCGATTTCTCGACCACTTTGAAGAGTGGGTCATCACTGTCCTTATGGCCGCTGCGACGTTGATTATCTTTGTCGCAGTGGTTCACCGCTACGCGGCTGGGATGCCGATTCCCGGCATCCAGGATTTCCTCATTGGATTAAACATGGCATGGGCGCAGGAACTCTGCATCTACATGTTCATCTGGATGGCGAAAATCGGCGCGGCTTATGGCGTTCGCACCGGCATCCATGTCGGCGTTGATGTGCTGATTAATGCGCTCACCAGTGAATGGCGTAACAAGTTCATCATCTTCGGGCTGCTGGCTGGGGCACTGTTCACCGGCACCGTGGGGACGTTTGCGGTCCGGTTCGTCTATGGCCTGTATTTTACCGAGCAGGTCTCGGCGGATATGGAACTGCCGATGTGGCTGATTTATCTGGGCCTGCCGATTGGCTCGTATCTGATGTGCTTCCGCTTTCTGCAAGCCTGCTACCGGTTCATTCAGACCGGCGATCTCCCGCGCCCTGATCACACCAGGGTGGAAGGCATCGATGCCATCGAAATTCTGCATGAACCCGCTATCACTCCGACGGGCGATCTATTGCCGAAGGGAGACCGGAAGCCATGACCACTTTATTCATTTTTGGCCTGCTCATCGTCTTGATGTTGACCGGAATGCCGATCTCGATTGCGCTCGGGCTGACCGTGCTGACTTTCCTGTTCACCATGACCCAGGTGCCGATTGAAAGCGTAGCCCTGAAGCTGTTCACCGGCATCGAAAAATTCGAGATCATGGCGATTCCGTTCTTCATCCTGGCCGGTAATTTTCTGACTCACGGCGGGGTGGCGCGACGGATGATCGCGTTTGCCAGCGCCTGTGTCGGTCACTTGCACGGCGGACTGGGTTTGGCGGGAGTCATGGCCTGTGCGCTGTTCGCCGCGGTTTCCGGATCAAGTCCGGCCACCGTCGTGGCTATCGGCTCGATCCTGTTGCCGGCAATGGCCAGGCAGGGCTTTCCCAAACGATTCGGCGCTGGGGTGATCACCCATACGCGCCAACTTAAGCGCTAACTCTTAGATATTGCTGAGTCCCTGAGCTTGGCATTCCATGATCAGTTGGCGGATTCGTTCCGGTACGGTTTGCAAAGTTCGGCGGCGGGGGCGCTCTTGGAGAACGACGAGGGCT
>CAIRMO010000127.1 GCA_903879705.1 uncultured Candidatus Competibacteraceae bacterium | reverse complement strand
TTCGGCCTGTACCGCAAACAGCATGGTTTGTGCCGATGAGGGTTTGGCTTGCGGCAGTTGGTTGATTTTTAACGTGACTTCGAGTTTGCCCGGAATCGCCATTGCCATGATCTCCTGAAGAAGAGCGGTTCGGTCTATCGGCGGTGGTGCCGGTTCTGTGGAAATAGCCGGTTCACCCGTGCCCGGCGCTGCTGGTTTCTTCGGACGCGGGGTCTTGGCGAATGCCTGCTGGTCAGGCGTGACCTCTCCCGCCGGTTGCCCGTCGAGACCATAACGTGGCCCGCCAGTGGCGAGTGCTTTGCGATAAACAAAGCGGTAAATGTAGAGCTTGAGGGCCAAGCGAAGCTGAGTTCGACTCACTTCGGCGAAGGTCGGATGCACTCCAGCCAGCGCCAACACTTCCTCACCAATCCCGATTTTCAGCGGTTTGGGCGCGAGCCGGTTGAAGCACTCTGGAAAGGCTTCACACAGTCGGTCAATGATCGGATTTGCGTCAAAAGCCATTGAACAATCTCACTGCAAATGTGGATTTCGTCCAGACAGTATAGCGCGGAAGTCCGGCCTTCGGCGGTCAGTTCGAGTTTTGGCATGATGGTCGTTTCAACTGGAAACGGCCTGAAACGTGCGTATTTCAGCCTGAAACAGAGGATTTCATTTGATCGGTTTTTTCACAGCATGGATGCTTGCCGGTCGCCGAACTCTACCGCTAACGGCAGCGGCAACGGCAGCGGCAACGGTTGGGCGTTGCGGGCCATTGACCAAGGCGTTGCCGGGCAATGAACAGGAGTTGTTGCGGTAGCGGCGGTCTTGGCGATGGTTGCCGATTCATCTGGTCACTCGGTGCCTCAGAACGAACTATAGTTACTACAAGGCAGGGGCTGTTTACCCAGCTCCGATCTAACAACGACAGAGACTCGATGGAGGTTGCCATGCTTTATGTTGAACCCGGCCAGTCTGGCGCGAAAGTTACTTTCAAGACCCGCTACGCAAATTTCATCGGTGGCCAATGGACACCACCGGTTGACGGTCGCTATTTCGATAATCTCACCCCGATCACCGGCAAGGTGTTCTGTGAAGTGCCACGTTCATCGGCTGCCGATATTGAGCGGGCGCTGGACGCCGCCCATGCCGCGAAAGACGCCTGGGGCCGAACGTCGCCGGCTGAACGCTCCAATCGGTTGCTGAACATCGCCGACCGCATGGAGGCGAATCTGGAAATGCTCGCAGTGGCCGAAACCTGGGATAACGGCAAACCGATTCGGGAAAGCCTGGCTGCCGATCTACCCTTGGCCATCGATCACTTTCGCTATTTCGCCGGTTGCATCCGCGCTCAGGAAGGCGCGCTCTCACAACTGGACGATGACACGGTGGCCTACCATTTTCATGAACCGCTGGGCGTGGTCGGGCAGATTATTCCGTGGAATTTTCCGATCCTGATGGCAGTCTGGAAACTGGCTCCGGCGCTGGCTGCGGGTAACTGCGTCGTGCTGAAACCAGCGGAACAAACGCCCGTCTCCATCCTGGTGTTGCTGGAATTGATTCAGGATGTGTTGCCGCCCGGCGTGTTGAACGTGGTCAACGGGTTTGGATTGGAAGCGGGCAAGCCGCTGGCGACCAACAAGCGCATTGCCAAGATCGCTTTCACCGGTGAAACCACCACCGGGCGGCTGATCATGCAGTACGCCACCGAGAACATCATTCCGGTGAGTTTGGAGCTGGGCGGCAAGTCACCCAACCTGTTTTTCGCCGATGTCATGGCGCAAGACGATGACTTTTTCGACAAGGCGCTGGAAGGTTTGGCGATGTTTGCGCTCAACCAGGGGGAAGTTTGCACCTGCCCATCCCGCGCCTTGATTCAGGAATCGATCTACGACGCTTTCATCGCCCGGGCGGTCGAACGGGTGAGCAAGATCAAGCAGGGCAATCCCCTGGATACCGACACCATGCTGGGCGCACAGGTCTCCAGCGAGCAGATGGAGAAGATCGTCAGTTATCTGGATATTGGCCAGCAGGAAGGCGCGAAGTGCCTGATTGGCGGCGGACGTCATGTTTTGGAGGGCGCATTGGCTGGGGGTTACTACGTTCAGCCCACGCTGTTGCAGGGCCATAACCGAATGCGGATTTTCCAGGAGGAAATTTTCGGGCCGGTTCTGGCCGTGACCACCTTCAAGGACGAGGCTGAGGCGCTGAGTATTGCCAATGACACTCTGTATGGCTTGGGCGCTGGAGTCTGGACTCGGGATAACAATCGCGCCTATCGCTTGGGGCGTGGCATTCAGGCCGGGCGGGTCTGGGTAAACTGCTATCACGCCTATCCCGCTCATGCCGCTTTTGGCGGTTACAAACAATCCGGAATTGGCCGGGAGACGCACAAGATGATGCTTGACCATTACCAACAGACCAAGAATCTGCTGGTGAGCTACAGCCCGAAGGCGTTGGGCTTCTTCTGAAACCACACCGGGTGGCGAAATGGCGGTGAAATGATAGAGATCCGTCGCGCCGCCCGAAGTTTTGAGGAGCGCCCGTCATGACGGAACAACAGGCGGCGTGGGTGATAGCCACGCCGGTGGCGCTGGACTTAATCGAACGGCTCAAGCGTCAACACAGCCCGCTCATGTTTCATCAATCCGGGGGTTGTTGCGATGGCAGTTCGCCGATGTGTTATCCACAAGATGAGTTTCGGGTCGGGGGTCAGGACGTACTACTGGGCGAGATTGGCGGCTGTCCGTTCTATATGGGTGCCGCCCAGTTCGCGTACTGGCAGCACACGCAACTGATTATTGACGTGGTGCCGGGCCGAGGCGGCATGTTTTCCCTGGAAGGGCCGGAGGGCCAGCGATTTCTAACGCGCTCGCGTCTGTTGAGCGAAGCGGAATGGACGGCATTGCCATCCTGCGTTACCCAATCGCTGCCGCCATTGCCGGAGTGGCTGGCGTGAAGAAGCGATAATGACCGCGACCTTGTTGTTTCACTTCATACAGGGCGCGGTCGGCGTTGGCGATGGAGTCTTGGCTGTCGTCCGGTTCCCGAGCGCATAAACTAATACCGAGACTGGCGCTAATCTGGAGGGGACGGGCGGCAATCAGAAACGGTTCCTGGAGGGCCGTAATGATTTTCTGCGCGACGTGCGCCGCCGCGTTCGGATCGGCCAGATCGGTCAACAGCACAGTAAACTCATCGCCACCGCGCCGGGCGACGGTATCCACTTCGCGGACACAGCCGCGCAAGCGTTGGGCAACAGCGCATAGCAGTTGATCGCCGACCGGATGTCCTTGGGTATCATTGATTTGCTTGAAGTGATCCAAATCCAGAAACAGCACGGCGACCAGATGCTTGTTCCGCCGTGCCTGTTTGACCGCTTGATCCAGCCGATCCTCAAACAGGCGGCGGTTAGGTAAGCCGGTCAGCGGATCGTAAAGCGCCAAGGTCTTGAAGTACTGGACGCGCCACAATAACCAGGCCAACAGGATCGTGTTGATTGCCAACACCAGGGCTTCCAGGGACATCACACGCTCCTTCCAAGAATCCGTTACGCGGTGGCCAGGTGGCCTTGCCAAAGGTATCGGCATCCCGGTGATTTTCGTGAAGCGTTACCCGCCGAGGTGTTCGCCAAAAGAACAGGCTGCGAGCCACACGGTGAAAGGATGGAAACCATACCGATCATTCAGGCGCAAACTACCGTCGAGATGGATGCGGTGCGAGAGTTGTTTCGCGAGTATCAGCGATCCTTGGCCGTCGATCTCTGTTTTCAAGGTTTCGAGGAAGAACTTGCGACCCTGCCCGGACGGTATGCGCCGCCGAACGGGCGGTTGTTGCTGACTTTGGAAGGAACCGATGCGGCAGGCTGTGTGGCGTTGCGGGCGCTGGACGATGGAGCCTGTGAGATGAAGCGGCTATTTGTCCGTCCGGCGTATCGCGGGCAAGGGCTTGGGCGGTTGCTGGCAATGCACATCATCAACGAAGCGACGGCCTTGGGCTATAACGTCATGCGCCTCAATACGCTGGATACTTTGGAAAGCGCCATGCGGATGTATGCCGGACTGGGTTTTCAGCGTCGAATGCCTTATTACACAAATCCGTTGCCGGGCGTTGTGTATTGGGAGCGGGCGCTGCAAACCCGCTGCTATGATCCGGTAAGCGCTGGATGACAGATGAAAAGGGCCGCACACATTCTTGCGTTCATCATCGGACTGGCGGTCGGGCCAGTGATAGCGGTACCGCCGCGCGGTCAGCTTGAACAGGAAGCGGCGGCTTGGGCGCGGCTGGATGTCTGGGCGCAGGCGCTGGCCGGCGCTGATGGACTGCTGGCAGCGCATTCAACTCACCGGCTCGCTGTGGTTGTGGATCACCGTGGCGCTCTTGGGCCAAACGGGTAGCCAGACTCAAGGTTGATCCGACCAGTACGGTGTTTTCTGGAACGATTTGCGCCTCAATCGCTGCCAGTATCCGGGGAGTTAGATCGATCAAATACCGCCAGATCAGCCGAAAGCCTAACTGGTTATCCCAAATTCCGGGCTGTTGAAGAAACGCCAGATAGTCCGATGCGCTGCCGAGCGGTATCAACGGTAAACCCCCTCGATCTACCGCATCCTCGAAATACGGGGTGGACCATCATGGATCGGAAAATAGCGCCTGCACCTTCAGCAACGCATTGAGCCAACGATCATCCGTCTGTTCGGGCCGTCGATCCAGCGTGATCCAAGTTTCCAGCACCGTGAAATAAGGCGCGGCCCGCACCAACGCGGCCAGGCCCGCTTCGTCCAAGTCAGTGAAGCGCCGCCCGCCGTGTTCACGCTCGCCTTGTCCATGCTTGAACGACGTGAACAGGATGCCATTCGGTTTGAGAGCCACCGCCAGCCGCAGCAGCACTGGCGGCAGTTCCAGCAGCGAAAGATGCAACAGGCTGGCGCACGCCCAGATACCGTCAAAGCGGGCTTGCCAGTCGATTTCTTCAAGGCGCAGCACTTGCACCGGCAGGCCACAATGCGTCGAGGCTAATGCGGCCAGTGCTGGAGATGCATCGCACGCGGTCATGGTGTACCCTTGCTCAAGGAAGGCGCGGGCATCCCGACCGGAGCCACAACCGGCATCGAGAATATGCCCGCCAGCCGGCAACCACGCCAAAAATCGTGTATGCAGCACTGACAAATCGAGCGCTACCGTGCCGTCGAAGAAGCCCTGAGCGTTTGCCTCGTAATAGGCGATGGATTCAGGGCCTAAATGACGATAGTGCATGCTAAACACTGACTCTTTTCAACAACAACGAGGAAGCGATTGTGAAACTTAATCTGAAAAACAGCCGTAAAATTTTGCTGTCTATGGCGCTATCGCTCACGATAGCCGGTTGCTCTAATGACGATTCTGACAATACGGTTGACCGTGGCGCTTTGCTTGCTGCGGAAACGCCACAGATCTTTAGTGGAGACACCGTCGCGGCTGATGTTGCTTTTCAGTCATGGATTGGCGATTTATTGAAACTGCTTGCTGATTGTGTCAGCGAAGGCATTGTCTACGATGGCATGAAGCTGATCATCTATCAGGTTAACCCTAGAGGAGTTAACCCGGTAATTATAACCTATGAGTCTGCGGATAAGGATGGAAAGCGCTTGAAACTGACAGGCGCATTGTTAATTCCTACCACAATATTAAAGCAGAATTTTCCATTGATTAGCATCCAGCATGGGACTCAGTTGCAACGACTTGTGGTTCCTTCCAAAATAGCAGCTAATCCAAGCGGCTATGGCATTCAGGATGCGTTTGAAGTCTACCTGGGCTATATTCTGGCTCGGGCCGGTTATATCGTAGCACTACCCGACTATCCCGGCATGGGGGACAAAACCAGCGATAATCCTGGTTTTCATCCTTACGTTCATGGCCGTTCTTTAGCCATTTCAGTAGTAGACATGTTGCGGGCATCGCGTAGCTATTTGGAAAAAAATAAAAACAATATGAATGTGTCTTGGAATGGGCAGGTTTTTCTGATGGGTTATTCCGAAGGTGGCTATGTCACATTAGCGGCAGCCCGCGAAATCCAGCAAAAACACGCCAAAGAATTCACGGTCACTGCCGTAGCGCCGCTCGATGGTCCACATGACTTAACCGGCGTCATGTTGCCGATCATGCAAGGGAAAGCCAGTAACAGTTACAACTTCCCTGCGCCTTATTTCCTGCCCTATGTGATTCAGGGATACGAATCAGTTTATGGTACCGACATTTATGGCCCCAAAGTGGCTTATGCCGATGAGTATATTGAGGTGATACCGTCATTGATGGATGGATTCCATGACTCACATACAGTGGGTTGCAAAATTGCTCAGATTCAAAAACGTGCTGAAGGCGATTGTTCTGCGGCATTGCCCTCGATTTTAAGAGATACCTTTTTGAATGCCCTGAGTGATATCAATAGTGCCGCATTTAAAGGGTTAAGAGCAAATGATTTATATCTGGAAGACTTAGGACAGTGTACTAAACCTAATGGGCTTTGTGTCTGGATTCCAGAAATGCCGGTCAGATTTGTCCATAATACCAAGGATGATCTGGTGCCTTTCCAAAATTCTCAGAACACCTTTGACAGGTTTAAGACGGCTGGCACCACCAAGACCGAATTAAAACAGTTTCAGTGCCAAGCGCCTCTAGGCAATATTGTGCATGTTAATGCCGCGTTGCCGGCACTAATGGCGGGTTATGGCTGGATCGACAAATTCCGCAAATAGTCCCCATGCGTCCACGTCAAGAGACTAGCCATGACGATGAATTACGAGAAAGAATCCACCACTGTTCAGGAGATTCTTGTGTTAATCCCTTGCCCGGCTAATTGCTATCAAGTGGACCACACGGAACGGCTACGCAAATCATTCCGTGCCTTGACCGGACGCCATTTGATCGACCCGGCATTGTCGCCGGAAGCGGCGGCGGAAGCGCTGTTTCATGCCCCGTTCGTGATCTTGTCGCACAATACCGCGCCCGATCCGATTCTGACTTATGGCAACCAGACCGCCTTGGAACTGTTTGCGCTGTCCTGGGCAGAGTTGATCCAGATGCCTTCACGCTTGACGGCGGAAGCGCCAGATCGAGCGGAACGGGCACGGTTGCTGGCGGAAGTCACTGCCCACGGATTCATCGACAACTATTCCGGAGTGCGGATCGCGCATACCGGGCAACGATTTTTGATTGAGCAGGCGACGGTTTGGAATCTGATCGATGAGGAAGGTCAGCGATGTGGGCAAGCCGCCACTTTTCGAGAGTGGCGACCTGTGACGGACGCTGGACTGGAATAGCGGCGATAACAGGGGTGTCTGAACGGAAACCCCCTAGTGGAACCGACATTTTGCTGATTTAGGCTGGTTTAGGCTGGCTTGAAGACCAGTTCCACTTTACAAAATCAGCCTTTTCGTTCAGGTACTAGCTAGTTGGGGGTACACATTTTTACTCCTTCGTCCCCCCATCCTTTGACCCGCATATCAACGGCCACACCCGCATCAATGACGTAGCGGTGATTGCTGTCTTTGGTCGGGTAACCATTGTTGTAAAAGCGATATACCGGACGCAATCCACTCGGACATGATGGCCCACTGGGGAGATAAACCCGGTACTCATCTTTCTCATAATGCCAGGCTTCTCCGGCGCAGGTTCCCTGACCGTGCGGACATACTTTCCAGTACTCATTATCAAGCAAGTCTCGCTCATCAGCGAAACCGGTATAGAAATGGCTATCGGGCTTATAAGTATGGTTATCCTGTTGCAGAGCGCCATAATAACGGGCGACGGCGACTGTTTCAGCAGGCGCTGAATGGAGGGGGTAAACCTTGAAATTGTAACCGGTTTCACGCCATCCAGACTGTGGATTAGCAACGAGAAAAGCAATATCATCAGCATTAGCAGTGTTAAAGTAATGATCTTTTCTTGCGTGGTAAAATTCGACTGCATTAATCATGGTGGGATTTAATTCAAAGGCACCCCAAGTGATCGAAGTAAATGGTCGATATTGATTTAGAAAATCATTACTTGGCACCACGAAAGACCCAAAAATTAGCTGGCCCACCAGCAAATTACTATTGGATTTCGCCGGACTATCAGATTGTAGACTCAGGTCATACCCATACCCTGAAAGGGGACCTTTAAATAAAGGATCAATGCACAAAACATTATCGTTATTAGGGCAGGCGCTCTCTTTGACATTGTACACAATGCTATATTTGTTATCGGCCTTAATTTTTCCACAAAGTCCATCGCCATTACCGTTAGCGCCTGATGCGTAGTAGAAAGCCGATTTTTCTGTTTGACCACTCGTAACATCCCAATCACCATAAAAAATATTATTCCTAGAAATAATTTTTTCAGTGCCGTTGCATGTGGTTCTCGTGCCGGTCAACAACAACACATCACCTTCACCATAGATGGTAGAATTGACCATTGCGAAGGTGACTCCAGGGTGGAAATTAACCGAGATGGAATTTCCTGCTGCTCTACAGTGGTCAAATGCGCCGCCAGCAGTTTCTGTAACCGCTTTGCCAACAAAGTAGTTGCAGTTGCCAACGATGACTGAATTTTCAACCGTGGATTTTGCCGATATTTTTAGTTGATTGCCGGCATTACCTTCAAACCGGCTTCTTTTCACCATAACGCTGCCATTGCCATCATGGTAAAGCAGGTCTAATCCGTCAGAGGTATTATGAGAAATATTAACTTGATCAAAGATCCAATCCCCCCCTGTGGTTGCTGTGCCTAAACCATCACCATAGCCACCTTGGGTTTGACTCCAGCAGCCCCATATTTTTAAAGTGGGATAGGTTTCACCACAACCATTCCATTGAATATCAACTCGCCGGAATGTCATCACTCCAGTATTTGATGAATTTGCTCCTATATCGCCATCCCAACCAACGAAGCCATTGCCTCTAATCGTGACATCTTCAAGAATCCAGTTTGAAACCCCACCGACATGAAATCCACCATAACTCAGACCGTGAACATCAACATCTTTAATAGACACATTATCACCACCAGTCACCGCTCTAATTCCAACATCGGCGTAATCGCCAAAAGGATAATGGTCTCTATTGCACGCTTTAGTCAAATCAGGACTGTCGCTAATACAAGAGCTATGATCCGTAATATCCAGCCACCGGAGTTCAATATTACCGCCACCGAGTTCCAAAATTTGCCAAACGCGCTGACTGCCGTACAAACTTGGCTTTCTTCCTGTTCGAGTATCCCAACCCTTCCCATAAATCTTGGTCGGATTTGCCACATTCGGACCTGGCGGGATCATCGCCAAAACACAGTCCCAAGCCCAATCCGTACTACAATCAGACGTATTAGGCGCACCAATTCCGATCTTATATTCTCCAGGACCAATTATCAGCGTATCGCCTCCATGGAAAATCGGATTTCCAGTTACGGGTAAAACCCAAAACGGATGATTGAACGCACACGCTTGATTGGAATCGCTACCCAGATAAGCCGCATCGGTAGTACCCGTGCATTGTTTATTCGTCCCTCCGTCAGCACGAACATAATAAGTCGTCGCTATTGCCTCTCCTTGGCCCAACAGAGATAAGGCGAACAAAACAACCATCACCTTCTTCATTAGTTCCATACTCAACGTCCCCCACGTTGCTGGTGACGGGGTATCGCCATGATCGGCGGCGTTCAGAAACATTCTACAGGCCCAGTTCATCACTTTACCCACAGTTAAGAGCAGGAGTCAGGAATGCAGTCGCCGTCACAGGAATTCGTGGGACAGGCATCGGGTAAGCACTCCAGGATCGTATCTTATCGCCGCTTTCGGCGCTCTTCGGCATCATCTCGGTCGGCGATGACGCCCCGTGCTGCATTCTGACAGGCTCGCAAGCGTTGCCCCATGTAACGGCAAGGCTCGCCAGAAACCAACGGCGATCAACGTCTGCCAAGCATATTCTAAACAGGATCGACCGCCATGCCGCGCCCGATGTGCGTAACAGAACCCTTTGCGGGGGGAGATGTGGCGCGGATAACAGATGATCAGTGAACGGATAGCAAGAATAAGCCACTATTTTACAACCGGTTATCCGCCGAGGCCATGCGCTAGTTTCAGGCCAATGATCCCGGCCACAATCAATCCGACCGAGACCAGACGCATCACACCGGCTGAATCGCCGTAGAACGCAATGCCGACCGCAAAAGTACCGACCGCGCCAATGCCCGTCCAGACCGCATAGGCCGTGCCTATCGGAATGGTTCGTTGCGCCAGCCATAGAAAACCACCACTGGCCGTCATGCAGGCTATGGCGATGACCACGCCCAACAGCAATCGGCCCGGCGTCTGCGACAGTTTTAAGCCGACTGGCCAGCCGATTTCAAACAGTCCGGCGGCAATCAGATAAAGCCAGGCCATAGCCTTTTCTCCTCGTAGCTCAACGGTTGCAGAGCTTCTCGCACGGTACCCCGTCGCCATCGCCGTCTAATCGTTTTACGCCGCAGGTGGTGAGATAGAACGTGGCTTCATCGCAACTACCCATTTGCTTACAAGTGGTCTTGGTGCCGCATGTCCAGTCAGATGAAGTGGCAGCAGGAGCAGTCGGCTTGGCAGAAGTCGGCACGGGCGGTGATGGTGGCGCTACTGGCGCTGGCGTTGTTTCTGGCGTGGTTGTAGCCGTAGCCTTACCAAAAATTGCCGCATAATCCTCGACAAACCGGTTACCTTTGCCTTGAATGACCTTGATGCGGCGGTTGCGTTCCACTTCCCAGGCATCGGGCGGGTCTTGGCGACTCCAAGCGTCGGATAACTGCGCTGGCTGATGCCGTACTTCGTCAACCTGCCCGAATCGTCGGGATGATTTGACAGGCCGCCCTCTTCGACCAGAATCGGGTCAATGCAGCGATGGAAGTCGCCCATGTTTCGGGTTCCTGAACGTCGGAAAAGATGGACGCTAGGATTGACGCCAGACATGGAAAAGTCGCGGCAATTGTGGAACTTGTGGCAATTATGACGGTTGGCGTGAAAAAACCGGGGTAGCGTTGCGCTGGTCACGAGGCTTGGCAGGCCATGAAGTATTGAGCGCGAGGCTGAAACTATTGGAAATTGCGCAATAGAATATGGGCTGGAGACCGAGGCGACGGGAAATGGTTGCTATTTTTTGTGATTTCGCCGTGCAAAGTTCCATTTTTTAGAAGTATACTTTGCCGGAGGTGCCGCGATGCTTGGAACACGGGACGCTCTGAAGCCGGTGGAGTGTTTTCTGGCCGGTTGAGGGGGCGTTTCGTAGGGTCAGGTAATGAACAATCAGTCGGTTAGATGATAATCGGATGAAAAGTACCCCTTGGTGGTGCGTTTGAAGGCACCTTTTAGGGGGTCGATAAACCAGTTAGGCAGCAGAAAAACGTGCTGCACTTTTTCATCACTCTTAAGGAGTCTTCATATGCCTCTTCCCCTCATTCCTCTGTTGCTCGGCGCTGCCTCTCTTATTACTGGCGGTTACGGTATCAAGAAAGGCATTGATGCCAAGAAAAACTTCGACAAAGCCGAGTCCATAGGCAGGGATGCCAAGAGCCGTCACGAGAGAGCCGTCAACATCCTAAAAGGCGAAAAGGAAAAAACCAATCAGCAATTTCAGCATTTAGGCGCATTGAAGGTTCGGATTTTTTCCAATCAGATCAAGTACCTCATTGACGAAATCAAGAAAAGGAAAAATGCAAAGTCTACATTGAAGGGGTTTGAGCAACTCGTCAATGAACTCGACCTGCCTCAAACGGAAAAAATGGTTCTGAATAGCTTAGCCATCGAAAAAGGCTTGGCGTCTGGCGCAATCAGCGGCGCCCTGATGGGGCTGGGGGCCTATGGCATACGCGCCAACTTAAGGGTGGCTTAAGGAATAGATCATTGAAAAAAATGTAAAAAAAGGGCAAGCTTCAGGTTGCT
>CAIRMO010000126.1 GCA_903879705.1 uncultured Candidatus Competibacteraceae bacterium | reverse complement strand
GGGTCAGATCGATCAACCAGCGGCCGAGCAAGGTTCGGTAGGCAGCGGCCTCGTCATCCTTCAGAGGCATAGCGGGATGGGCGCTGGCTTGCAGAAAATGGGAAAGGTTCATGGTGCGCTCCTGGGGTTGAAAAACGATGCTACATAGAATGTGCCTGAGACCGGACGAATTGCGTCGTGACGGAATTCGTCGCATCCTGCCGGCATCATTTGAGTCAATCGGGGTCGGTATGCGGTATAGGATGCGCTCGACCTCCGACGAACTGCGTCATGACGCAATCCGTCCTCATGAATTGCTATATTGAGCAGTGATTGATCCGTATCCGCCTAGCCCTTTTTTAACCTTCAGCCTTGCCCTTTAACCTTTTTCAACACCAGGAGCCTGCTATGGCGCGCAAAAGCAATATTGATCCGGAAATCAAGAAAATTCTGGCGAATATCGACGATAGCGATAACGAATTGCTGGTTGATCCGGATGACGATGTTGGTGACCGTCTGCAAACCCTGTATCAGCGCCTGACCAATGGCCGGGAGAAAACGCTGCAGCCGGGGATGCTGGCGATCTGGAAGCCGGGGCTGAAGAACAAACGCTTTCCGGCTTACGGCCATCCGGCAATTGTGGTGGAATTGCTCGATCCGCCGCTCCTCGATCATGAAGAGGAAGCCGGGATGACGTATTATCGGGAGCCGTTGGATATGCAGATGGGCATTCTGCATCGGGACGGCGATTTTCTGGTCTATCATTTTGACAGTCGCCGCTTTCAGCCCTACGAACAGGATGGGGCGGTGAATCGGTAACATCATGCCGGGCATCCGCGATGGATGCCCAATTTGGGTCAGTCCCTCTTTGAACGGAGAATTCCATGAAAAAAGATGAGAAAAGCGAAACGGGAGAAAAGAGCAAAAATGATGAGCGGATGATCAACCCGATTCATCGTGAAGACGAAAAAGCGATCAAAACGATTCATCGCCGGCTGAATATTTTGACAATGTTCATCCGGAAAAATCAGGAACTAACCACTCAAGAGATTGCTAAAAAGTTACGCAAAGATGGTGACGATATTGCTCCAACTTTGGTGCTGCGTACTTTGAAACAATTGGAGAAGGCTGGTTTTATGGAAGTGGTAGAAGATGAGGAAAAAAAGGCGAAAACGCAGAAAAAAGGGAAACAGCAAGATCAAGAGGAAGATGAAAATTACTGGACTGGAAAATGGCGCTGGCCTATGGGTTTTGATTCCAGGATCAAGCTCTTTCCAAAGTTTTCCATTGGCGAAATCATTGGTTTCCGCTTGATGGAGTTAATGCTAAAACCGTTGCTGCCAAAGGAATCTTACGATGCGTTGCAGCCTTACCTGAATGCTGCCCGCAGTCAATGTGAAATCATGCCCAAATGGGATACGACCAACACTTGGGAAAGGAAAGTTCGGGTGGTTCCACCAACGCAGTCGTTGCTGTCCCCAGAACCGCATCCTGCACTTTTAGCAAAAATGAGCCGCGAACAATGGCAAGGCAACCAAGAAGCCATCCGCGAGGCTATCCTGGAGGGATTATTCAGGAATCAGCAATGCGAAATTGAATATCAACAACTTTGGCGTGATGAACCAGCGCATTGGATTATCCATCCCCTCGTTTATTTACAACGTGGCCCGGCATTTTATCTGCTTTGCATGATCAACGACTTTACCGATGTGCGGCAACTGGCTTTGCATCGAATGGTATCGGCCAAGGTTTTAGACGATGCGGCCAGAAAACCAGCGGCTTTCAATGTCGATTGGATTGATCGGGAAGTCGAGCGGAGTCAGGGTATGGGCGGCAGTGGTGAACCGATTCGCCTAGTGACCCGCTTTTGGAAATACGCCGGATCGCACCTCATGGAAACCCGGTTATCCGCTGATCAAATTGTAGATAACGACGACGATAACCATTTTCGCTTGACTGCAACGGTCAACGATACGGCACAATTACGCTGGTGGCTGCTGTCATTTGGCTCCAAGGTCGAAGTGCTGGAACCAGAGAATTTGCGCGGTGAAATGGCGCAAAATGGGTACTGGATGAATCGGATGTATTCCACTCCAAAAGCGCCGCCGACTGCTACGCCAGATTCTGAATCTGAACTGGATCAATGAGGCAATAAACGGTCAGGCGAGATCATGAACGAGGCAGAATCAGAGTTGATTTGTGCCGATGAAATACCGATCTCGCCTGCTGCTGTGGCGGATATCAACCGTCCAGCATTGGAAGAATACTTTGAAAACCGCTACCGGCAACTGTTGGAAAACGCGATCAAATCAGGTGGAAAGCTATGACTACGCAAACTTACTACATTGAGACCGTTATTCAGCAGGATGGCACACTGATTTTAGATCATCTGCCGCTGAAAGCGGGCACGATTATTCAGGTCATTATTCAGGTACAACCGGAAACGTCTTCGTGTCCTGACCGCTATCCGCTACGAGGTACGCCTGTCCTCTATCTTAATCCGACGGAGCCGGTTGCTGAATGTATAACCCATTGACAAACGGTCTATGGATAAAGCGCGATATAATCTTTCCAAGATATATAATCTGGCGCTTTATTAGTGAATAAACTCCATGGTTCATGGATAGAAGGATACCTAAATTTATAACCAGCCATTGCGCTAAATATATCTTCTATAAAAACCAATCCAAAGCAGTTAAGAGTCAACTCGTCTTGGATTGGCTTCAAGTCAACATTCCACGAGGTGGAGCAAATTATAATATATTCACAGGGGATATTTAACCTATCAAGCCATCGAACGAAACGAATGTAATCACCTCCAACACCTTGATTAAAGGTTAGGGTTGATTCGTAATATGGCTTGTTTTCCATTATGACTATGCCTTGTTGACCTGGTTTAATTAAGACCATATCGAATACTAAACCAGCGATATCGTAATTGTTACCATTGACGATTCTATATCGACCGGGATGGATCCCTAAGTTTAGACCAAATCTTGCACTAATCTTTGGTAAAAACACACCTGGTCCACAATTAGGTGGCAATAATTTTCCATCAACATGCAAGTAGCGAGACCGCATTCGGGCTGTATATCTTGGCCCATTTGTTAAGCTATCAATACAAGCAGATACTGGCAAGATCGGCTTTTTCTCAAGGAAGAACTTACGAATGCACGGAGTCCATAGCACATCCTCTTTTCCGGGATATTTGCATGTAAGCCAAGTTGCATTCGTGATTCCTTGAATAGTAGGAAGGGATGTAGAGCCATCAGGGTTAATAATAGAAATCCCAACACCTAATTCTTGAAGTGCAGAAATAAACCAATTAGGAATCTTAAAATTTCCACCCTCTGTAAATATAAGATTATCTATATTTAAAACACCTTCTAATAACCAATTAAGAAGTTGACGGAGGGATTGTTCAAAATCCTCTTGACTTTCACTTTGAATTGAGACATGGATATCTCTATTAATTTCATGAGTATCACTTTCGTTATTATCACCTTCATGATCCAAATCCTCTTGACTTTCACTTTGAATTGAGACATGGATATCTCTATTAATTTCATGATTATCACTTTCATGATCCAAAGAAATCGGTTCCAAAAAAACCGAACCATTACGCAGAGTTATGTTCATGTTGATTCTCCTCATTAGTTGTAGAAAAAACTGCAACGAGCATTGAGGTAGGCAATTTCATCTGTACTTCTTCAATGAATAGAGTCGTGATCCTGAACCTTATCTCATCGATTTTTTGCCTACCGATAATTGGCTATCATACTACCGCTATTCGATCACCACCACCACCAGCGACAAATTATCCTTCGCGCCATGCCGCCAAACCGCATCCCGCCATATTTTGGTTTGCGCCTTAACATCCAGCGACGGATCAAACAACGTCCACATCGTTTCTTCACCAATTTCATCATGAATGCCATCGCTGCACAGCACCAGCCTGTCGTCTGACATCAGCGGAACCATGATCCGATGAATGGCGAAATCATTTTCTTCATGGTCGGCGCACAACACATGCTCAAGCATCATATACATGCTGGAGTATACCGTATCCGGCAATGCCTGTCCCTTGTCAATCATTCCCTGCAAGACCGTATGATCCTTGGATAACCGCTGCCACTGCCCTTCCCCGTTGCTGTGGTATACCCGTGAATCGCCCACATTCAGTATAGCCGCCCGTTGCCCCCGAATATGCGCCACGGCGATCGTCGAAGCCGTGCCGAAGGTTTGGGGGCGAACGGCCAACCGGTCAGCCAACCGTTCCTGGACTTGCCGCAAATGCCGGTTAGCGACAAAGCCCTCCTGCAACCACTCCGGGTGTTGCCGAATCGCCTGGGTCAATTCCTCCAACACCGTCCGGCTGGCCCGGTGCGGCATCGGGCTGGAATGTACGCCATCAGCCACCGCCAGCAGCACCTCGTCCGCCGCCAGTGACAACGCCGCCACAGGCAACACGCACTCCTGATAGAGCGCACCGTTGACCAAAATACAGTCTTCCTGATGAAGGTTCTGCCTGCCCCGGTGCATAGTGTACGCAATCTCGAACATCGCCATTCTCCCCTGAATCAGCTTTCATGCCATTGTTTGATCGCCCAGCATCATTGTGGAATCGCCAGGCGACTCGAACATTAACCGCAAAGCAACGGATACTGCGTCAGAAATTCCGGTTTAGCGGTCGCAGCATCATCCAGCAATGGACCGAGTTGAACCCATCTTCCGCCATCAGTCCCCCATACGCTCGCCCACTGATCGGCCTGAAACTGCTGGTTGCACCACTTCAGCAAGGGTTCAAAGCCATGTTCCATCCAGATCGCCTCCCGACTTGGATAGATCGTCCGAGTATCCGCATCACATAGTCGGCAAATATAGCCACCTGTAGTCAGTCGCCTCGGAACAATATCCAAGTCTGCCACTAAATCCCAGCATTCGCCCCGATAATCCACACCAATGACCATGCCGCCCCAGTCATTAATACTGCCCCAAACCGAGGAAGCCACTCCGGTAAAGCGAAACTTCAGGTAGTCCTTGCGGCGACGGATCGCCATGGGTGGATGGCTGAACCGCGAGCGATTTTGCGCCAGCCAGTCATTAAACAATCGCTGTGGAAACGATGTAGGCATAAATGACCTCGACGAGATTCCTGCATTTTTATGATGTCCCTCACCCTCCCCGGCAGACCGGAGAGGGGATAAGACCGTTAAATCTTCATTGCGGTGTTCATCTCCAAATACCGCGCGGAGATGCCGCCACAGTCAAGTTCCCCGGATACGGCGAATCAGGCGAATTCCAGCCGGGTGTCCTGTTCCTCGCCAGTAGTGGCTTTGGGGCGAAGTTCGTAGTCATGCAGCAGGTCGCGCATCCGATCCCCGTCATCCGCATCGTTAGCCTTGTTAAGAATAGCCATCATCATGTTGCGATACTGGTAGTCTGCGGCATTTTCCGCGCGGTCCGGGTGCATACGAGCTGCTCCCTTGCGGTAGAGCGCCTTGCGTTCTTCCTGGGTCATCGGGAAAGGCTTGTTTTGCCACTGTCCGCGTTGGCGATACTCGCCGATCAAGCGGGCAATCCATTCCCGCCGCTCCCGGATGCGGGCGGGCGTCGGATTCGCCAGCGCCAGATCGGCCTCGATCACTAACCGGATTTTGTCGTAATCTAGTTGGCTGTTGCCGGCCAACCGCTGGACTTTCTGCTCTAACGTCTCGTGCTGGTAAAGCTGTTTGAGACGGAGGCGCTTCTGGCGACGCCTTGCCCGTCGCTCGATGTCCTGTTGCCAGAGTTCTCTGAGCTTTTCCTCCCACTCCTCAACGGCATTGATTGCCAAGTAATTCACCAGATCATCAGAGTTGCGGTTTTCCTCCAATTTTTGTGCAAAATTATAGGCGCTGGCAATAATTTGATCATGGGAAAATTGCGTGCCAAACATCGTATTTTTATTGAAAAACGTAGCCAGCAGAGTTTTGGTAATCCGCGAAGCGGCGTAATCTAAATAATCAACATCTTGAAATAACATGGGTTACTCCTGATTGCTTCCTCCTCCATTACGGAGGAGAATCCGAAGTGGGGGATATGAACGTTGTTTATGCGCCGCCCAAAAATGCCGCCAGTCGCACCAATGCTTGAGTATCCAGCGCACAATATTCGGCCAGATCCGCATATAATTTAGCGCGACGGCTATCCGCAGTATCGGGATGATAAATTTCCCGCCATGCGCCCATCGCCGCACCACCATCGCCAATTTCTAGATCATCGTAAGCTAATTCCGGGGCAATCGTCGGCAACACCGCTTTAATCGACCAGCGTCCCTTCATATCCGGATGGCAATAATACTGTCGAGTGAGCGGCAATAAATCGACGATCCGCATGATGATCGCTTCGATCGCCGCCTTCAAATCAGGAAATAGTTCAGCGAGTTCCGAAAGTCGCGTTGCCTCAAAGGCTTTGTTATAGACAAACACCGGCCCAGTATCACCCAACGTGTTAATCAGTTTCTCAGCAAACGCCCGGCGCGGATCGTCAAAACCTTGAGCAAGAAACGCATGATGCATCAACTCATAGGCCGCGTTTTCAACATGACAGGACCACTGCAATAGCAATTGCTGATAAGGCCGGGTTCCGGGCCAGATCGGTACCGCAACTTGTGTGGTTTCAAAATCCAGGTAATAGCGTGGATAAGGAAACTCGCTCATGATCATCTGAATGGCTAAATCGAGTTCAGCCTGACCTGATTTGATCACCCGCGCTACTCGAGCCTGATTTTCCGTCAGTGCATAATCATCCGGGATATGGCGCACATCCTCAATGCCGAGGTCAATTAAACCCTGCAACCGCTCCCCTTGGAGATAAGGGAGACAATGCAGCGGATATTCAATCTGCGATTGATCCCTCGTACAGTAGTGCTGGAATGGGCAATCATAAGGTGTGCTGCATTGATCGCCGTGAGTAATAGCCGGCTCCGTTCCGGCAAGAACAGCGCGGGCTTGAGCCACCCAATCAGGAACCAGTGGCAGTAAATTGGACAGATCGGCGTCCAGCGCCTCCGGCTTAAATAAACCCTGATAATGATCGCCGCCCGGATAGACAAAGGTGTTGTCCACATGGGCCAATTCGACACCAGTGACTTTGACCGAACCGCCAATCACCCACGCCTGAATCGCACAATCCGCGTAATGCTCGCCTTTAACTTTGGTGCTGGCTTTCACTTCGCGCAACCGGTAGCCGCCCGCTTCTGGCAATAACACATCGGCGCGAACCAGGACGTTATCGCGCTGAAAAGTAGCCTCAAACAAGGGTCGGTCGGGATGTTCAGCCAATGCTTGGCGGGTCAGTTCCAGCGTCTCTACCAGATTCTCTCCCTCAATCAGGATGCCGTCGGGGTGCAGGCTGCGGGCGATGTCACCGACTTGAAAGCCAATTTGAAATCGCTGCTCGGTTTCTTCAGAAAATTCCTGTAACTCATGGCGATGGACATATAGCCAGAGCCGTTTCGGACATTGTTGGAACGCCATCAGCCGGGATTTCGAGAGACCGTAGAACATGGGTTGACTCCAGGTTGCGTTTTAGGAAGCCCTATTGTGGAACCGCCGAACGACGATTTGCGTCCGATCAATCGAGCATTTGGCGGTTTTGTTGATCGGCCCTGATCAATCAGACCAGAGGATCGACGCCAAAAATCTCGGTCAGATAGTGTCGAAAACTCGCTATATCCTTCAACGGATGGGCGGGGTCTGGCCAGATGTGCGGTTGCAAATTTTCGCCATGCAATCGCCCAAATCGGATCGAGAAATCTTCGGCCAATGAACCATTTTCAGGATTAGTCTGATCCCTGAAATTGCCATTGCCGCGTCGCCGCAATATCGCAGTCATTGTTGGTTCCCGCAGCGACACCATTAAATGGCAATTCGGGCATTCAAAAAAATCGCCGCGATTCAGCCACATTTCTTCGTCATTGCCGCGCAACAGGCGACATTCCGGGCAATGCCCATCGTAGTAGGGGTCAAAACTCATGGTGATTTCTCCGTCTAGCCTAGAAAAAGATAAAAAAACTGTATAAGAACCCCTCTCCTGTGAGAGAGGGGCAGGGTGAGGGCAGTATTACTAATGATGGTTACGCACAGTCGAAGGCAGCCAGATGGACTACCCGCCCATCGGCGATTAAAGCGCCTCCGCTCACCGTGTCTTCCATGAAACGGACATCTTCGCCTTCGCCCAGCGCCAGATAAGATTGTCTTGGCGCATTCCGAATCCGCTGTAGAAACTGCTGGGCGGCTTCTGGTTGGGGGGCGACCGACTCAACCGATTCCTGTTCCAGCGCATCCATCGCATAGCTCTCAATCAGCTTGCTAAAAAATCCGGCGAAGGTTTGATCGCTATCAAAGCATTCGACGCCGACGATTCGATCCGCAATGGCAAATACCGCTCCCACTTGAAAGGGCTGGGGATAAAAGGCGCTGTCATACGACTCCAGTCGGTCAGCCACCTGTTCATATAAATCCGTCATCGCTCCGGTTCGCGAATGGCCCTGCAAGGTTGTGAATTTTTCGTCAATATCGCGCCATATTTCTCCTTGATTTGAATACCGGGTGCCCGAACCCGTCAAGCTGTTGCTGACCTGTTCCGCCTTGCGGGCGCGGGCGCGCGCATAATGCTGATGCCCCGTGGCACCATTCCGGCGCGGTGAATGACTCCAGCGACCCTGTTCTACGCAACTCACCGGAATCTCCCGCGTCTGGCGACCACTGATCAGGATACTCAGATTAATGATCCGGTTTTGCTTCATTCCAACCACTTCCTCGCCATCCACCAATAAGACCGGGGCGTCGGAAAGGTTTTCAAACTGCAATTCAGGAACCGTACCGCGTTCGGAAACTTCGCTAATGCGCGCTACTTTCTGCCGCAGCGCTTGATCTAAAGTCAGATAACCGGGTTGAACCGATTCTTCCGCCAGTAATGGAAAAACCATCAGATTGCGAAAGCGCTGCACAGTTGGACTGAACGTGAGTTGCGTCAATGTGCGGTCGATCAGATCCATAGCGTTCTCCGGTACGGTTGAATAAAGTTCTGGTCTATTACCTTCGGCCTGCCGCTGGATTTCGGCCAAGGCCAGGACTACCTGGTAACGAATGATGCCGGGGTCTTGCCCGACGGCTTTCCTCCCCAAGTTAATGATGCCCTGTTGGCTTAAAGTGACCGACCAGCTCTGAATAAAAGTGCGAGCCTCGTTCTCCATAGTCAGATAAGTTCCATTCCTGCTATAGTCAGTCAGGATAAACTGGCCATGCTGAAACTCGATGACCGCGTGCTTTCGCGACGCGAGTTTTTGGTTCACGATCAGTTCATTGCATGGGGAGCGACCCATGCGAAATTTTTGGATAGATCCCCCCAGAACCATCGTTCGACCGTGATAGTGCAAAACCAGGCTTTCGGTGCCTGGCTTTTCCAAAACGCCAGTGTGCAGACCTCATTGAAATAGTGCAGTCAGATGTTGGCCTAACCCATTCAGCCAAATTCGACTGCGCTCAATGCGAGAGACGCTCGACAAGTTGCGTTGCCCAAATCGGGTGATCGTCATACTCATTGCAAGTTCTCCTTTCTCTCAGTGAACAAATCAAAGGTGTATCGATCAAATCAGCAGCGAAACGCTTCCCCTCTAAGGAGCCAGGAGCGGGTTCGCTGCAAAATGGCCTGGTTATTTTGAAAAATATTTTTCTATGACGGATAGCGTGAGGATTGATGCTGACTATCGCTGAATCCACCACAGCCCCCATCAGAACATGGCTACGCGCTGAACTTGCCCGTTATGAGAAGCAATGTATCGTGGGGACAGGTCGAATTGCGTCGGATGGATCGCGAAGCCGTCCGGGATACCGGAGACGGCGACTTACTGGGTGGGTGCTACAGCGGTATTGAACGAGTTTGCTATCGGCAACCGCTCCAGCCGAGCATGATCGGGATAGCGGGTTTGCAATGCCTGCACAAAGCTCGGCCAGTGAGGCGGAATCGTGAAGTGGAACAGATGCGCTGGACAGCGGCAGTCCGATGAACCAAAGCCCGGTAGCGGCACGGTCCCGCCCAGAGCTTGCAACAGCGCCGCCCAGTGATGCTCGCGGCGCACCGGATCGGCGCTGTACCACACTTCGGTCAGTGGCGCGTGGCGATGCAGGTAGTCGATGTGCCAGTGCGGGTGGGCGGCGATCCGGGCATGGTGGGCGATGCGCGCCTGCAAGCCACCGGGACCGAGGGCGCTGCCGACATAGACGCAGTAACCGGGGCGCAGACGCAATTCACCCCGTTGGCCAACCTTGACGATCAATGGTTCCGCGATGGTCAGCCACAAGGCGTAGGTCCCTGGGCGGGAGTCGGCGATCAGCGGTTCCATTGTCGTCAGGATGGATCAGCGTTACCGGTGACCGGTGTCCAGTCTTTGCCACGATAAACCCGAACCGGATTGCCGCGAATCAACTGGGTGTGTTGCCGCCAGCGGGTGGTGTTGTCTTCGAGCGTCTTGGTTTCGGCCCGTTCTGCGAACAGATTCGCCAGCCGGGCCAGCGCGAGGCGACGGTTCAGGTGTTGCGAACGCTCTTCCTGGGCAATGGCGCTTAACCCGGTCGGCAGATGAGTGACCCGGACCGCGCTTTCGGTGCGGTTGACATGCTGACCGCCGGGGCCACTGGCCCGCAGGGTATCGACCCGCACCTCGGTCGTTTGCCAGCGATCGGCGGTCGGCTCTTCAAATGCGGCCACGCTGACAAACCAGTTCTTGCGGCCATGATGGGGCCGGTAGGGACTGGCCCCGATCCATTGGAGAGTCCCCAACCAGCTTTGAATCGGCCCCGACGGTTCCGGGCCGCTGACCCGCAACAGAATCGACTTGGCGTCGCCGCCATGTTCGCCGGACGTGCGGGCGATTTCTTCAACGGTCAGCCCCTGCCCGGCCAAGTCGCGGCTCAGTCGGGGGGCCAGTTGTCCCACCACCCATTCGCACTCGGCGGGACCGCGCCCCGAGGAAAGCTGAAGCCACAAGGTCGGCGTACTCATGAGCGGCTCCGTTGAGGGTGGGATTGGCGCACGCCCGGTTGGCGATGGGCCGGACGGCGCAGTTTGTAGGTAAGGACCGGCCGCAGCGTGGCGATCACGTCGATCAGCCCGGCCTCGCCCAGATCCGCCACCACCCGGTCGATGCCTTTGTAATTCTCCGGGGCCTCGTCATAAAGCAGTTCCTTGTCTTCGCAGATCACCCGGCCACCGAGAGCGGTGGTCATCAGGTCATCGGGCCGTTGCCGGTTACTCAGACGACTGCGCGCTTCGCCGCGCTTCCACTTGCGCCCCGCGCCATGTGCCAGCGAGCGCAGGCTGTGATCGCAATCGGATCGCGGTTGCACCAAATAGGACAGGGTTCCGCGTGAACCGGGAATCACGACCGGGCCACGGTCGGCGGGAGCCGCGCCCTTACGATGCAGCCACAGCCGCTCACCCTGCCAGTCCAGCGGCTGAACCAGGTTGTGCCAAATGTCGAGTCGGCATTCTCCATCCGCATTCAGGGCGGTCAGCACCCGGTGAACGATCAGCCGGCGATTGAGGGCCGCCCAGCGTAGCGCCTGATCATGCTGGCGCAGGTAATCGGTGGCTTCGGGACTGGCGGGATCGAGGCCGTGGTGACCCTGCTGGTCGATGGCCGCCCGCAAAACGGCTTCGCCCAGACCACGGGAACCGCTATGAACCAGCAGCAACAGGCAGTCGGGATCGATGCCCAGTGTCGCCAGGGCGGTCGGATCGATCACGGCTTCGATGGCCTGCACTTCGGCAAAGTGATTGCCGCCGCCGATGGTGCCCAGCGCGGAGTCAAAGGCGGTCGGTTCCAGGCTGAATTGCGCCTGCCAGTCGGTGAGATCGCCGTCCCAGCGGTCTTCGAGTCCTTGCAGGCGCTCGGCGGCGCGCTCCGGTTTGAACTTGCGCTGTAGCAGGTCCAGCGGCCAGAGCGCCATGCCGCAGCCGATGTCGTTGCCCACCAGTGCGGGGTAAATCTGCTCGCTCAGAAAAGCCGCGCCAATGGGATAGCCTTTCCCCGGATGCAGATCGGGAAGTCCCACGGCTTGGCGCATTCCCGGCAACGCGGCGGTCTGCTCCAGTTGGCGCAGGGCTTCGCCCTCAATCCAGGTCTGGGGAGAGGCAATGAGTTGGTAGTTCGGGATCATGGGTAGGCATCCTCCGGTTTTGAACGATGGCCTCATTCAACCGTACTGAACGCGGCATCCGTCCATTGGTGATCAGGTCAGGCCGGCGCTTCGGGCTGACGCCATTCCCCGGTGTCGATATCAAGGCTTGATTGATGGCGTATGGCAATGTCCACCCAAATCCAGCCCACGCGCAGACAGTCCTGCAAACTCAGCGCGGGTTGTTCCAAGCCATAACAGCCATCGTACAGATCATGGAATAGCCAGCAATGCGGTATGTCGTTGAGGCGTGCAGGAAATTCCATGTACGGTTCACGATGGTCTATGCCATCAGCCAGTGTGTCAGCGCATTTCAGGCTGAGATCCCGCTGAGTCATGAAACTGTCATCGTCGTCATCAAAGCCGGGATCATTTTCGCGCATGGCGAAATACAGGGTAGCGTCGATCTCGTAGTCATCCAGCGGATCATTCGGATCGGCGACCCGACCATCCAGGCGCGCAGACTCCTGTTGGCCCACCTCACGCAGGTAATGCTCTAGGCTACTCAGGCGCTGGTTCAGTCGCACCAGGCCATCCACCTCGGCGAGGGTGAAATCACCGGCTTTAATGATCGGGTATTCTTCAAACTCCTCACTTAATACCCGAAGTTGCCGCTTCATATGGCGATAATGAATTTCCAACAGGTGGATTTGGCGTTTCAAACTGGTCATGACATCGCGTTGTTTGGGAGTCATCAAAGGTCTCCGGTAGTCTCTATCGTGCTGGCCAACCGGGTCAGGCCGGCCAAGGCCCCGACTGGGAGTACCACTCCTCGGACCGGGGGTTCGGTATCGTGGGGATTAATGCGGATTAGTTCTACTTTGTCAGATTACGAGCAACCATTTGATTTATAAAGTTTTATCAATTTTACTCACTTTATGTGAATTTTAGCGAAATCAATAGGTTGTGTTTCAATCTGACAAAGTAGAATTAGTTGCCAGGCTGCATATTCACACTCGCGGCGCACCGTCGCAATGGTAGTTCCCGCTCCCAGTTCCAGCACAACCAGTCGGCGATCCTGCACCGTTCGCAACCAAGTCTTATAGCGCCGCCGCTGGGCCTCGTAGCGCGCGCCCAACCAGTCGCCATCGTAAAACATCAGCAGATTGGGGCGAGCCAGTGCGCCGCAGTGCGGACAGCGGGGCAAGGCGGATCGGGCGTGGCAAGTCTGTGGATCAATCTCCAGTTGGACGGCATCGGCGGGCCATGTTTCCGAGCAACCGGCGTGGCATTGCAGGTGATGAATCGAGCCGTGGCATTCATAAACGCGCTCCGAATCAAAATCGGCCCGGTGGAAGTGGCTATCGACATTGCTGGTCATCACGAAATAACCGTGTGGCATCGCTTCCGCCCAGCGCCGCAGGATCGCAAATCCGGCATGGGGTGGCCGCTGGCGGTACAAATTCAGGCGATGTCCATAGAAACCCCAAGCCAGTTCTGGGTCGGCGGTGAAGGTTTTGGGGCAAGCGAGGTCGGCAAAGGACCGACCCTGATAAGCGGGGTAGGCGGTCCAGAAGCCGTGATTGCCGCGAAAAGTGGGCAACCCGGAATCGACGCCCATCCCGGCCCCAGCGCCAATCAACAGAGCATCGGCATTCGCCAGAAATTGGGCGGCTGCGGCGTAATCTGTTTCAAATACCGTCGATAAAGTCGTCATAAAATTCACCTGACCTGCAACTGGTAGGGTTTCTTTTGTTTCGTTATGTCGTTAATTAAAGCGAGGACAAAATTCAAATCGATAAACGCAGAAGACAGTCGTGGTCGAGCTGATAAAATATCATTGAGTTGATGAAGATCGCTCAACGTAAAATCAACTTTTAACAAAATATAGCAAATTCATCATAAATTTCCATCGAATGACCGAAGACTGATGCCTTGCTCAGTGGAAACCAATTCTACCGGCCATCCGCAAGTGAAGTTAAAAAAATCAAAATTATCCGTTAATTGTTGAGCTATTGTGCATAAAATCGGGTGATGCGACACAATAACAATTGTTTCTCCCTGCAAATGAGATAGCCAATTTTCTGGCAATTCCGCAAAATCGCCAAGCCAAGGCATTTGATGCGACTCGGATTCAATGATTCTATTTTTCAGTATTGCTGCCGTTTCCACACATCGAGTGACCGGTGAAAAATAAACAGCTATCCTTTTATCTCTGAAAACCGCTGCTGCTTTTTCAACTCGGTCAATCCCTTTCTCAGTCAATTGACCCGTACTAAAGTCATAATAGCCATGCCTGATTAACCATATTGGCTGGTTTATAGATTTTTGTTGTTTTTTCTTCTCAATACTCACTCCAGATTTTATAAAGTAGTCCTCAAAAACACCAGAAATATCCAGAAATTCTTCAAAATAAAATATAATTTCTTTATCATTTTTTATAAGTTCTAATAGCTTGACCAACTTTTTTAAGCTATTTTCAAAATCTCGTTGATTTCTGGTGTTAACCTGAATATGAAAAATGAGTTTACCGCTATCATCTTCTTTAATAGATAGCCCAAACTTTCCAAGATTCATCGTCAGCGTATTCACATTGATACCTTTCCCAGCAAAAACAGTTGCATCAATTATTTGTTTCATTGGTTCTGTTTCCTTTTAATCTCAACTAAAAACCTGAATAATTCCAGGAAAGCCTACCGGCTTTAAAGTCATGCGGTTTGCGCTTATTCCAGGCAAGGAGGCACTTTTTCCCAAAGAATTTTGACCAGTTCCGGGTCCATATAAGCGTATTGATCCGGTATATCGAGGCATACCACTTTGACGCCCGATAGATAACGCTTGAACCGACGCATCAATTTCATTTCGTGACTTTTCTCCATCACCACAATAAGGTCAGAACCGACCACATAGTCGGCATTAATCTTCACCGCCGCGTCATGATCCAGCCCAACAGACGCCACGACTAATCCGCTGACGTGGGCAAAAATCCGCTCTGCCGTCGGGCTGTGCAGTCTGTTTTGGCTGCAAACAAACAGGATTCGTTTCAATTTAAATCACTCGGTTGTGCCGATGATCCGTACAGGCTGGACTTGTCGCGAGTCCTCGGCAGTCCGTGACTGCCGGGGCTTGCTGTGGATTAGTTCACAAACCCAATCGGTCGCTGCCGACTCCCCGGTTTGGCCTGACTCTCCACGAGCAGCGCCGCCGCTAACCAGTTGGGCGTCAGTGGTTCATCCAGCAACCGCGCTTGCCGTTGCGCCACTGCAAAATCCCCAGGGGTCAGGTTGGTCAAGGCCCGCACTCGGGGCAACACCGCCGCTAACTGCCCTTCTTCGCCCGGCTCGACCCCGACCGTCAGTTGCCGGAACCGCCGTTCAACCTGTTCTGGACTGAGCGGCTGGAAACCCAGTTTCAGATCAAAGCGGCGTAACACTGCCTCGTCCAAATCCTCCATCAGGTTGGTGGCGCAAATCAGAATCCCCTCATAACGCTCCATCTGCACCAGCAGTTCGTTGACCTGGCTGACTTCCCAGCGTTGATGGGCGCTGCGTCGAGTTCTCAGGAAGGAATCGGCCTCGTCGATCAGCAACACCGCCTTGCGCTCGCGGGCCTCCTTGAACATCGCCGCGATCTGCTGTTCGGTCTGGCCGACGAACATCCCGAGCAGATCGGAAGCCTGTTTACGCAACAGCGGCATCGTCAATTGTTGCGCCAGCCAGGCGGCAAAGGCGCTTTTGCCGGTGCCGGGCGGGCCGTAAAAACACAGCCGTCCCTGCCGTTGCCGAGTCAACCCCTGAGTCAACCGGTGCAGATCCGTCTCTACCCGCAGCAGGTCCAGATCGAAATCGACCGGTGCGGTTGCCGCCTGATCCGCTGACTCCTCGTCGTTGAACTGTCGAGTCCGCTGCTCCAGCAGGTGACTGAGGCACCGGTCGTTGCGAGCCGGGCGCTGATAGTCCAGCAACCGCAACACCTTGGCGGCGCGTTGCAGATGACCGGGCGGCAGCTCGGTAGCCTTGGATAACCGGGTCAAGGCCGCACTGCTGACCGGCAACGCGCCGAGATGGCGGGTCAACATCCGCTGGCGCACCGCCGCCGGTGGGGTGACCAGCTCCAGGATATGGTCGAAGCGGCGCTGAAACGTTTCCTCGACCCCATACAGATCGTTACAGGTCCAGATCGTCGGGACCGGGTTGGTTTCCAGGGTCTGGTTCAACCAGATTTTGCTCAACTGCCGGTAGCGGTTCTGCTCTTCCCGCGAGTGTTTCAGCACTTCACCGGCCTCATCAAACAGCAGCAGGCAGTCGCGCCGGTGCTTCAGCAGCGATTGCGCCAGTCGGAACGCCGCCAGCCGATCCTCAGCATCGTGGGGGCTGTTGTGCTTGTTAGCGCTGACCTGATACAGGGTCAAACCCGCTGCTTTGGCAACGGTGTGCGCCAGTTGGGTTTTGCCCGTCCCCGGGTCGCCATGCAGCAGGAGGTTGACCCCGCTTTCCCCTTGCGCGGTCGCCTGACACAGCAGGCGGGTCAACAAACCGAACTCCTGACGGATATGGGCGTAATCCGCTGGGCGCAATTCCGGGGCCGGAGTCGGATGGAGACACTCCCGAAACAGGCCGTTGAGGTCGGCGAATGGGTCCAACGCCACCCGCACCAGTTGCGGCATGGCCGTGAGCCAGTTGCTCAAGAGCGGGTGGTGGGTCTCTTCCTCAAACTCGACCAGACCACTGGTCAGCAGCAGGCCATCATCGGCCAGCGCCCGCCGCACCTGATCGGAGGACAGATCCAAGGTGCTGACCAGCAGTTCCTGGACTTCATAGCGATTCACCTCGCCCAGCAGGTCTGCGCCATTGCGAAGGATCGGATCACCCCGCAGCATCACGCTGAACAACAGAATTTCCTGATCAGCGGTGGTCAAGCCCAGCTCCCGGCCCAAGGCCGCCAGATGATTGAAGGGCCGACCGCTGCGTTCAGGGAGTGGCTGATCCTGCCACTGCATCCATTCCTGATCGAGCGCGGTCAGCAAGGTCGCTACGTCGGTCGGCAGGATCGCTGCCGTCGTGATGATCCCTAATGATTCCAGTAACCGCCGCTGTTTACTGCGCGTCAGATCTAATAATTCATCCAGGGTTTGCCGGGAGCGGGCGGACTGGAGGCAGCGCAACAGCCAGGTTTTCCGCAATCGGCGGTAATTTTCAGTAAATGAAGTCATGTCATGCGCCTGGAAGCGGGCCATTTTGGCAATCGCCTCTTGCTCTTGGCACTGCATTTCGATCTCTAAATCTTCTGCTACTTGCGGATCCATCAAGACTCCTTGGTGGCGAGGGCTTCGCCGTCGCTGGTTAAGTGAAAGGGGTCTGACTGTGAGGCGCGACGACGCCGGGGCGTCGGGTACAACTGGGCAAATTGTTAAAGAACGCGGGTCAGGCAGATTCGGATTGCCCTGACCTGACCCCCACCGTTTTAAAGGCGGTAAAAGCGCCGGTTTTCGGGGTCAATCCGAAAAATATTTTTCGATGGCCGCAACCATAGCGATTTGCTTTGGCTATCGCTGGAGCGGCGGTTGTTTTCGGCCTACATGGCGGCCGATGGGTAGAAGCCGACGACACCTCTACATAACCATGCCGAGGTGGCGAGTTGCGTCGGATGCGATCTCGATGAGCGTACTAATCGCGTCGAAACAGCGAACGATCAGTCGGCAAGTGCGCCGGAGCCGCGTTCTGGTTCAGAAACCGGGCAGGGCTTTCCGGTGAACCGTGGCGATGAACAGGCTACAGAAGTGACTGATTATCATTGAGGAACCGACCATGACGATTCATATTGAAGACTTGGCTAACATGGACTTTGCCGACATTGTTGACCCTGCGGCAGAGCAGATTCCGCCAACCCACCCCGGGGAAATCCTGCTGCACGATTTTTTGGAGCCGCTAGGTTTGAGCCAGTATGCGCTGGCTAAAGCGATTGATGTGCCGCCCCGTCGCATCAATGAAATTATCAAGGGACAACGTAGCATCACGGCGGATACGGCGCTGCGCCTAGCGGCTTATTTCGCCAACGATGCGCAATCCTGGCTGAATCTGCAAAACCGATATGACACTGAGCGGGCGCGTGCCTTGATTATGGATCTTCTAGCGCGCATCCCGCGTTGTGATCGCTTGGCCGCATAACATCACTACGGTCTGCGCGGACTAACTCGTTTATACGATGAACACTTAGCGGCTTTGCGCAAAGAAGGGCTGATTGATGGCTAATAAATTTCAGGAACTGGAAGCCAAAATGTCGCCTGAATCACGGGCGCGTTCGGATGCGCTTTATCAGGATATTCTGGCCGAGATGCCACTGTGCGAGCTTCGTCAAGCTAAGGCCATGTCGCAGGTTAAATTGGCTGAATCACTGCATGACAATCAGGCCGCTATTTCCAAAATGGAATATCGCACCGATATGTATATCAGCACCTTGCGCGACTCTATCCGCGCCATGGGCGGCGATTTGGAAATCATCGCGAGATTTCCCGATGGCAGTGTGAAGATCACCCACTTCGCCGGTCTTGAACCGATCGATCAACTCACCTTGTAGCTGCGAGACCGTTAGCTGGCGCTTCGGGATAGTCCAGATCATAGACATCGTGCAAGAAATCCCGGAAGCGCAGTTTATCCAGCTTGTCGATGCCGGCGCTGGTCGGCAGTTCATCAGCATGAAATTGGTCGCTCGTCTGGAACAGTCGGCGCAGTTCTTCCTTTGAGTTGATTCGTCGTTTATCAGCCCCGCTTTTGAGCCAGATCACACCGTTTCGGTCGAAATAAGGCTTGTCCAGTCCTTTGGGTATGGTGAGCGCGATAACGATGTGTTCGGCATCCAGACCGATATTCTCGGTTTGCACCGTCAACGGGCTGCGCACATGCTGGGAGGCGGTATTGCTGATCAATTGATTCAGTCGCGCCACGTCGGATCGGCTCAAGCCTGGCAGGGAGCCATCATCCGCAACGCCCAGGAAAATCACCCCGCCCTCGGCATTCGCAAACGCCGCCATCTCGGCGGCCAGTGAATCAGCGTTCGTAATATCCCGCTTAAACTGGCGGCGGCTGTCCTCGCCCAAGGCGATCTGGGCTTGGAGTTCAGTCAAGGTCATGCGATCACCTACAGTCCATTGCTGCTTTTGGATGATAAGCTGTGTCCCGCGTTTCTATCGCTAATTTATCCAAAAAAAACCAGTTGCTATAGATCATAATGATTAGAACATGGATGTTACCGGACGACAAAACTGTATCCTAAAAGGGGATAAGAAATTTTTTAATAAACTGAATAAGCCCAGTTTCAGGGGCACCTTTTTCGTCAGAGTCAACGATGATAGAATTTGAACTTGATGGTTGAAAATATATACCGCTTACAAATATATCAATAGGATTTAGTTGTGCTTTTACATCAAAAAATGTATCTCTTTGCCAAGCTAACACACGATTTATAGGTGTGCTTCTTGCTTTTTTTCCATCTTCATAAATATTTAATTTCCCCTTTGTTAAAAATATGATCTTACCTGGACCTGTTGCGCAAGCATGGAAAACTTTACCAAAAACGATGGATGATAGCCTAAAACTAATTATAGTGCTTAACTTTACTGACCCAGTCATTCCTACGAAATTTTTGTAATGAAAAATAATTTGTTCATCTTCTTTTAAATTCCATTCGACAAATTCTGAGCTGCCAGTCGTGCTAAAATGAACGCCTGTATCATTTTCCTCAGAAAAAACTTCATTCATAGTGTAACTTTTAGTAAAAATCCTAGAAAAAACACTGTGATTCCATTGTGGTAAAGAAAATTTGGGCGGACAACCACTTGGTTCTAATGTACGAACCATATAATATTTTTCTTTATCGTCAGATGAAATAATATATTCTTGACCAAATTTGCGAATATTTCCTTGATTAACTTTTTCCAAAACATCATCTATAGCAAGTGTGGCAGGTAGTCCATATTTACTTGATACAGCTACCCTTGCAAATACATAGAAAAAACTTTTTACAGCTAAAAAACACATAATTATATTACTAATAATTCCAATGTAGTTTAAGATATCTGCAATAAAACTACGCATGAAAAAACTGGCAGTTTTAACATTATCTTGTACTTTCAACCTCTTGTATTCATAGTTTGCTTTATTTTTCATAAAAGCCATCTGGTTTTTTATTAAGACTACTGGATTGAATTGGCAAATCAAATTATACCACTCACATTTTATTTCCTCTTGTTTTTCAAATAAATCTTCTGGAACTTCGGAACTAATTGACCAAACTGATTCATTTACTTTTAGAGAAAGTTTATCAATTGAACCACTTAAATAAAAACCAATAGCAATAACTATAGAAAATGGACACCATAAAGCAAGCGTTTTAACAAAGATGAAATAGCTTCTCGCTTTTATCACTCTCCTGAATGAGCTAACATTATCTTTAATAGAACGATAGACAATGTAAAATATAAAAAACAAAGTAGATAACGCGAAAAGCGTTTGGGCAATGAATAAAACCCATGAAGTTAAGTCAAGGATGATGATAGTGGAAACCAGAAAACCGGCTATTAAATAACGACGCTTGTAGTTAAATTTCTTGAAAAAATATATTGTAGAAAAAATTACGAAAATGAAGGTGATGAAACCTAGAGTTAGAAATAACCAACCGTTAATTTCTTCAGAGTTTGGTTCTAGGAGAAACTTAGGATTAAAAAAATCAATGACAAGAAATGCAGTATCAATCATTGATGGTGCTAAAGCTAAAACACCGAACCAATCCCTTTTATTGTAACAAATCCAAATAGACAATGGTAAAATTATCATCAAAATTATAGACAAAAGATTAGATTTAAATGTGCTATCTTCTACTTGAACATCAATCCCGTTATTTTGCAAAATTATTAAATAGATCATAAAAAACAACGGAATGATAAATGCTGATAGAATTCCAAAGAAAATATTAAAATAAAAAATTTGAGTAAAAACACCTGACTTAAATTTTTCGTTATCTTTAATTTTCATTTTTAGTCTCTTCTTTGTTCAGCAGTTCATGGAATCAATTTTACCAAATCATCATAACAAACTTACTGATTCGATAAAAATGATGAAGTTTCAAATTTTTCACTACCACCACACTTCCCGCAAATCCAGCGCAAAATCCGCTAAAACCGGAGCCGCCGATAAAACCACCGGATTCTCCACTTCCTGCACCACCTCATCTGGACGATAAATATAAGCGCGTTTCCGTTCGGTATCCAGCAGCCAGCCCAGTTTAGCCCCGTTCTCGATGTATTCGCGCATCTTCCCCTGCAAATCCGCCAAGCTATCACTCGGCGAGCGGAGTTCAATCACAAAATCCGGGCATAACGGCATAAACCCCCGCCGTTGCTCCTGTGTTAATTTATTTAGCCGCTCATAACTCACCCAGGCCGCATCCGGGGATCGAATCGCGTCATTCGGGAGCCGGAACCCGGTCGATGAATCAAAGGTCGCGCCGGTTTTGTCCTGTTTCGCCCACCACCGAAGCTGCATGGTGATTTCCGCATTCCGTTCCCCGGTGTCTCCCCCCGTCGGCGGCATGATAATCAGCTCCCCCCACGCATTCCGCTCAATCTGCAAATCCCGGTTCAGTTGCGCAATCGCATATAACTGTTTATCGGACAGCCGCAGCACCGGCTCCAGATGAACTACGAGGAACGGGGTCGCCCTACCCTGCACATTGCCGACCTGCGTTAATGCATTCACGATTGGGCGCTCCAATCTCCAAACCATCATTCCGAACACTATCCCGCCATCCGGCTTTTTGCGGTCAGCGGGCGGCCCACCGCCGACACGTTTCTGATCGCGTTCGCACGGAACCGAGGTAAGCATAGTTCAACCGCACTACTTGGCAAGGGCATCTGCCCAACTTTCTCGAAAAATTTTCATCCCAAGCCGAACCGGCCCTAGTTGCCGCCCCCTCAACCGTCCCTGTGGAACAAACCCGCCAACCGCTGCCCCAGCGGCATTTTCGTACCACCCCGCCTCAGGCATCCCCCTGGCACTGATTCAGAACAGTCCCATCCTGACGTAATGCGCCTCGTCCCGTGGAAACGGGTCTTGTTCCATCCAACCTTCTTCCTTCAAGTCGGAAATAATATGCTGGCGGGCCACGGAACCAGCCGCTTCGCCAAACCGGCGGACTGCTTCCTGAATGCCCGCTTCATGGTGGCGCACCCGCCGATGCCGCATTCGATACTGTTCCGTGCCTTGAAACTCATCCAGCCACAAATGCACTTCCTCGTAGGGCGCGCCAAATTTTTCCAGCGATTCCTGACAATGTGCGCTAAACGTGGACATGTTTTTCCCCTCGCCCATCGCTCCCGGAGGGTCGCCATGCGCCCGCCGGGAGCGACGCAGATTTACTGCGGTTGGCCGAAGAAGAACAGCCAGTCGTCATGATCCAGGCTCAGCCGCGCTTCCGAGTTAGCACTGAGAACCTGATGCCAGCCGTGGTAATCGTTCATCAATCCGGTGTGGTAACCCAGCTTTTCCAAACACTCATTGAGGTCTCTTTTCAGATCATTCCTGACGGTGACTTGTGCGCCCTGTTCCCAGTCACGGCGCTTAGGCGACACATATTCGAGGGCAATTTTTTCATCAATTTCCAGCCCGTCTTTACGGATTTCCGCCATCACCTGATCCCTTTTTTCTTTCCACCACTCGAACCGTTCCTGATGATGAAGGTGTTTGGTCTTGGCCGCTTCGGCAAGTTTGCTGGCGGTATAGTCGAACTTCCATTCTTTGCGTTGCATTGGAGTCTCCGATTGATATTGGTGAGTAGCGGATTACAAATCATTTGCCTGACTTCATCTGGTCAAGCACACGATTGAGCCAGATTGCACGGTGTTTGATGGTTCTGGCGGCTTGACGATATGCTCTCCGACATGGCGGCAACGATTCAGGATCAACCCAGTTCCATTGTGAAAACGACCCTTGCCCAATTCAGCCTTGATCTCGACATGGATTAGCAGTTGCGCGTTTTCCGCATGGCCGTTCCTTGATCCCGCCCTCCATTGCAGTGAAGTATGCGCCAGGCTTCCGACAGGTTGCGTCGTTACCGCTCATGGAGCTACTGACGGTCTGATCGAGGGGTTGCTGTCATCGATCGTTGAGGAGGGTGCGCAATGGATGGGTTTCGGTACAACCGCTATTTGGGAAGCCGCTACGGCACTGTGTCTGGTTCCAGCAGATACCGATATGGCACCGCGTCAGTAAGCCACACCGCCGTTGACCGACCGGTAGAATGAAACCTTTAACACCTCCCGCCCACAACTTTCACCCTTCCCGCTGAAACTTCTGGTTTCTGACCAACCATTCCACCAGCGCCGCATGTGAAATGCGGTGATGGCAACCGACCAGAAAGGAATCCAACGTGCGAGGATCGGCATTTTTTACTGCCGGATGCTCGGAAAGTTCACAGAATTGCCGCAACGTGGTCGAGCAGATCCGTAGTAACCGGCACACCTCGCCGAGCCGGTAGACCGCTCGCGGCGTGATCCCCTCGGCCAGCAGCAGGGCGTGGAGCTGACCATCGGCCCTGGCCTGAACTGCGGTCCGACGTACACCCCGTCTTACAACTTCAACACCGCGGTGCTGCTCACGGCCAAGGAAGCACCGGGTTCGGCGTTTGCGGGCTGGGTTGGCGTCTGTACTGTCAATCCGGCCAATCTCCGACAATGCACCGCAACCATGAACGTGACCAAGACCGTGCAGACCCGCTTCAACACCACCACGCCGGGCACCACCGCCCTGAGCGTTTACAAAACCGGCGCTGAGCTTGGAACGGTTGTGAGTACCGCCCCGCCCCCGGTCGGTAAGGTCAACTGTGGCCTCACTTGCGTCGCCAACTTCCCCGCCACGGCCACCGTCGCCCTGACCGCCACCGCAACGGCCGGTTCCAGTTTTGCCGGTTGGATCGGCTGTACCCCGGTCGCGACCAATCCCCGGCAATGCACGGTCCCCATGAATATTGCTCGGATTGTCAAAACAGCCTTCACTCGGCCGGTGCTGACCGTGGTCAAAATCGGCAGTGGCTAGGTGACCAGCGTCCCGACCGGCATTAATTGCGGCGGCCCGGTCCCTGTGTGCGCTGCGCCTTACAACCTCAATATCCCGGTTACCCTCACCGCCATTCCCGGCCTGGGCCAGCGTCTGAAAAGCTGGACCGGTTTCGCCACTTTCAGCGTTGCCTTTACGGTACGCGCTTGCAAACTTCTGACTTATCGATGGCGCTTGGCCAGTTAATTTTGTGCCCACTTATTCCCGAATCAGCGCACCACCTCGACGATTTGCCCGTGATTAAGTGCCTCCAGACACAGCAAGCCACTGGAAAAGCTGCCGCGAACGCCTACACGGCGACCGGTGCGACTGGAACGGGTGGGGAGCCTGGAAGCGCCTGCCATCCACACGGTTGACCCCTAGCGGTAGTTTCGCTCATTTTTGTAGCAAATTTAATTTTATAGGTATAAATTTTGCTTCAATCCGAATCACTGCTGAGCAACGGATTGAATATCAAAAACTTTTATTGGGCTAACGAAAGTACAGCCCTAAAGCTGATCAGAGGCAAATTCCGCCAGTCGCGACCGCTCGCCGCGCCGCAGGGTGACATGCCCACCGTGCGGCCAGCCCTTGAACCGATCCACGACGTAGGTCAGACCGGAGGTGGTCTCGGACAGATAGGGCGTGTCGATTTGGGCGATGTTGCCCAGACAGATGACCTTGGTTCCGGGGCCAGCACGGGTGATCAAGGTCTTCATCTGCTTCGAGGTCAGATTCTGCGCCTCATCGATAATGAGATACTTGCTCTGGAACGTCCGCCCGCGCATAAAATTCAGCGAGCGAATCTTGATCTTGTTGCTGACCAAGTCGGCAGTCGCCGCCCGGCCCCACTCACCGCCTTCCTGCGGGGCCAGCAACACTTCCAGATTGTCCATCAACGCCCCCATCCACGGCGTCATCTTCTCCTCCTCGGTGCCGGGCAGGAAGCCAATATCCTCGCCCACCGGCACCGTGACCCGGGTCATGATGATTTCCCGGTAACGCTTGGCATCCAGGGTTTGCGCTAACCCGGCGGCCAGCGTCAACAGCGTCTTGCCGGTTCCTGCCGCGCCCAGCAGCGATACGAAATCGATCTCCGGGTCCAGCAGCAGATTGAGGGCGAAGTTCTGTTCGCAATTGCGGGCGGTGATGCCCCACACCGCATGATTGGGCGTGGTGTAATCCTTGAGGATTTCAATGACCGCCTCGGCGCTGCGCCACTGCCGGACGATGAATGCGGCACTGGCATCGGGCTGGAACAAGCCCTGATTGGGATGCCAGTTGGCGACCGCGGGCCCGCGCACCCGATAGAAGGTGCGACCGCTATCCTGCCCGGAATCCAGTTCCTTGCTATGGCTGTCCCAGAAATCAGCCGCCAGCTCCCACATGCCGCTGTACAGCAGCTTAACGTCGTCCAGCGCCTGGTCGTTGTAATAATCTTCGGCGTGGATGCCCAGAATGGCGGCCTTGATCCGCAGGTTGATGTCCTTGGAAACCAGAGTGACCTGCCGATCGGGATAATCCTGTTGCAGAGTCAGCGCCATGCCGAGAATGTCGTTGTCCGGGGCGTTGCCGGGCAAGGGCACGGTTGGGCTAAGCCGGGTGGGCCGAGTCTGGAAGAACAACCGGCCATTGAGACGCTCGCCTTCCGAGCCTGACCGTTCGGACAGCGGCAACCCCCGGTCAATCTCGTCCTTGCCCGCTCCAGCGACCAGATCATCGAGAAAGTGGCTAACCTGCCGGACGTTACGGGCGACCTCGGAAACCCCCTTTTTGGCGTGATCCAGTTCTTCCAGCACCATCATTGGCACATGGAGGTCATGCTCCTGGAACCGGAACAGCGCCGTGGGGTCGTGCATCAGCACGTTGGTATCGAGGACGAACAACCGGCGGCTTTCTACCGGTAGTGAGGCCTCTTGATCAGGCGGTTGGGAATGGCGGGGATAAGTTATCATTGGGATTGGGATTGGATCGACTGTTTGAGTAGGTTGATTCGCCAGTGGACAGTGGGCCTTAGTCGCCATTCACCATGCCATATTCAGTCGGCATCCGCGCATAGAACACCCGAATTTGTTCCTGCTGAATCACGTCCAGCAGGTGCGCCGCTTCTTCATCATTGACTATGAATACGATTTCCACCGGCAGATTGCCGGCCAATTCAAAAAAGTGATCTTCATGCAGAACGCCATGCTGCCCGAACCCGGCAATGGCGCGAAACACTGATCCACCGTGGATGCCGATCTTCCTGGCGCGCTCCAACAGCCATTCATAAAGCAGAATGCCGTGGTGTTTACGGTGTTCATGGACATAGAACTTCAAATACGTTCCCTTCATAACGCCCCTCCAGTGATTAACAGTTTCAAGGTCAGCATTCCCAGCAGAGTCATCGCCACCGAGCCCATGACATGGGCCAGAATGATGGCTACGGTCCACAGATATTCTTCTCGCAGCAGCAAGCTCACGGTTTCCGCCGAAAAAGTGGAGAACGTGGTCAGACCGCCGAGAAAACCGGTGGTAATAGCCAGGCGCAGTTCCGGCGGCAGCACTGCATAGCGCATCAGCAGTTCCATTGCCATCCCCATCAGGAATCCGCCGAGCAGATTCGAGGCCAAGGTTCCCAGTGGGAGAGTCGGGAATACTGGATTCAGTAACATCCCCAGTCCCCAGCGCAGCCAAGCGCCAGTGGCCGCGCCAATGCCAATGGCGAGAAATGCATAAAAACCCATTTAGCTCTCGACCATTTTTCGTAGAATACCCATGATGTTACCGATCTGGTGCAGATAGTATTCGGGCTGATCAATAAAGAGGGTGGCGGCTTCCAGTTTAAGGAACCGCCAATTACTGCCGGTCGTGACTGCGCCAAAAATGACCTCGTTGCTGATTCCCGATTGCTGATTGTAGGCGCTGGCCGCTACCATTTCCGCCGCGCATTGCCCTAAACCGGCGCTGATGTTTTCCTTTTTGGCTTCTACCACCGCGATGACCGGCTGGCTGATATAAAACCGCTCCGGGGAGCGCGACAGCAGATAATCACAAATCCCGGTTAAACCCTGCGCCTTGTCAACATCAAAGCTGATTCCTGAAAACAGGCTGACCCGCTTTTCACAAAGTAAAACCAGTTCCATCAGGATCGGCGCAATAATCATTTCCGAGCGGGCCTTTTCAGTATTCACGGCCAGCGCCACCGGACTCCATTCATTCAGCGCTTCCTGCAACCGCGAACTAACCGGAATAGCGCTGACTTCTTTAAACAAATCCAGGTGTTCAGTCAAGGCCAAGCCGAAGCAGTGACGAACATCCCGTAGATTAAAGTCGCTATATGTCATGCCGGTTCTCCTCGTTCAACCGCCAGGAATAGCGGTTCACTGCATGATTTTATCCGCCATGCCGATTTTCGCCAGATACTGTGGATAGAGCGCATAGGCCGGTTTCAGAATCGGCAGTAGCCGCAGGGTTTTGGGGACATTGCCCTTGGCGATGACTTGTCGGCGGGTTAGCGCGGAGACCAGATTAACCCGGCCATGCCAGAACGCATGAGCGAAATCGGCGCTCATCCGCATTGTGACTTCCGGTTCGCCAGTGAACTCCGCACCCCGGTAAATCCGCACTTCGTCGCCCCGGGCGTCAATAGTCATCACTGCCGTCGGTTGCTCAAATGCAAACTGGACGCACAACCGGGAATTTTGCAGAGGCCCACCGATCTGCGGATCGATCTTCAGCCGCTCGAAAAAGCCGCCCAGCACCCGATACAGTGCCTCAGCATCCGGGAAGATCTTGTGCAGTTCCGTGATAGCCGTGGCCGCGCCCGCTGAACGTAAATCGGCTGGCGAGACCGGTAACGGCTTGACCGTGGTTTCATAGAGCGCCCGGACGATGTGTACCACCGCTGCCCGTTCCGGTTCACGCGGGTTGTAGAGCATCGAACCGTCGGTCATCGCGGTATCAGCGACCTGTTCCAGCTTTGCCAATCCGTCGCGGATGCCCGCTTCGCGCAGGTTAAGCGGCATTCCGGTCAGGTGCGCCAATTGCCGGTTCAAGGTGCGGATGTAAGCAATCCCCGCTTTAGCGGCCTTACGCCGGAACCCGCGATCCACGGCCCGCAACGGTTTGGCCAATGGGGTGGCGAAACTTAACCCGCCGTAGCGCAACAGACTGTCCAGCGCCGCGCCGGGTCGGGGAAAAACGATACCCAGCGCCTCGGCGATATCGACATAGCGATCCAGCCGGGATTCCAGGTTGTAGGCCATGACTTCCGGCAACACCAGCGCATTCGCCAGACCGTGCGGGATGTGATAAACGCCGCCGAGGGCGTGAGAAATACCGTGAACCATGCCGACCATTGAATGCGAAAAGGCGATCCCGGCCAGAGTGCTGGCGATCAGCATTGCGCCACGCGCGGGCAGGTTGTCCGGCTGGGCGCAAGCGGGTAGCAGGTGATCGCGGATCAGCCGGATCGCTTGCAGCGCGAGGCCATCGGTAGCCGGCGACCGTTCCTTGTCGACATAGGCTTCAATGGCGTGGGTCAGCGCATCCATGCCGGTCATCGCGGTCAGTTTCGGAGGCAGACTGCGGGTCAGTTCGGGGTCAAGAATCGCCAGATCGGGCAGAAATTGCGTCTCGGCAAACGGCAGTTTGACGGCGTGATCGGGATCGGCGATCACCGCCACTTTGGTGACTTCGGAACCGGTGCCGGCCGTGGTAGGAATCAGCAATAACGGCAGCAATGGCGTCTGGCCGAGCAGATACGCGCCCATGTGATCCTCCACCCGCCCACCCTTGACCATCAGGACGTTGGCGACCTTGGCGGTATCCAGCACGCTGCCTCCGCCCAGCCCGATGATCAGATCGCAGCCATGTTCCCGGCCCAGCGCCGCGCACTTTTCGACGGTTTGAATCGTGGAATTAGGCGGGGTCTGGTCGAAAATGGCCACGATTTCAATGGCGGTTGCGGCGAAACCGATCTTAATCCGCTCGGCCAGTCCGGCCTGAACCAGCACGGCGTCAGTGACCAGCAGCGCCCGGCGCGGGCCATAATGGGCGACGGCAGCACTGAGTTGATTGATCATTCCGATCCCGTAGATCACCCGGGTCGGCAGGGAAAATTCAAAGTAGTCGGGCAACATGAGCAGAGACTCGTGCGGGGAGATGTTTTCAGCATAGCCGCCCGGCCCGCGACGCGGCTTGCTTGAAAGGGTCGGAGCGTTTCATCCACCCGGCTAATAACCCGCAGCTTACCGGGTCGCCGCTTCAATCACCGCATCGGTTACCTGAGTATAATCAACTGGTTGTGACCATTCATCTCCACAGTTCAGGACACTGCCGAAAAAACCGGGGGTCCTCAGAACGGCTCTATCCGGCGTTGCACACCCCCGGCTTTCCCCCTAGAATGCCGCTCCTTTGCCGCCCTGAACCGGGCCGCAACTCCTTGCCTCACCGCGTGGCGGGAGGCTGTTTATTATCCGTAAGGAGCTGTTTTAATGCGACATTATGAAATTGTGTTCATGGTTCATCCCGATCAGAGTGATCAGGTGTCCGCCATGATTGACCGTTACCGGGCCTTGATCGAGGAGGATGGCGGCAAAATTCACCGCCTGGAAGACTGGGGCCGCCGACAGTTGGCTTACCCGATCAACAAGATTCACAAGGCACACTATGTGCTAATGAATATTGAGTGCAGCCCGCCGGTGCTGGACGAAATTCAGAGCGCGTTCCGGTTCAACGACGCGGTGATCCGCAACCTCATCGTCCAGCGTGACAGCGCCGACACCGAACCCTCGCCGTTGCTCAAGGCCCGTGATGACCGGCCTGAGCGGGAAGAACGCGGTCATCGCGCCGACCGCGATGATGCTGATGACGACGCAGGCGAACCCGAAGACGACGTCGCCTGAACCGGTCCTGCTGGCCACGCCATGCCGCTCGCGTCGTCCCCTGACAACTCCCTGATCATTGCCGGGCAAGTCGCCGGGATCTGTGAAACCCGCACCTCGCCAGCAGGAGTGCCGATCAGCCGCTTTTTGCTGGAGCATCAGTCCGAGCAGGTCGAGGCCGGCGTTCCGCGCCAAGCCCGCTGCCGGATTCCGGTCATCGCTTGTGGCCCGGAACTGGCCCGGCTTGCTGGCCGCCTGCCATCAGGCGCCCCGGTGCGAGTGCAAGGGTTCGTCAGCCGCGTCAACTACCGTGAAGGCGAATACCGACTGGCGCTACACGCCGCCCGCATCGACCTTCTCAACACTGAATCATCCGAGGATTAATGTATGTCGCGTTTTTTCCGTCGTAAAAAGTTCTGCCGATTTACCGCTGAAGGCGTCAAGGAAATCGACTACAAGGACATCGTGGTCCTGAAAAACTACGTCAGCGAGACCGGCAAGATCGTGCCGAGCCGGATCACCGGCACCAAGGCCCGCTACCAGCGGCAATTGTCGGTGGCGATCAAGCGCGCCCGGTTCCTGGCGCTGCTGCCGTACTGCGACCGGCACTGAGCCGCGTCCGCTATACCCCGGAGGTTGAGGCATGGAAATCATTCTGCTGGAAAAAGTGGTGAATCTGGGTGGGTTGGGCGACCGGGTCAAAGTCAAGCCGGGTTATGCCCGCAACTTTCTGATTCCCAAGGGTAAAGCCACACAGGCGACGGTAGCCAACCTGGCCCGGTTCGAGGCTCGCCGCGCCGAACTGGAACGGGTCGCCGCCGATGGACTGACCAAGGCCAAGGCTCGTGCCGAACAACTGGCCGAGCTGATCGTGACCCTGTCGGTCAAGACCGGCAACGAAGGCCGGCTGTTTGGTTCGGTGGGCGCCGCCGACATCGCCGATGCGGTATCCGCCGCCGGTATCGATTTGCAAAAAAACGAAGTCCGGCTCAGTACCGGTTCGATCCGCCAGATTGGCGAATACGACGTGGATTTGCATCTGCATAGCGAAGTCAAGACCCAGATCCGGGTCAACGTCATCGCCGAGACCTGATGAGGTGCGTCCGGCGCGCCGGCGGTGGGGTTTGGACTAAATTTCAGGTCACCCCCACGCCGGAGCGCCGGTTGCCGAACGATCTCCACTCCCTCGTAGAAGTTTTGCCACCGTACCGCTTTCAGCATCGAGGTGGTGCGACAGCCTGCCGGTTTCGCACCGAGTGTCCCGTTATGCAACCTGTTTACCCCTTTCCCCAGCGTAAGGATCCCGCCGCCGAAGCGTTGCGAATCCCGCCGCATTCGCAGGAAGCCGAGCAGGCGGTGCTGGGCGGGCTGCTGGTGGACAACACCACTTGGGATTTGGTGGCGGTCCGGCTGGACGAAAGCGATTTCTACCGCAACGACCACCGGCTGATTTTCCGCGCCATCCGCCGCTTGGCCGAGCAGAGCAAACCCTTTGATTTTCTGACCCTGGCCGACTGGCTGGAGGCGCATAACGAACTGGAAGCCGCCGGGGGATTCGCCTACCTGGGCATGTTGGCGCGGGACACCCCCAGCGCCGCCAATGTTCGCGCCTATGCCAACATCGTCCGTGATCGGGCCATCCGCCGTGAGCTGATTCGAGCCAGCGCCGAGATCGCCGAGAGCGCCTTCAATCCCAAAGGCCGCAACAGCAAGGAATTGCTGGATGAGGCCGAAAAGCGGGTGTTCGCCATCGCTGAACACGGGGCGCGGGCCAGCGAGGGCTTTGCTAACATCAAGGATTTGCTGGCGCGGACGGTGGAGCGGATCGACGTGCTGTTCCAGAGCGACAATCCGATCACCGGCCTTGCGACCGGTTGGCCGGATTTCGATGACAAAACTGCGGGTCTGCAACCGGGAGAACTGATCGTGATTGCCGGACGACCATCGATGGGTAAAACCAGCCTGGCGATGAATATCGTTGAATACGCAGCGATTCAGCTTAAATGCGTGGTCGCGGTGTTCAGTCTGGAAATGCCGGGGGAAAGCCTGATCATGCGGCTCATGTCGTCGCTGGGGCGGATCGATCAGCATCGGGTCCGCACCGGTCGGCTGGAAGAAGATGACTGGTCGCGCCTGATCTCGGCGGTCGGCATGTTGTCGGAGGCCCGGCTGTTCATCCACCACAGCGCCATTCTCAGTCCCAACGAACTGCGCGCCCAAGCCCGGCGGTTGCACCGGCAGGAGGGACAATTGGGGCTGATCGTGGTGGATTATCTCCAGTTGATGAAGGTGCCGGGTACCAAGGAGAACCGCACCAATGAAGTTTCGGAGATTTCCCGTTCGCTCAAGGCGCTGGCCATGGAACTGTCGGTGCCGGTGGTCGCACTGTCACAGCTTAACCGCACACTGGAGCAGCGCGGCGACAAACGACCGATCATGTCAGATTTGCGTGAATCCGGCGCGATCGAACAGGATGCGGATCTGATCTGCTTTATCTATCGCGACATCGTCTACAACCCCGAAAGCCCCGACAAGAACGTCGCCGAAATCATTATCAGCAAACAGCGCAACGGTCCCATCGGCACCACCCGCCTTACTTTTCTGGGGCAATACACCCGCTTTGAGAGTTACGCCTCCGAATCTTATTCCACAGGTTCCGGTTATGAGTCGAGCAACCACGGTACATCTCGATCTGGAGGCGCTGGTTCACAATCTGCGTCGGGTTCGGGTGGCCGCGCCGGGTCGTCAGGTGGCGGCCGCGGTTAAGGCTGAAGCCTACGGTCACGGTCTGACCCGGGTCGCGCAGGCACTGGACGCTGACGCTTTTGCCGTAGCCAGTCTGGAAGAGGCGCTGACCCTGCGCGAGGCGGGCATTGACCGGCCCATCCTGCTGCTGGAAGGCGTGTTCGAGGCGATGGAACTGCCGCTGTGCGCCCGCCATGACTTGCTCATCGCCGTCCATCATCCTGAACAGGTGGTGATGCTGGAACGCGCCCGGCTGGAACGTCGCGTGCGAGTCTGGCTGAAAATCGATAGCGGGATGCACCGGCTGGGGCTGGAAGCAGAAACCGCGCAGGCCGCTTTTCAGCGCTTGCGGAACTGTCCGGCGGTCGCGCCGGGTATCGGCTGGATGAGCCATCTGGCCCGGGCTGATGAACGGGACTGTGACTACACCCTCCAGCAATTGCAGACGTTCGAGACGGTCACTGCCGGGCTGCCGGGCGAACGGTCGTTGGCTAATTCCGCCGGAATTCTTGGCTGGCCGCAGACGCACTTTGACTGGGTGCGGCCCGGCATCATGCTTTATGGCGCGTCGCCGTTCGTAGACAGTCTGGCCACGGCTGAAGACCTGCGTCCAGTGATGACCTTCCACACCCGGCTGATTTCGATCAAGCGGCTGCGGAAAGGCGAACCCATCGGGTATGGCGGAACCTGGCGTTGTCCCGAAGACCTGGATGTGGGTGTCGCGGCGGCCGGTTACGGTGACGGTTATCCCCGCCATGCGCCTTCCGGGACGCCGGTGCTGCTGAATGGCCGCGAAGCGCCGCTGATTGGCCGGGTGTCGATGGATATGATCACGGTCGATTTGCGTGAACATCCCGAAGCGCGGCTTGCGGATCGAGTCACGCTGTGGGGTGACGGGTTGCCGGTGGAGCGCATCGCCCAAGCCGCCGGGACCATTTCCTATACCCTGCTGTGTAGCATCACGGCGCGAGTGCGGCGCGAGGTCATTCCCGCTGATGGTTAGCAAAGGCCGCACCATCCATGTTTGCACCGAATGCGGGGCGCAGGCCAATAAGTGGGCCGGCCAGTGCGGTGACTGCGGGGCGTGGAACACCTTGCAGGAAACCGTGGCAGCCCCGGTGGTCAAGAGTCCCAGTAAACCGGCCGGTTATGCCGGGGCGGCGGGCGGGACGGAGATCTACACCCTGTCCGATGTGGACGCCAAGGCTGAAATGCGCCAGTCCTGTGGCAATGGCGAACTGGATCGGGTGTTGGGCGGCGGGCTGGTCGATGGTTCCGTCACCCTGATCGGCGGCGATCCGGGCATTGGTAAATCGACCTTGCTGTTGCAAGTGCTGGCCGAACTGGCGACCCGCAACCGTACCCTCTATGTTACCGGCGAGGAATCTCCTCAGCAGATCAGCCTGCGCGCTCAACGGCTGCAATTGCCCCGCGACCGGTTGCGGCTGCTGGCGGAAATCAATATCGAGCGGATTTTGGCGGTGGCCGAGATCGAGCGGCCCCAGGTCATGGTGATTGATTCGATTCAGACGGCGTTCACTGAGCGGTTGCAATCCGCGCCCGGTTCGGTGGCCCAAGTGCGGGAAAGCGCGGCGCAACTGGTGCGCTATGCCAAAGCTGGCGGTGCGGCGCTGTTTCTGGTCGGCCATGTCACCAAGGAAGGCGCGATTGCCGGGCCACGGGTCCTCGAACACATGGTCGATACCGTGCTGTATTTTGAGGGCGATTCCGGTGGGCGGCTGCGGATATTGCGGGCCATCAAGAACCGTTATGGGCCGGTCAACGAACTGGGCGTGTTTGCCATGACCGAGCTGGGACTGAAAGAAGTCAGTAATCCCTCGTCGATTTTTCTGTCTCGCCACGAAGCGCCGGTGTCCGGCAGCGTGGTGATGGTCACCCGGGAAGGCACCCGACCGCTACTGATCGAGGTACAGGCGCTGGTCGATGAGTGCCACGGCAACAATCCGCGCCGGGTCACGCTGGGTCTGGAACAGAACCGGCTGGCGATGCTGCTGGCGGTGCTGCACCGGCATGGCGGGGTGGCGATGTACGACCAGGATGTTTATGTCAATGCGGTTGGCGGGGTGCGAATCAATGAGACGGCGGCGGATCTGGCGGTGCTGCTGGCGGCGTTGTCCAGCTTCCGCGACCGACCGTTGCCGACCGATCTGGTGGTGTTCGGCGAGGTCGGTCTGGCCGGGGAAATCCGCCCGGTGCCCAATGGCGAGGAGCGGTTGCGGGAAGCCGCCAAGCACGGTTTCAAACAGGCCATCGTCCCCCGCGCTAACCTGCCCCGGCGCGGCGGGCGAGTCGAGGGGCTGGAGGTGCGTGGTGTGACCCGGCTGGGTGAAGTGATGAGCGGAATCTAAAATGGCCACAATTTCAGCCGCTTGAACACGCTTTCCGGGATATGCCGGATGATCAGCATGATCCAGCGCCAGAACCACCGCAGATAAATCTCGTCCCGACCATGATAAAAAGAACTGACCAATTGCGGCAAGAGTGGGGTGAGACAATAGGTTGTCAGGAAATAATCTCCACTTGACATTCTCTCAAATTCTGTTGAGTTTCTTCCCGTTTCAGCAAAATTTGTGCTTCATCTTTTTTTGGATTAACCGCTTCCGTTCGATGTCAAGTGATTCTTGCTTCGTCTAATAAATCATAGTAAGACTGCTTAGATTGATAAACAACGCCATACCGTTCTTCAATTAAATCAGCCAGTTTTTTTAAATCAAAATGCGGCTGGCTTCTCAAATGCACAAGGATTGCTTCTCGCTGGATTCCTGTTAGAAAACTTATTCTCCCTTTATACTTCAGTTCTAATGCACTCGCGCCTCCGCCCTCATAAATAATCTTCCATTTGCTCACAAAAGCATCTGACACACCTAGTAGTTCACAAATGTCTTTTGTTTCAAAGTTCATCAAAACCATCTTGACTGCGAGCGCCCTCTTTACTTTACGACACTCAGGGGCATCAATGAAATCTTCAAGTGTTGTCATGACATTTACTCCAGAAATGTGATAAGTTAATCTGGCATTATAGCCTATTATTCCACAATTCAGATCGGATTCCTATAGTTAAAAAAACTCGGAAGGAAGAAATTTATCGTAAAATACTCGTAAAAAAGCCAGCTTACGCCGGCTCTTTTATGTCAGATATTTCACACTTCAGGTGGCGATTCCTGATTTGGCGTCTCGTCCGACGGGACACTCTCCTTGTCCAACTTGCGTTGGCGCTTCTCTTCCTGCTTCTCGTCCTGCTTCTTTTTCTTGGCGAGATCTTTCTGGCGTTTCTCGTACTGATAATTAGGCTTAGCCACAAGATGTTCTCCTGATCGTGATTTTCGATAGTTACTGCTTCCCGAATTACCGCCGCCCTTTCAAGGCCGCAATCCGCATCCGCAGTGCGTTGAGCTTGATAAAGCCGCCTGCATCCTTCTGGTCGTAAGCGCCAGCATCATCTTCAAAAGTAGCGATGTTCATGTCGAACAGGCTGTCATTCGACTGGCGGCCCACCACGATCACATTACCTTTATACAGTTTGACTCGTACTACGCCATTGACGTTAATCTGCGAAGCGTCAATCAGGGTCTGCAACAACTTTCGCTCCGGACTCCACCAATAACCGTTGTAGACCAGACTGGCGTAACGCGGCATCAGATCATCCTTGAGATGCGCCACTTCCCGATCCAGGGTCAGTGACTCCATTGCCCGGTGTGCCTTAAGCATGATCGTTCCGCCGGGGGTTTCATAACAACCCCGCGATTTCATCCCGATATAGCGGTTCTCTACCAGATCGAGCCGGCCAATGCCATGCTCGCCACCCAATTGATTCAGCCGGGTTAATACCACAGCGGGAGTCAGCGCCTCACCGTCAATCGCCACGATATCGCCGCCCTGGTATTCCAGTTCGATATGCCGTGGTTGATCGGGCGCTTGTTCCGGCGAAACTGTCCAGCGCCACATCGCTTCTTCCGGTTCATTCCACGGGTTTTCCAGCACTCCGCCTTCATAAGAAATATGCAGCAAATTAGCGTCCATCGAATACGGCGATTGGGTCCCGCGCTTCATTTCAACCGGAATGCCGTGTTGTTCGGCATAGGTCAGCAATTTTTCCCGGGATAACAAATCCCATTCCCGCCACGGCGCAATAATTCTGATATCCGGCTTTAACGCATAAGCGCCCAGCTCAAAGCGCACCTGATCATTGCCCTTGCCGGTCGCACCATGAGAAACCGCATCAGCCCCGGTCTGTATCGCGATTTCAATTTGCCGCTTGGCGATTAACGGTCGGGCAATGGAAGTGCCGAGCAGATATTCGCCCTCATAAATGGCGTTGGCCCGGAACATGGGGAAGACGAAATCGCGGACGAATTCTTCGCACAGGTCATCGATAAAAATATTTTCCGGCTTAATGCCCATCTTCAGCGCTTTCCCGCGCGCCGGCTCCAGTTCCTCGCCTTGACCCAGATCGGCGGTAAAGGTCACGATTTCGCATTGATATACGTCCTGCAACCATTTCAGAATGACCGAAGTATCCAGGCCACCCGAATAAGCCAGCACAACTTTTTTAACGTCCGACATAACATGCCTCATGTTCTATGGATTTCAATCCGAACGGTCCGAACCCGGTGGGCCAGCGCCGCGTCAGTCCGTTAGCTTAATGACTACCCGCGGTACGTCAAGCCAAGCCGGGGGCATAATTCACAAAGGGTGCTTGCCCGTTCGTTTGCGCCACTGAAAACGCAATTGTGGAGTATGGAGATCGCCAGCCTGATGGACACTGGTGTGAGCATGACAACGATGAGGCGGCGTTGCGGCTGATGTTCGACAGCATCGCCCCGGATGCCGCCAAAATCCAGATGTGGTTGTCGGAACAGACTCATCGGGTGTAATGGAATCAGGTCAATACTGACTGCCAGCACGACCGATCGGTTGCTGGAGGTCGAACGGGCATGGTTACATTTATGGCTATTGAACGATCACGCCGCCGTGATTGCCGTAATTGGGGATGCAGCAAAAATTGGCCGGAAGCCGGTAACGGGAAGAACCGCAGCAGGCAATTTAACCTGCTGAATTGGCGGAGAGGGTGGGATTCGAACCCACGTGGGGCGGCTAAGCCCCCATCCGATTTCGAGTCGGCGCCGTTATGACCGCTTCGGTACCTCTCCGGGAGGGAACTGCTTGGAGCGGACAAGCAAGAGCCTTATTCTACCGCATCGGGGTGCTTTGCCAATCCCTCGGCGCCACTTCGAAGGCTCGCCCTGATCGGAATCCTGCATAGTCAAATGCCGCGATGAAACCACCCTCTTACCCTGCCGATCCCACGAATGACTTCGCTACGCCGAACGCTAATGCCGCCGGCGAACCGGAGTTCATTTCTCTCGGCCAGCGTCTTGCGACCTGGCTGAAGCATTTCGCGCTCTACCTTGGCGCGGTGGCGACCGCTTGCGCCTTCGGGCTGTATTTCCTGTGGCGGATTCCGATACCGCAAGATGCGGCGCAACTCTTCAAAAGCGGTGGCGATTTGCCTCGATCCCGGTCCCTTTCCGCGATGGTTGCCTCACCCGTTGCACCGGCCAAACCGGCCAAACCGCAGACCGCCGCGCCCCTGCCGTTTGCGACCCCGATCACTGCCGGGCAGCCCGCGGTCGAGGCTACACCGTCCCCTCAAGCTGCTACTGATCCGAATGCTGCCCCCGATGGATCAAGTGTCCCTCCTGCCCCCGGGGCCGAAGTACCTGCTGAGGAGGCTGTGCCCCCAACCCCGCAGACCGAAATCGCGCAGTTACTGGCTGGGGCTGAACAACAGATAGAAAACCGTCGCCTGACTGCCCCGGCCAGTGGCAACGCCCTGCGCAGCTACCAGCGCATTTTGGAGCTGGAAACCAACAACACCGCTGCATTGGAAGGGATCGAGCGCATCGCCGCCTATTATCGGGACATCGCCGAGCAAACCCGGCAACAGGGCCGTTTTGAAGAGAGTCTGGCCTACATTGGCCGGGGGTTGCAGGCATCGCCCAAAAATGAGCGTTTGTTGAGCCTGCGGCGGGAAGTTCGACTGGCCAAGCAACAGGAACAGGCACAACGGCAGGCGCGGGCAGAAGCCGCCCGGCGGGAACAAGCCGAGCGCGATGAGCAGAACCCGCTTCGCCAGCCCGTCCTGCCCGCGCCTCAACCGTGGTGGCAAGAGCCAGCACCGTCTTCGAGCGATAGCGGTTTCAACCAGCGGTAACCGGACGCTCGCCCGCAGCCGGCTTGATCCGGCGGGCGCGGAAGAAGTCGCGCAGCAACGCTCCGCATTCCTCGGTCAGGACGCCGCCGACCCCCTGGATCCGATGGTTGAGTACATCAGTTTGCAGCAGGTTAAACACGCTGCCGGCTGCCCCGGCGCGCGGGTCGGCGGCCCCAAACACCAGTCGCGCCACCCGGGCGTGGATCATCGCCCCGGCACACATGGGACAGGGTTCTAAAGTCGCATACAGGGTACAGTCAGCGAGCCGGTAATTCCCGATCCGGGTTGCCGCCGCGCGCAACGCCAGCATCTCGGCATGAGCGGTTGGATCACACGCGCCAATCGACTGATTCCAGCCCTCGCCAATGATCTCGCCCTCCCGCACCAACACCGCGCCCACCGGCACTTCACCGGCAGCTCCAGCGCGACGGGCCAGTTCCAAGGCACGGCCCATCCAGTAGCGATCCTCGTCGTTCTCCGGCCCGACCATCGAAACCATCGCGTGTTATTCCGACCAATGTTCACCGACTGTAGTGACCGGCTGATCCAGTACCCGCCGCACTGCCCGCGCCAAGTCCAGCTTCAGAAACGGTTTTTCCAGCCGGGCGCAGTCGGACGGCAAGCCATCCGCCGCCTGCTCCGAATAACCGGACATCAGCAACACCCGCAGCGTTGGGCGCTGATGCCGAGCCACAATTGCCAGATCGTGGCCGCTGACCCCGCCCGGCATGATCACGTCGCTCAGTAGCAGGTCGGGGGCGATCCCGGTCGCCAGCAGTGCCAGCGCCTCTCGGCCATTCGCGGCTTCGCGCACCGCGTAGCCAAACCCGGTCAGGGTGCGAGCGACGAACTCGCGGATATCGGGATCGTCTTCCACCAGCAGCACCGTCTCCCGACCACGAAGACGGTTTTCATCCAGTCCGGTTTCAGCGGCGGACACCGCCATCTGCTGCGTTCGCTTGGGCACATGACGCGGCAGGTACAGTTCCACCGTGGTGCCCTGCCCGATCTGGCTGTGAATGCGGATATGGCCGTCGGACTGCTTGATGAAACCGTAAACCATGCTTAGCCCCAATCCGGTGCCCGCGCCAAGTTCCTTGGTGGTGAAAAACGGCTCGAAGGCCCGCTCGATCACTTCCGGGGCCATCCCGCTGCCGGAGTCGCCGACCGTGAGCTGCACATAATCGCCGGGCGCAACATCGGGATAGCGAGCCGCATAGGCCACATCGAGTGCCAGATTGCGGGCCTCGATTCGCAACCGCCCGCCGCCGGGCATCGCGTCGCGGGCGTTGATCGCCAGATTGAGGACGGCGTTGGTGAACTGGCCCGGATCGACCTGGATATTCCAGACCGCACTATCGGTGATCGTTTCCAGTTCGATGCTTGCGCCGAGGGTGTGCTTGAGCAGCTCGGCGATTTCCTGCAATTGCTGGTGCGGCGAGATCAGCCGGGGCTGGAGGGCCTGCTGGCGGGAAAAGGCCAGTAGCCGTCGGGTCAGATCCGCGCCGCGCCGGGCCGCGTTCATCGCGGTATGGGCCGTTTTGTACAGTTCGGGATTGTCGCGCAGTCCGTCCTCCAGACCGGCCAGACTGCCCAGTACCACGGTCAGCAGGTTATTGAAATCATGGGCGATGCCGCCAGTAAGCTGGCCAACCGCTTTCAGTTTCTGGGCCTGATTGAGCGCCATCTGAGTCTGGCGGTACTCGGTCAGATCTTCGCTGAGCATGAAACAACCGACCACCGGCTCGGCTTCGGCAGAACGCGGCGCATGAGGAATGAAGTAGGAACGGACGTACATCCGCTCCACCGGCGTGGTCAGTTCATATTCGACATGGGTACTCTGACCGTTCAGCGCCGCATCGACATGGGTGAGCAACCGTCCGGCCAGCGGCGCATTCAGCATTTCGTCGAAGGCGCGGCCAATGAAGGTTTCAGTCGCTATCCCGAACCATTCGGCGTGTTTCTGATTGACGAACTGGTAGCGCCGGTCGCCATCGAGATAGGCGATTAGCACCGGCACGGTGTCGGTGATCAGTCGGATGCGGTTCTCGCTCTCGCGCAGGGCGGCGGCGATCCGCTGGCGCTCTTCGCTTTCCCGCGCCAGTTGAGCATTGAGCGCCAGCAGTTCAGCAGTGCGCTCACGGACCCGCGCTTCCAGTTGTTCGTGACTCGCACGCAGAGCCGCTTCGGCCTGTTTGCGGATAGTGATGTCCTCATAAATGGTAATGAAACCGCTGCCATTGATCGGTTCGCCGCGAATCTCCAGCACCGTACCGTCAGGACGGGTGCGCTCGAAGCGATGCCCCTGAAACTCTTGCGCCCGCCGCACCCGTTCAGCGGTTTGCGCCTCCGGATCGCCGGGGCCGTATTCACCGCGCCGGGCGTTGTAGCCGATCAGTTCGGCAAACGGCAACCCGACCCGCAGCAGATCGGACGGAAAATTCAGCAATTCGACGAACCGGCGGTTCCAGACCACCAGCCGCAGTTCCTGATCGAAAATGCTGATCGCCTCGTGCAGATGGTCCAGCCCGCCCAAGGTCATCAGGCCGCGTTCGGCGTCGGACAGACCGGTGAGATTTGGTGCGGGTTGCTCTGGAGATGGGTGCATGGCGATGGTTTATTCCCATTCAATGGTCGCGGGCGGCTTGCCGGAGATGTCGTAGACCACCCGCGAGATCCCGGCCACTTCGTTAATGATCCGCCGCGAGACCCGATCCAGGAAGTCATAGGGCAAATGCGCCCAGTGGGCAGTCATAAAATCCACCGTCTCCACCGCCCGCAGCGCAATGACGTAATCATAGCGGCGGCTATCGCCCATGACGCCAACCGACTTGACCGGCAGGAACACCGCAAACGCCTGGCTGGTCTGGTCGTACAGATCAGCCCTGCGCAGCTCCTCGATGAAAATGTGATCAGCCCGGCGCAGCAAATCGGCGTAGTCCTTGCGCACCTCGCCGAGAATCCGCACCCCCAGTCCCGGCCCCGGAAATGGGTGACGGTAGACCATCTCGAACGGCAGGCCCAACTCGACGCCCAGCCGCCGCACCTCGTCCTTGAACAGTTCCCGCAATGGCTCGACCAGTTTCAGCCGCATTCCCGCCGGCAGCCCGCCGACATTGTGATGAGACTTGATAACGTGCGCCTTACCGGTTTTGGCCCCCGCTGATTCGATGACATCGGGATAAATGGTGCCTTGGGCCAGCCATTTGACATTGCGGAGCTTGACCGCTTCTTCCTCGAAAATCGCCACAAACAGCCCGCCGATGATTTTGCGCTTCTGTTCAGGGTCGGTGATGCCGACCAGTGCGGTTAGAAATCGCGCCTCGGCGTTTACCCGGATCACCCGCACGCCCAAATGTTGCCCAAAGGTCGTCATCACCTGATCGCCTTCATGCAGCCGCAGCAGGCCGGTATCGACGAAGACGCAGCTCAATTGCGGGCCAATCGCCCGGTGCAGCAACGCCGCCACCACGGAGGAATCCACCCCGCCGGACAAGCCCAGCAGCACCTCATCATCGCCGACTTGGGAGCGGACGGCGGCGATGCTGTCTTCGATGATATTGCCGGTGGTCCACAGCGACTGACAGCCGCAAATGTTCAGCACGAAGCGGCGCAGAATCCGCTCGCCTTGGCGGGTGTGGGTGACTTCGGGATGAAACTGCAAGCCGTACCAGCGCTGTTCCTCGTTGGCAATGCCGGCGACTGGGCAGGTGGCGGTGCTGGCAATGCGGATGAAGCCGGTGGGCAACCGCGTGACCCGGTCGCCGTGGCTCATCCACACATCGAGCAGGCCGTAACCTTCCGGGCTGGCATGATCTTCGATGTCGCGCAGCAGGGCGGAATGGCCGTGGGCGCGAACCTGGGCATAGCCAAATTCACGGTGATCGGACGATTCGACCAGTCCGCCCAGTTGCATCGCCAGGGTCTGCATCCCGTAGCAGATGCCCAGTAGCGGAACCTTGAGACCAAACACGGTTTGCGGGGCGCGGGGGCCGTTAGCGAGGGTGGTCGATTCCGGGCTGCCGGACAAAATGACGCCGTGCGGATGGAAAGCGCGGATCGCGGCGGGATCAGCGTCCCAGGGCTGAATTTCGCAGTAAACCCCGATTTCCCGCACCCGGCGGGCGATGAGTTGGGTGTACTGGGAGCCGAAATCCAGAATCAGAATGCGGTCAAGATGAATGTTGCGGGTGGTCATGGGCGCAGGGGCGTAACCGGTAGGGAATAGGCGAAAAGGGAGTTGCTGGTGCTGCTAATATCAATTCTCGGTAGGTTTTCGTATTCATAAGTTCTCGCTTTCCGTCATTCCCGTGAATGCGGGAATCCCGGTAGCCGCTGAAAAACTGGATACCCGCTTTTGTGGGTATGACGACAAAATGAACGGTTTTGGTGTAATACCAATTCTCAGTAGGTTTCCGTCATACCCGCGAATGCGGGAATCCAGCGACCCCCTGTAATGCTGACTGGATACCCGCTTTCGCGGGTATGACGAATAAAGACAAAATCTATCGGTAAACGGTATAATTTATTGCTGGAAAGCCACAAGGTGATGCCATGATGAACCTGATGGATTTCGACGGCGTTAAAGCCGTGATCGCCTATGACCCGGATATCGGCCTGTTTCGCGGCGAGTTTGTTGGACTGAATGGCGGCGCTGACTTTTACGCTGCTGATGTCGAAAGTTTGCGCCGGGAGGGGGCCGTTTCGCTCAGGGTTTTCAAGGAAACCTGTGTGGAACGGGACATCCCGCCATTCAAGTCTTTTTCGGGCACGTTCAATGTGCGGATTCCGCCGAAGTTGCACGCCGCCATCGCCGCTACTGCTCAAGCTCAGGGCATGAGCCTGAACCATTGGGTAGAAACGACTTTGGAAACGGTGATCCAGTCTTAACCGGGCGGGAACCACAATCGTTAATCCACCCGGTAATTGGGCGCTTCCTTGGTAATCGACACATCATGAACGTGGCTTTCGCGCATTCCGGCGCTGGTGACACGGGTGAAAGTCGGTTTGGTCCGCATTTCGGCGATGTCCTGACAGCCGACATAGCCCATGCTGGAGCGTAATCCGCCCATCAACTGATTGATGATCGCCAGTACGCTGCCCTTGTACGGCACCCGCCCTTCAATCCCCTCCGGCACCAGTTTTTCCACCGCGCTGCCTTCCTGGAAATAGCGGTCGCTGGAGCCATGCTGCTGAGTCATCGCACCGAGCGAACCCATGCCGCGATAGGATTTGTAGGAACGGCCCTGATACAACTCGACCTCGCCGGGCGCTTCCTCGGTGCCGGCGAACAAGCCGCCGATCATCACCGTATGCGCACCCGCCGCAATCGCCTTGGCCAAATCGCCGGAATAGCGCACCCCGCCATCGGCAATAACCGGGACATCGCATTCCCGCAGCGCCTCGGCGACATTGGACACCGCGCTGATTTGCGGCACGCCAACCCCAGCAATGATACGAGTGGTACAGATCGATCCCGGCCCGATCCCAACCTTCACCGCATCGGCTCCGGCTTCGACCAAATCGCGGGCGGCGGCGGCGGTGGCGATGTTGCCGCCGATGACTTGCACTTGCGGATAATGCTGTTTGATCCAGCGCACCCGGTTCAGCACGTTCCGGGAATGGCCATGCGCGGTATCCACCACCAGCACGTCTACACCGGCGTTGACCAGCGCCGCCACCCGCTCATCGGTATCGCCACCCGCCCCAACCGCCGCGCCGACCCGCAACCGGCCCAGTTCATCCTTGCAGGCCAGCGGGAAGTCGCTGGATTTCTGGATGTCCTTGACCGTGATCAGTCCGCACAACTCAAAGCGGTCATTGATCACCAGCACTTTTTCAATCCGGTGCCGGTGCAACAGGGTCGCGATCTCCTCACGGCTGGCCCCTTCATGCACCGTAATCAAGCGCTCCTTCGGCGTCATCACCATGCTGACCGGCGCGTCCATGTTCGTCTCAAAGCGCAAATCGCGGTTAGTGACGATGCCCACCAGTTCAGTGCCGTCGACCACGGGCACCCCGGAAATATGGTGAGCGCGGGTCAGTTCGACCACTTCGCGGATGGTGGCGCGGGGATGAATGACGATGGGATCGTGAATCACCCCGCTCTCGAATTTCTTGACCCGGCGCACTTCCCCGGCATGGCGTTCCACCGATAGATTTTTGTGAATGATGCCGATCCCGCCTTCCTGGGCCATAGCAATCGCCAGGCTGGATTCAGTGACCGTGTCCATCGCCGCCGACAACAGCGGGATATTCAGGGCGATACCGCGGGTGAGTTGGGTCTTAAGGCTGACATCCTTGGGCAATATCGCGGAATAGGCGGGGAGCAGCAGGACGTCATCAAAGGTCAGAGCTTCTTGAACGATGCGCATGGTGGAGCCTCAAGACTTGGACGGACAGTTAAGTTGTTCATTTTATATGCCCGTTTGCCGTGGGTAAACGGCATTGATTCAATGGCGATAGCCAATCCCACCGAGGCGCTCCACTGGATCGCTGGGCTATAATTCACCAGTAGCGGTTGTTGCTCAAACCAGAAACCACCGTCTGCGTCCCCGCCCGATCATGATCACACGCGCCGTCAATGGAGTAACGACATGAAAAACCGCCTAAAAACCTTCCGGCTGGCCCCGCTTTGCCTGGCCCTGAGCCTGGCTGCGTTCAGCAGCGCCGATGCGGCGGCCCGCGCTGACTTCTACGCCAAATTCAATCCCGCCGCCGGCGAAATGCCTTTCCCCACCAACCTTCTATTCAATGGCTCGACCGATGGCACCTTGAACATCCCGGTCGCCAATCCTGCCAATCTGGCTGATCCCTGGGTGGCGATGAACGGGCTGGACGGCTTTTCGACGGTTGCGCCCATGACCGCGTACTTTTCCGGCAGTTTGAACGCGGCTACGGTCAAGGCCGGCAGCACAGTGCGGGTGTTTGAGGTTGTCCTCACCAATCGATTCCTGGACCCGAAAAATCCGCCGTTCGCGGTCAGCGAGGTGAAGCGCGAGTTGCAAGCCGGCGTCGATTACGAAGTCGGACTGCTGCCGCAGGACATCAACCAGACCACGCTGACCATTAGCCCGCTGCTCCCGCTGGCACCCAAAACCGGTTATCTGGTGGTGTTGACCGATGGGATTCAGGACAGCGGTGGCTACAACGCGCTGCCGTCTGCCGTTTACGTTCTGACCAAGCTGCCCACCCCGCTGATCGACGCCAATGGCAAGAGCGTGATTTCCGGTGTGAGCGATGCCGAAGCCAAGGTGCTGGAGCCGTTGCGACAACTGGTCAACAATCAGGAAAGCGCCGCCGCCAGTCAGGGCGTCGCCAAAGCCGGCATCGTGCTGAGCTGGACCGTGATGACCCAGTCGATTGACGATGCGTTCATGGCGCTGGGCAAGGACCTCAAGCCGCTGGGGATAGGCGTCAAGGCGACTGGACTGACCACTGCCGCCCTACCGTACAATCTGCCGGGTTTCTCCGACATTTACGCCGGGGCGCTGGCGATTCCCTACTACCTCAGCAAGGAGAACCCGCTGAGTGGCTATTGGCAGACGGCGGACGGCGGCGCAGTTACCCGCTACAACCCGCTGCCCGTGGCGACCGCGCCGCTACAAATTCCGGTGCTGATGACGGTGCCGAATGCCAGCAGTGGACATACCCAACCGGCGACAGGCTGGCCGGTCGTGATTTATCAGCATGGGTGGTTTCGGGATCGTACCGAATTAGCCTTTCTGGCCGATGCCCTGTCCTTTGCCGGGTTCGCTGCAGTCGCGATGGATATGCCGCTGCATGGCATCACCGATACGACTAGCCCTTTTTACACAAAGGGGCTGGAGCGGACTTTTGATCTGGACCTGGTCAATAACCAAACCCTGTTGCCGCCCGCCGATGGGCTGATTGACCCGTCCGGCATTCACTTTGCCAATCTAAAGAGCTTGCTCACCACCCGCGATAATGGGCGCGAAGCGGCTGAAGATTTACGGCAACTGAGCGCTACCCTCCCGATGATTGATCTGGACGGTGATGGAAAACCCGACCTTGATACTGGACATATCCGCTTTGTCGGTCACTCGTTGGGCGCCATCGCCGGCGGCGTCTTCCTGGGCATCGAGGACAAGGTCACCAGTGCGACTTTGGGTATGGCCGGCGGCGGTTTCGCCAAAATGGCGGACGGCTCGCCCAAGTACGGGCCGGTCTTCGCCGCCGGGCTGGCCACGCAGGGCCTGATCAAGGGAACCCCCGCTTACGAGGGCTATTTCTTTATATTTCAGACCGTGGTGGATTCTGGCGATCCCATCAACTATGCCGCCACTGCGGCCAGCCTGCACCCGATTCATCTGATTGAAGTCGTCGGCGGTGCGGGGGTGTTGCCCGATCAGAACGTGCCGAACTCGGTCGAGAATGCACCGCTGGCCGGGACCGAAGCGTTGGCCAGGGTTATGGGGCTGAAATCGGCCAGCCGTACAACGAGCGACGACAACGGTGTGCGGGCCATTGTCCGCTTCACCCAAGGTGACCATTATTCGTTTTGGTATCCCGTCGCCTCAGTCAGTGCCACCGCCGAAATGCAGGGCCAGATGATCAAGTTTCTGCAAACCGAAGGGACCGAACTGGAGATCCTCTGGCACCCAGTCGTGCAATAACCACGATTCCGCTTTGACCCAAGCCCCGCTTCTGCCCCGAAGCGGGGCTTTTCGTTGTTGATCATTTATTCCTCTTTACGGCATAACGGCCAATCGTTAGATTGACCGCCACTTCGCCAACCACCCGATTGAAAACGATGGCCCAATATATTTTCACCATGAACCGCGTGGGCAAGATCGTGCCGCCCAAGCGGGAAATTCTCAAAGACATCTCGCTGTCCTTTTTCCCCGGGGCCAAAATCGGCGTTCTCGGCCTGAACGGCTCCGGCAAATCCACCCTGCTGCGGATCATGGCCGGGCTGGATACCGAAATTCTCGGCGAGGCTCGCCCCTTAGCCGGTATCAAAATTGGGTTTCTGTCGCAGGAGCCACAACTCGATCCCGCCAAGGACGTGCGCGGCAACGTCGAAGAAGCGCTGGCCCCGATTAAAAACGCCTTGGCGCGGCTGGACGAGGTTTACGCCGCCTATGCCGATCCAGAAGCTGATTTCGACAAGCTGGCCTCCGAACAGGCTAATCTCGAAGCGTGGCTGCAAACCGCCGACGGGCACAACCTGGATCGCACCCTGGGCATCGCCGCCGACGCGCTGCGGTTGCCGCCGTGGGATGCCGCGGTCACTAACCTGTCCGGGGGTGAGAAACGCCGGGTGGCGCTATGCCGGCTGTTACTCTCCAAACCCGACATGCTGTTGCTGGACGAACCCACTAATCACCTGGACACGGAATCCGTCGCCTGGCTGGAGCGCTTTCTCCAGGATTACCCCGGCACCGTGGTGGCCGTGACTCACGACCGCTATTTCCTCGATAACGTGGCGGGCTGGATTCTGGAGCTGGATCGCGGGCGCGGTATTCCGTGGGAAGGCAACTATTCCTCGTGGCTGGAGCAGAAAGAGAAGCGGCTGGAAATCGAGGAGAAGCAGGAAACCGCCCATATCAAGGCGATGAAGGCTGAACTGGAATGGGTTCGCTCTAATCCCAAAGGCCGTCACACTAAAAGCAAGGCGCGCCTGACCCGGTTTGAGGAACTGGAATCACAGGAATTCCAGAAGCGCAATGAAACCCAGGAACTCTACATTCCACCTGGGCCGCGTCTGGGTGAACTGGTGGTGGAAGCGACCGGTTTATGTAAAGGTTTCGGCGATCAATTACTGATTGATGGTCTCGATTTTAAGCTGCCCAAAGGTGGCATTGTCGGAGTGATTGGCCCGAATGGCGCGGGTAAAACAACCTTGTTCCGTATGCTGGTCGGGCAGGAGCAACCGGACAGTGGAACGCTGCGGATCGGCGACACCGTCAAACTGGCCTATGTCGATCAATCGCGGGACAGTCTGGCTCCTGATAAAACGGTTTGGCAGGAAATCTCGGATGGGCTGGATTTGGTCACCATTGGCACTTACCAGATCAACTCGCGGGCCTATGTGGGCCGGTTCAATTTCAAGGGTCAGGATCAACAAAAATTTGTCAAGGATTTATCCGGCGGCGAGCGTAACCGGATTCATCTGGCCAAGCTGCTTAAAAGTGGCGGCAACGTGCTCTTATTGGACGAGCCGACCAATGATCTGGATGTAGAAACCTTGCGGGCCTTGGAAGAAGCCTTGCTGACCTTTGCCGGTTGCGTGGTGGTTATTTCCCATGACCGCTGGTTTCTGGATCGGATCGCCACCCATATCCTGGCATTCGAGAGTGATTCGCAAGTCCTCTGGTTTGAGGGCAATTACGCCGATTATGAAACAGATCGCAAACGGCGACTGGGCGTTGAAGCGGATCAACCGCACCGGATTAAATACCGGAAACTGGCGTAAGCGCATTCGCCCTTTGCCTGTCGCCGGAGACCGCATTGATCAGTCGCGTAGCCCAGGGAACCGCCGCCGAGGAAGTGGCCTGTCGCCATCTGGAAGCACAGGGATTAGTCCTGGTGACGCGCAATTTCCGGTGCCGGGGCGGTGAACTGGACTTGATCATGCGCGATGGTGAATACCTGGTGTTTGTGGAAGTGCGCAGTCGCAGTTATACCCGCTATGGCGCTCCCGCTGAATCGGTCACCCGCACCAAGCAGCGGCGATTATTACACGCCGCTGCTCTTTATTTGCAGCGCCAGAGCCAAAATCCGCCGTGCCGTTTTGATGTGGTGGCTATTCTCCAAGCCAGCGATGAACCACAGATCGAATGGATTCAGGACGCTTTTCAACTCACCTGATGCTCATCGTTTTACCAAAAATAACCGGAATTTCTCTTATGACCGTTGATCGCACTGCTGAACTGTCCGCCCTGCTGAATCGCCGTATCCTGATTCTCGACGGTGCGATGGGCACCATGATTCAAAGCTACTCTTTGCAGGAAGCGGACTATCGGGGCAAGCGGTTCCGCGACTGGCCCACCGACCTCAAAGGCAATAACGATCTGCTGACCCTGACTCAACCGGCGATCATTGGTGAAATCCATACGGCTTATCTTGAAGCCGGTGCCGATATTATTGAAACCAACACCTTCAATTCGACGTCTATTTCCATGCACGACTACCGCATGGAGAGTCTTGCGCCGGAATTGAATCGGGCAGCAGCGCAATTGGCGCGGGAAATCGCTGATCAATACAGTACTCCTGACCGGCCCCGGTTTGTCGCCGGTATTCTCGGCCCGACCAACCGCACTGCCAGCCTGTCGCCGGATGTCAATAATCCCGGCTTTCGCAATATCCATTTTGACGCACTGGTTGCTGCGTATACCGAGGCGACTCAGTCGCTGGTTGAAGGTGGTGTCGATCTACTGCTGGTCGAAACCATTTTTGACACGCTGAATGCCAAGGCCGCGCTGTTCGCCATTCAGCAATTCTTTGCAGACACCGGCCAAAAATTGCCAGTGATGATTTCCGGCACGATTACTGATGCTTCGGGCCGCACCCTGTCCGGGCAAACCACCGAAGCCTTCTGGAACTCGCTGTCGCATATCCGCCCACTGTCTTTTGGCCTGAATTGCGCGCTCGGCGCCAAGCAACTACGACCGTATGTCGCTGAGCTATCACGGATTGCCGACACCTATGTTTCGGCTCATCCCAATGCTGGCCTGCCCAATGCGTTTGGCGAATACGACGAAACGCCGGAACAAATGGCGGCAATCATCCGCGAGTTTGCAGAAAGCGGCCTGCTGAATATCGTCGGTGGTTGTTGCGGCACCACGCCGGCCCACATTCGGGCGCTGGCTGAAGCGGTGCAAGGATTACCGCCGCGCCCCATTCCAATGATTGAACCGCGTTGTCGGTTAGCCGGATTGGAGCCACTGAATATCGGTCTACCACTGGGATTTATTAACATCGGCGAACGCGCAAATGTCACCGGATCGGCTGTCTTCAAACGGCTGATTAAAGCCGGCGACTATAACGCTGCGCTCGATATTGCCCGCCAGCAGGTCGATAACGGCGCGCAGATCATTGACATCAATATGGACGAGGGAATGCTGGACTCCAAGGAGGCTATGACCACTTTTCTCAACCTGATTGCGGCTGAACCGGATATCAGCCGAGTGCCGGTGATGCTGGATTCCTCCAAATGGGAGATTCTGGAAGCCGGTCTCAAATGCATTCAAGGCAAGCCAGTGGTCAATTCTATTAGTATGAAAGAAGGTGAAGCCAGTTTTATTCAGCAAGCCCGGCGGGTTCACCGCTATGGCGCAGCCGTGATTGTCATGGCGTTTGACGAACAGGGTCAGGCCGATACTGCGGCGCGCAAATTCGCTATTTGTGAACGGGCCTACCGGATTCTCACTCAGCAGATCGGCTTTCCGCCACAGGATATTATTTTTGATCCTAATATCTTTGCCATCGCCACTGGTATTGATGAGCATAATTGTTATGCACTGGATTTTATTGCCGCCACTCGGCGGATTAAAGCCGAATTGCCCTATGCGCTGATTTCCGGGGGCGTATCCAATGTCTCGTTCTCATTCCGGGGCAATAATCCGGTGCGCGAGGCGATTCATTCGGTTTTTCTTTATCACGCCATTCAGGCCGGTATGACGATGGGGATCGTCAATGCTGGGCAATTGGCGATTTACGAAGAGATTCCGCTGGATTTGCGCAATCGGGTCGAAGATGTGATTCTCGACCGCCGCCCAGACGCTACAGAACGGTTACTGGAAGTCGCAGATCAATATAAAGAAGATTCCCCCGAGTCTTCCAGCCGAGGTCGCGGCGGCGAGAGCGCAGAATGGCGTTCATGGCCGGTCGCCAAGCGCTTGGAACATGCCTTAATCAAAGGCATTGACGAGTTCATTGCGATTGACACCGAGGAAGCCCGCCAGCACTTTGAACGCCCCTTGCAAGTGATTGAAGGGCCGTTAATGGACGGCATGAATGTGGTCGGTGACTTGTTCGGGGCTGGAAAAATGTTTCTGCCACAAGTCGTTAAATCAGCACGGGTTATGAAAAAATCGGTAGCTTGGCTGATTCCGTTTATTGAGGCGGGACTGGCCAGCGGTGAGCGCCGTTCCAATGGCCGTTTGGTGCTGGCGACGGTTAAGGGCGATGTTCACGATATTGGCAAAAATATTGTTGGCGTAATCCTGCAATGTAATAATTTCGAGGTTATCGATCTTGGGGTGATGGTTCCTGCCCAGAAAATTCTGGATGCCGCCATTGAACATCACGCCGACATGATCGGACTGTCTGGACTGATTACGCCATCACTGGATGAAATGATTAATGTCGCCAAGGAAATGCACCGGCAGGGATTTACTATCCCGATCCTGATTGGCGGCGCAACCACTTCGGCTATGCACACCGCAGTCAAGATTGATCCGCACTATCCAGGCCCGGTGATCTATGTCAAAGATGCTTCGCGGGCGGTGGGCGTGGCGCAAAACCTGATTGGCGCTACTACTAAAGCTGGCTATATGGCTAAAACCAAAGCTGACTGCGTCCAGAAACGTGAACAGCACATCAATCGCCGGAGCCGGGAAGCACTGTTGTCACTGGCGCAAGCCCGCGTTCAAGCGACAATGGTTGACTGGTCGGCTTATCATCCGCCAAAACCGGGTTTTCTCGGCATTCGCGCTTTTGATGACTACCCACTGGCGGAATTGGCGGAACGAATCGACTGGACGCCCTTTTTTCAGGCTTGGGAATTGCGTGGACGCTATCCAGCAATTTTTGCTGATCCGGAACAGGGTGAACACGCCCGGCATTTATTCGCCGATGCTCAGGCCATGCTGAATAAAATCGTTGCGGAAAACTGGTTAACTGCGCGAGCGGTGATTGGCTTTTTTCCGGCTTATCGAAGTGGCGCTGATGACGTTGCGCTTTATACGGACGATAGCCGCGCCCAAATTTTAGTGACGCTGTGCCATTTGCGGCAGCAGACGCTTAAACCTGCCGGAAAGCCTTATCGATGCCTCGCTGACTGGATCGCGCCGCGTGAATCCGGTTTGGCGGATTATCTGGGCGCATTCGCGGTCACTACCGGCATCGGTATTGATGAACGGGTAGCTGAATTTGAGCGGGCGCATGATGACTACAGCGCGATTCTGCTCAAGGCGCTGGCTGACCGGCTGGCCGAAGCCTTCGCCGAGCGATTGCATGAACGGGTTCGGCGAGAATTCTGGGGCTATACAATGAATGAAGCTCTCAGCAATGACGATTTGATCGCCGAAAACTATCGCGGCATTCGTCCTGCCCCCGGTTATCCGGCTTGCCCCGATCACACTGAAAAAGGGCAACTCTGGCAATTGCTCGATATTGATCATCAAGCCGGGATTCATTTAACCGAAAACTTCGCCATGACGCCAACCGCGGCAGTCAGCGGCTGGTATTTCAGTCACCCCGAAGCGCGCTATTTTGGCGTAGGTCGAGTAGATCGGGATCAAGTCGCAGATTACGCCCAGCGCAAGGGCTGGACGATGACGGAGGCGGAAAAGTGGCTGGCGCCGAATCTGGGATATGAGCCGGAAGAATAAGAGTAAAAACCGCCAATGGAACCGTTCAGGTCATTGCAAGATGCGGTCAAGGCGCATTATGAACGGCATGTGTATCCGCAATTCCCGCTCTGGGCTTCGGTAAGAACCTGCGACGCTTATGCCCTCAATCTCGATGCACTGTGGGCGCGATTTAATGGTGAAAGACTACCGCAAAAAGAGCGAAAAATCCTGCTGGCCGGATGTGGCAGCTTTTCGCCGTATCCGGCCGCTGTCGCCAATCCGGAAGCACAAATAACGGCGCTTGATTTGTCGGAAGCTAATCTGCGGAGAGCCACACTTCATAGCTGGATTCATGGTTATTTCAATGTGAATTTTATCCGGGGTGATATTACTCAAACAGCCGGTTCTGATTTTTTAAAAGACCAGCGCTTTCATTTCATTGATTGCTACGGTGTTTTACACCATATTCCTGATGTGATCACTGCACTGAATGCCCTCCATTCCTGGCTGAACCCCGCCGGATTTATGAGAATCATGGTTTACAGTCAAAGTGCGCGGCGCTCGGCTCAGTCGATTAGAACGGCGATGAGAATGCTCGGTGTTCACACTCTTCGGGAACTGAAACAGCTTTGCCGGAACGCCCCAACTGGGAGTCGGTTCAGGGATTATCTTGACGCCACGCCAGAAGCCGACTTTGATTCAGGGCTTGCCGATCTATTTCTGCATCCGTATGCAAAAACATATACTTTGGAAGCGTTGCTGAAAATTTTGGAAATTACCGGCTTTGAACCCTTGCAATTTATTCATTGGGGGGCGCTGCCTGAAATTACCAGCGAGATTGCTAGACTAAAGAAACTGGAAAAAAGTAACGAACTCCGCAGCAATTTTATTTTATTAGTGGGCCGCAAACAGGATACAAAAATCAGAATAGAATGGCAAAAAATTAAAAACCGGCAGGACACCGTGATTACCTTGAATCCAGTCATTCAGCGTTCTCTACCCTGGTTGCCATTCATCCCGCTAAAGCCGGAACCGAAACTGGGGTTTGTCAATCCATCCATCAATGATCAAGATAAACGCCTGCTTTCCCGATTCAGAACGCCAGTAAGACAAACAGCGATTAAACCCGCTGACCGGGATCGGGTAGAACAATACTTGCAAGCGCTATTTTTAATTGAAACTTCCCGACCGAATCTATCGCCATGAGGAACTGACGGGTGGTTAACACCGAACGGATTGACTGCAAAATCCCGGCGACCTGCGCCGGTCTGCGGCTGGATCAGGCATTGGCGGAATTGTTGCCGAGCTATTCCCGCAACCGGCTACAGCAATGGCTCAGGGCCGGGCAATTGCGAGTGGACGGACAGATCCGCCGTTCCCGGGATCGAGTCACCGGCGGCGAAACCGTCAGTGGTGAACTGCTGCTGACGGTTGAAACCACAGCCATCGCCCAGGATATTCCGCTGATCTGCTGTTATGAGGACGCTGATTTACTGGTGATCAACAAACCGGCGGGACTGGTCGTGCATCCCGCTGTTGGCAACCGCGACGGCACCCTGGTCAATGCCCTGCTGCATCATTATCCGGAACTGGCGCATTTGCCCCGCGCCGGGCTGGTGCATCGACTGGACAAGGAAACTACCGGGCTGCTGGTGGTCGCACGCAGTCTCCGAGCGCATACCGCGCTGGTAGCGCAACTACAGGAGCGACAGATCGAGCGGGACTATCTGGCCGTGGTCAATGGCTTACCGGTAACGGGTGGCGTGGTGAACGCCCCGGTAGGCCGGCATCCGGTCGATCGGCAGCGGATGGCGGTGACACCCGGCGGCAAACCGGCGGTGACCCATTATCGGGTGGTGCGCCGGTTCCGCGCCCATACCCTGCTGCAAGTCCGGCTGGAAACCGGTCGCACCCATCAGATTCGGGTACACCTGGCCCATAACCGCCTGCCGTTGCTGGGCGATCCGGTGTATGGCGGGCGGATGCGGATTCCGCCGGGGGCGTCCCCGCGCTGTATTGAGGCCATTCAGCAGTTTCGCCGGCAAGCGTTACACGCCGGGCGACTGGCGCTGACCCATCCGGTGCGGGATGAACGGTTGGAGTGGCGGGCGGAACTTCCCCCCGATCTGACCGAGTTGCTGGCGATTCTGACCGATGACGCCGAGGGTCGACATGGGTGAGTTACGCCCCGAAATGCTGATCATCCCCGACTGGCCGGCACCCGCTACGGTGCGAGCGGTCAGCACCATTCGGCTCGGCGGCGTCAGCCGGTCGCCTTATGCCGATTTGAACCTGGCCGGGCATGTCGGCGATCAGCCAGATTATGTCGTTGAAAACCGGCGACGGCTGGCAGTGGCTGCCCGGTTGCCGACCGAGCCGGCCTGGCTGGAGCAGGTGCATGGTACGGTTGTGGTTGCCGCTGAAACAGTGCATTCCCCGATCGCTGCCGATGCCGCCTGGACCTGCCAAGTCGGCCAACCCTGCGTAGTGATGACGGCGGATTGCTTGCCAGTGCTGTTATGCGACCGGTCGGGAACCGTGGTCGCGGCGGTTCATGCCGGCTGGCGTGGGCTGGCCGGGGGAGTCGTTGCGGCGGCGGTCAGGCCCTTGGGAAAACCGCCGGCGGAACTGCTGGCCTGGCTGGGACCGGCGATTGGCCCAGATGCGTTCGAGGTGGGAGAAGAAGTTCGCGCCGCTTTTCTGGCGCTGGATGCCGGAAACACCGCCAATTTTCGCCCTTCGCCCGCCGGACGCTGGCGGGCGAATCTGTACGGACTGGCGCGGCGACAACTTCAACGGTTGGGCGTAAATGGGATTTATGGCGGCGACTGCTGCACGTTCAGCGAACCGGCGCGATTTTTTTCCTATCGCCGCGAACACAGCACCGGGCGCATGGCCAGCCTGATCTGGCTGGAGGTCTGACAAAAATTGTAAACTACCGGAATCCGACTTGAGTTGTGGAATTTATCGTAGCACGGGCATCCTGCCCGTGGGCTAAACACGGACAGGATGCCTGTTCTACCTCTACAACCGATTTGGGATGCTTATAGCACACGACCATCCTTCGGCCTGATCCCGGTCAATGATGGCGGATGCTTTCTCCAGGTCCACCGTCAGATCTCTCCCAATCCCCGCAGGCGGGCCTCCAGTTCGGCCAACCGCGCTTCAGCCGCCTGGCGCAGCGCCACTTCCCGCGCCGCGACCCTCTCGGCCTCCTGTCTGGCCCGATTCGCCTCCTGTCTGGCCTGTTCGGTTTCCCGATGGTTCAACAGCAGTTGCTGAGCGCGCGGGTCGTAGAAATGGAACTGACCATTTTCGAGGCGCAAATCCAAATCCAGCACTGCGCTATGCAGGCTGAATCCGCCGGGAATCGGCCTGGCGGCGCATAGCGGCCAGTAATTGCCCTCAATTAACTGGAATCCTTGGAGTTGCGGGTCCAGGTAATCGCCGGTCGGGTCGTATTGCCAGTATTCGCGCACACCAAGAAAGGCATAGATGCCGCGCTTGGCGCCCTGATCCTCGCCGCGAGTGCTTTTAGAGGTGATTTCAAGGGCAAAATCGGGTCCCTTGGGTTCCTTCCAGAGCTTATAGGAAGACCGATCATGGTTAGGAGCGCCGATTACCACAAACGTATCCGGCGCGATCACCGCCTTGGGATTGCCCTCCTCGTAGTAGATAAACAGGTTGCCGGAAACGTAGATGTCGTTCCGTGGTTGAAAGTGAAGGCGTAAGGCTTCCACCGCATACATGAGATATTCACGCTGAAAATCGCTTTCCGCCATAGGAAGTCCATCGCTCTCGGGGTAAACAATCTCGGCTAAAGGAAAGGCATAAGCAGACATATCGCGTCCTCCGCGGCCAAGGGTCCAAGTTAAATTCTGAAGTCGAGGTTACACCCTTTCCACACGTTCACCCCGTTCCGGATTTTGGCGGCGACTGTGGCCAGTCTGTACAATGCTGAAAATTCGCTCCCAATGACCGCCATTGCTAATGATTCCATCCGCAGATTCCCCGCCCGCTGTCCTGCTGATCGGACATGGCACCCGCCTTGCCGCCGGTGTCGCCGAATTTCACCGACTGGCTGAACAGGTCCAACAGGCGCTTCCTGACCGGAGGTGCTTGAGCGGTTTTCTGGAACTGGTCGATCCCAGTGTGCCTGAGGCGCTGGAAAGCTTGTGGCAGCAGGGGTTCCGCCAGATTATCGCCCTGCCGGCGCTGCTGCTGGCTGCGGGTCATGTCAAGAACGATATTCCGGCGATTCTCAACGCTTTTCAGGCTGAGCATCCGGGGCTGGAAATCACCTTTGGTGCAGATTTAGGCATTCACCCAAAGTTGTTGCAGGTTGCCCGCGAGCGGATCGCAAGTGTCGAGGCGCACTTCGAGCCGGATTACGCCCGGCAGGACACGCTGCTGTTGATCATCGGGCGCGGTGGTTCCGATCCTGACGCCAACGCCAATATCAGCAAGATCACCCGCCTGTTATGGGAAGGCATGGGCTTTGGCTGGGCGGAAACCGCTTATACCGCCGTTGCCGTGCCGCTGATGGCCGAGGCGCTGGAACGGACGCATCGGCTCGGGTTCAAGCAACTCATCGTCTTTCCTTACCTGTTATTCGCTGGCCGGTTGGTCGAACAGGTCAGCGCCACCGTCGCTGCTTACCAAAGTCGTCATTCCGAGGTTCAGGCCGTGGTTGCGCCGTATCTGAACGCGCATCCGCTGATCGTTGAGACTTTTCTGGAACGGCTGGCTGAAGCGGAACGCGGCGAAGCGCGGATGAACTGCCAGTTTTGCGCCTACCGTTATATGAGCCTGTAACCTTGAATCACCTGGAGCCGCCATGCCCCGCTTTGAGTACCTCCGCGATCCTGACGAAATCGAACGCCAGTCGTTTATCCAGATTCGCCAGTTGACCGATCTGTCCCGCTTCGATCCCGATCAACAGCAGGTGGCGATGCGACTGGTTCACACCGCCGGCGATCCGGGCATCGTTCACGATCTCCAGTTCAGCCCCGGCGCGGTCGAAGCCGGCCTGGCGGCGCTGGCTCAAAACGCGGATGTCCTGTGCGACATCGAAATGGTTAACCGTGGCATCAGCAAGCGCTATTTGCGCGGTCAGGTGCGCTGTTTCCTGAATGCGCCCGAGGTTGCTGACCGTGCCCGCCAGTTGGGCGAAACCCGCACGATGGTGGCGATGACCGAGTGGCCGCTGCACATGGTGGGTAACATCCTCGCTATCGGCAACGCCCCGACCGCCCTGTTCCGGTTGCTGGAACTGCTGGACGGCGGCGCACCCCGTCCGGCGCTGATCATCGGGATGCCGGTCGGTTTCATCAACGCCGCTGAATCCAAGCAAGCCTTGTGGGACGTGGCCGCGAGCGAGTTTCAGATCCCGTGCATCACGCTGTTGGGCCGACGCGGCGGTAGTAGCCTCGCGGCGGCGACCTTGAATGCTTTGGCCCGAATGGCCAACGGGATTCGATTCTGATGGGCGCGATGCTCGACTGGCCCGGCCCACCGATCCACATCATCGGCATGGGCGTGGCTGCCGGGACCTTGAGTCAGGCGGCGCGGGCAGCCCTGGAACAGGCCGAGCGGATCATTGGCTCCACACAACATCTAGCCGCATTCCCCGAACTGACCGCCGAGAAGATTCCCTACCCCAACCCGATGAGTGGGCTGTCTGCGCTGTTACACGCCAACACCGGACGACGAATCGCGGTGCTGGCCTCCGGCGATCCGCTGTTTTACGGCATCAGCCAGACTTTATTACGCTACCTGCCGGCGGAATATCTGGTGTTTCATCCCAATATCTCCAGCCTGCAGGCCGCATTTGCCCGGCTGGGCAGGCCGTGGCAAGCCGCGCAATGGTTCAGTCTGCACGGACGACCGCTGGCCAGGTTACGAGCCGTCTTACAGGCCAACCGGCTCTATGCCTTGCTGACCGACCGTGACCATTCGCCCATTGCCATTGCGGGCATCGTGGCCGAAGCCGGTTTTGGCGAATCTGATTTATGGGTTGCCGAGGAGTTGGGAACGGCGGAGGAACGGTTTCGCCACTTCCGGGCGGCTGAACTGGCGGGCGCTGAAGTCGAGTTTTCGCCGCTGAACGTCGTCATTCTGGAAACCCGTGGACCGGGCGGCGTCCTGCCGGAATTCCCCGGCATTCCTGATGAGTGGTTCAGCACCGGCGAGGAACCGGGCAAGGGACTGTTGAGCAAGCGCGAGATACGATTGACCATCCTCTCGTTGCTGGCCCCGCGAGCCGGGGAAATCGGCTGGGACGTGGGCGCGGGTTGCGGGGGTGTATCGGTGGAATGGGCGCGCTGGAATCCGTTGGGCGCGGTGTACGCCGTTGAATGCCACCCGGATCGACTGGCGCATTTAGGCATCAACCGCGACCGGTTCGGAGTGGTGGCTAATCTGCACATTGTCCCCGGCACTGCCCCGGCGGTGTTGGCGGCATTACCCGATCCGCAAGCGGCATTCATCGGTGGCAACAACGGCCATTTGCGCGAACTGCTGGAAACCGTCTGGGCCAGGCTTCAACCGGGCGGGCGACTGGTTGCCAGCGCGGTTACCGAGGACAGCCGGGTGGAACTGCACCAGTTCGCGGGCAACCGGGAAGCGTACTGGACTGAACTCAGCGTTGCTCGCGCCGAACGGCTGGCCGGACAACGGATCATGCGGCCCTACCTGCCGGCGTTGCTGATGAAACTGGAGAAACCGGCATGACCGGAACCCTGTACGGTGTTGGCGTCGGTCCCGGTGACCCGGAACTGTTGACCCTTAAGGCAGTGCGGATTCTGCAAAGCGTCCCGGTGGTCGCCTATCCAGCGACTCCGCAAGGCAGCGCCCAAGCTCGCGCCATCGCTGCGCAATGGCTGAAGGGCCAAAAGGAAATCCCGATTGTTATGCCCTGTATGCTGGATCGCGGCCCGGTCAATCAGGGTTACGACGATGCAGCGATCTCGATTGCCGGGGAACTGGCCGCTGGGCGCGATGTGGCGGTGCTGTGCGAGGGTGATCCGCTGTTTTACGGCAGTTTCAGTTATTTGCTGCACCGACTGGGTGAGCGGTTTCCCTGCGTGGTGATTCCCGGGATTAACTCGGTCAGCGCCGCCGCTGCCGCCGCCGCCCTGCCACTGATCACCGGTGAACAGCGCCTGACGGTGATCCCGGCCACCGCCGGCGATGCGGCGATTCGGCAGGCTTTGCTGGATAGCGACAGCGTTGCGATCCTCAAACCGGGCCGGCATCGCCCCCGCCTGCTGGAGTTATTACGGGAAACCGGGCGCATCGGGGATGCGTGGTATATCGAACAGGCCAGCCGCCCGGAACAGCGGATTGTCAGTCGCTGCAAAGACCTTCCTGAAACGCCAGGGCCGTATTTTGCGCTGTTTCTGGTCGTGCGCCGCGGCTAAGTGGGATTGAGAAAAGGGCTGCGAAGCCGGATTCCCGCATTCACGGGAATGACCCAAGTTTAGGGCACCGCAAGCCCCGGCATTTAGGCCGGGGAGGATGTCAAGAACAAGGATTTGGCGAAGGTTCTGGCGGGAAAAGTCTTGAGAGGAAAACAGTGGGAACCGGCCTGTAAGCCGGGTTCTGTCGAGGACGGTCATTCATCTGCGATGTCCGTCACCGGACACCTGTAGCGACCTACCCGGGAGCTCTGCGGACCGCATGAAGCGCCCCCTGTTTGGTCTTGCTTCGGGCGGGGTTTGCCGTGCCACGCCTGTTGCCAGCCGTGCGGTGCGCTCTTACCGCACCTTTTCACCCTTACCGGTTCTCGCGAACGTAGGCGGTGTATTTTCTGTGGCACTTTCCGTCGGCTTGCGCCGCCCAGGCGTTACCTGGCACCCTGTCCTGTGAAGCCCGGACTTTCCTCCATACCGCAAAGCGATACAGCGACCGTCCAGCCGGTTCCCGTCGTACAGTGTCGGCGACTGCGCTGCGCTTGGCAAGGGAAGACCTTCTTACCACCCATCAGTTTGAGCTAACCTTGTTGCGATGGGTCAAATTGAGGCATAGAGGGAATGATTATGGGAACCGTCTCTTGCAAGAAAAAATGAGCAGTAAATCCGCTCATTCATGTCGCAATGCCTCCACCGGCTTGAGCAACGCTGCTTTACGGGCTGGATAAAAACCGAAAAATACCCCGGTGCTGGCTGCAAATAAAAAAGAGAGCGCAATCGAGCTACTGGTCACGATCACCGTCATCTCCGCCAATCCACTGACTAACCAAGCACCACCTATACCCATCAGCGTTCCGACTAATCCACCCAATACGCACAGCAACAACGCCTCCAGCAAAAATTGCAATAAAATATCGCGGCGGCGGGCACCAATCGCCATCCGAATGCCGATTTCGCGAGTCCGTTCCGTCACCGATACCAGCATGATGTTCATAATGCCAATACCGCCCACCAGCAACGACACCGAAGCAATCGCGCCCAGCATCACTGTCATGGCTTGCGCCGACTGGGCTGCTGTCTCCGCCACTGCCGTCAAATCGCGGATGGTGAAATCGCTTTCTACGCCTTCCGCCAGCCGGTGGCGATTCCGCAACAACTGGGTAATATCAGCCTCGGCGTCCTCCATGTGCCCCATCGAACGAGCCTGGACAGTAATAAACCGCACGGTGCCGGGAAACAGATTGCCAAACAGTTTGGTTTGAGCGGTATTGATGGGAACCAAAACCACATCATCCTGATCGCGTCCGTCTAAAGACTGGCCTTTGCGCTCCAAGACGCCGATCACCCGAAACGGCAGATTTTTGATGCGGATAGTTTGACCCAGCGGATCTTGATCACCGAACAAGCTCTGGACAATTTGCTGGCCGATTAGCGCCACTCGCGTACTGCGCAACACATCACTGATCATAAATGGCTGGCCGGATTCCAAGTTCCAGGAACGTACCAACAGATAGTCTGGAGTTACGCCATAGACGGTGGTATTCCAGTTCCTAGGACCATACGCCAGTTGGGCACCGCTGTAGAACACCGGAGCCACTGCGCTTAGGGTGGGCAGTTGCGTCATTGCTTCCGCGTCTTTTAAGGTCAAGGTAGACGCCGTACCTGAACTTAACCGCAGGCCACCGCTACTGCTAGTCCCGGGTGACACCAACAATAACTCGCTGCCCATCTCATTGATCGCCTGTGTGACGGTACTCCGCGCCCCTTCGCCTACTGCCAGCATCAGCACCACAGCACCTACCCCAATGATCATGCCCAGCATGGTCAACCCGGTGCGGAGCCGGTTAGCGCCCAATGCTCGCCACGCTTCGGCAGGAGCCGCATGCCAGCTCATACGTTCACCTCGCCATCGTGAACGATCCGCCCGTCTTTGAAACGCACCAGCCGCCGGGCATAACGGGCGATGTCGGGTTCGTGGGTCACCAGCAACAGCGTAATGCCCTGCTCAACATTCAACCGGTTGAACAATGCCATGATCTCTCCGCTGGTTTGCGTATCAAGATTCCCGGTCGGCTCATCGGCCAAGATCAGCGGCGGACGATTAGCCAAGGCACGGGCAATGGCCACTCGCTGCTGTTGTCCGCCAGACAGTTGATTGGGCCGTGCCTCAGCGCGGTGTACGAGACCGACCTGCTCCAGCAATTCATGCGCCCGCTGGCGTCGCTCTGCTTTACCGATACCCGCATAGAGCAGAGGCAGCGCGACGTTTTCGGCGATACTGGAGCGTTGCAACAAATTGAAACCTTGGAACACGAAACCCATTTGGCGGTTACGCAATACTGCCAGTTCGTTGTGATCCATTTGCGCCACTGACTGTCCCGCCAGTTGATACTCGCCCGCATTGGGAACATCAAGACAGCCCAGGATATTCATAAAAGTAGATTTGCCTGAACCGGACGGTCCCATCAACGCCACAAACTCGCCCGGGGCAACTGCAAGATGAATGTCATGCAGCACGGGTGTAGTGCCACCGCCCACCAGCGGATAATGCTTACACAGGCCGGCGACCTGAATCAGCGGGGACGATTCGTCTCTCTTTCCGGCCAGCGGGAAAGAGGCTGAGGGTGAAAGTGGAATCCGTAACGACGACACGGCTCACATCCTGAACCGAGCGCTGCCACTACTGCTGCCTCCGCTTTCCCCTTTATTGCGCTTGCGCTTTTCGCGGGTCACTACTTTATCGCCTGGTTTGAGATCGCCACTCATAATTTCAGTGAGCGTATTGTCGGTGACTCCGGTTTCGACCGATACCGGTTCAAGTTTGCCTTGGGCATTAAGACGGTAAACTTGGGTTTTACGGTCTTTGGCAGGCGGACGTGAACTACGCTCATCATCGCTGTCCCGGCGTGGCTGAAAGCTCAGAGCCGCATTCGGTACTCGCAATACATTCTCGCGTGCGCTAATCGTGACGCTAACATAGGCGGTCATGCCTGGCAGCAGTCGTCCGTCGGTATTATCCACGTTCACCACTACGTTGTAGGTGACAACATTTTGCTGGATGGTGGGATTGAGGCGAATCTGGCGAATGCGACCTGTAAAGCGCTGGTCGGAATAAGCATCCACGGTAAAGCTCGCCGTCATTCCCGGCTGGAGGCTGCCGACATCGGCCTCGGCGATGCTGGTGTTGATCTGCATCTCTCGCAAGTCCTGGGCGATTTGGAACAGAGTCGGAGTCTGGAAATTGGCGGCAACCGTTTGGCCGACATCAAAGCTGCGAGCGACCACGACGCCCGAAATGGGTGAGCGGATAACGCTGTTGCGCAAGTTAATCTGATCGCGCTCCAGTTGTGCCTCAGCCAGCTTGCGTTGAGCAACAGCGGCATCCACCTGCTGGTGGGCGATGTCCAGTTCTTCCTTGGCAACCAGGTTTTTGCGCTGGAGTGTACTCACCCGATCAATTTTGATCTGTGCCAATTCCAGCGCCGCTTGGGCACCGAGGACATTGGCTTCGCTTTGCTTGACCTGAGCTTGAAACAGGGCAGGATCGAGTTCGGCCAGCACCTGCCTCTCGCTCACCCGGTCATTGAAATCGGCAAAAACTTTTCGCGCCGTACCCGACACCTGCGTACCGACGTTGACTAACACAACCGGGTTCAATGTGCCATTCGCAGTCACAACTTGAGCGATGTCGCCGCGATCCACGGTCTGGGTGCGGTAGCGTTCGGAGGGTTGTGTTTTGTCGCTCGGCCAGTAGGTGAATGCTATCACTCCCGCAGTCAATACTAAGCCGGTTGTTATCAAAGCCGTCTTGGAGAGCGCCATCAGTGTTTTATCCCTGCCAAAAAAGTACGTTTAATAATCCAGGAATCTTTTTAAAAGGCTTTGCTGTGTTCCTGCCAGGAATTTCATTTAGTGACTATGATGTGATGAAAACAGACAGGGTTTGAGGCGGTTGAGATCACGTCTCAATGATCGCTGTCACAGTAAATTCTTGTCTGCACTGACGTGAATATTGCCGCAACAAAACCCACACAACCGAATGGTTACGATCATTCTTATTCATGCGAAACCAGTTGGATGCTATAAGAATATAGCATCCAACCCGATTATTTGTTGATTCTTTCCGTCGTACAATCTCCACCTTTTTCAATTTTCTCTGCTTTACATTCACACGGTTGTGCGCCTTCGAGAGCCACAAGACATTGGAGCTTCGCATTAGCACAGGCGGCTATTCTTGCTTCATTAGTGATTCCAAGACCGGATGGAAACAACTGGCTTTCGCTAGAGTATTTAACATCAGGCTTATTGACGCTATAAGCCTTGCAAATTACACGTTTTTGTCCATCTCCTCCTTCGCTGTCCTGCGCTACTGATGTGGTCCCGTACAACGATAACGCGCTCATTGAGAACGCTACTACTAGCGAAATGGCAGTTTTACGCATGATTTAATGCTCCTTTAAAACCGAAATATGCCAATTAGGAAACTGATTACTGCTCGGCAAGTTTAGCAGCAGAGCAACAATCCAGTATAGAAAAACAGCTTCTTATCAAGAAGCATCGGGTTAAAAACATAAAATCTGAAGCGTTTTCAATAACGCTTCAGATTCTGTACAAGGGGTTTGCCCCGAACCTAACACTATACAAGATTCAGCACACAAATGACGACTTGCTTAATCACCTTTCTTCTCTCTCACAATTGCCGCCTCGGTCGGTTTTGTCTGGTTTACACTCACATGGCGAACCAGGATTTTGTTTCCTGCAGTTCATCACTGCCTTAGAACAAGCCTCCTGTCTTGCGATTTCACCTAATTGGTCACCCTCTGGATACCAGGTACTTTTACCAATATATTTATACCCCGTATTTATGTTAATCGCTGTACAAACCTGGCGCCTGGTATTCGCAGAAGGGTTATAGCCTTGCGCCAACTCAATACTTGCTGGAGTTCCATCTCGCTGAATATCTTGATAAGGCGGTGCTGCTAAAGACGCACATCCATAGGTCAAGAAAACACCTGCTGAAAAAGCTACCAACGACATTGCAGATTTACGCATGGTTATCTCCCTTTGAAGCATAAAAGTGGGCGATTATTACGCCCGTTGAACAAGCTGGTCTTTAGGAAAGAATTTTCATTTAATTAATATAGGTTTATCATTCATTAGAATTTTTCCCAGTAGTGGTCGGTATGATCAATATTTTTTATTGTGAATGCCTTTGAAAAATATATGCAAAAAATCAAGGGAAATTGAAAATTTTTTCGGTTGAAGCCTAATTAAATACTATTTTTTTAAAATCACTTTTCCGCACTGATGTTGAAGGGGAAATGTTAGTGGGTAGTAAGTAGGACACACTACCAAGCTAATTTTGGCTAAAACGTCATAAAAAATTACAATCGAATTGATTTGTGGGCGAAAATCCAGCCAATGATTGATACTTCTCTCAAGCGGTCGGAAGTCACCAACGGCAAATCGGCCTTTGCTATGCCAGTCACCGGAACGTCGTTACCGAGCCAGCTACCATCGAAGTGGCCGCAATAACGGATCCAAGTTACACGGGGCGGCGGCGAACCAAGCCGATCCAGCATGGTCAATCCCGGCTCACTCGACGGGTTTTTACCCCAGCCGTCATTCCCCGTTCTATCCCCTTGGGAGAATCGCCATGCCCCGATTAAAACAGCCCTCCTGGCTGATCGCTGTCCTTGCCCTGCTGTGCGCCGCCTCGGTCCAGGCTACTGAATATCCTGATTTTGTCACCTTGGTCGAGCAATACAGCCCGGCAGTGGTCAGCATCCAGACCAAGTCCGAACCGAAAGATCGCATGGGGCGCGGTCGCCCGCAGCTTCCCGACAATAGTCCATTCAATGAATATTTCAAGAAGTTTTTTGAACAAATCCCCGATATGCCTTCCCGGCCGCAATCCTCGGTCGGATCCGGCTTCATTATCTCGGCGGATGGCTACGTCGTCACCAACGCCCATGTGGTTGAGGACATGGATAGCATCGTGGTCGGCCTGTCGGACCGCACCGAACTGTCGGCCAAGGTGATCGGCAAGGATCGCCGCAGCGACATCGCCTTGCTCAAGATTAAGGCTGCCGCCAGTTTGCCGGTGGTCAAGATCGGCGACGTCCACACGCTCAAGGTGGGGCAATGGGTGCTGGCCATTGGATCGCCGTTCGGTTTCGAGCGCACTGCGACTCAAGGCATCATCAGCGCCCTGGCCCGCAGCCTGCCCAGCGACAACTATGTGCCGTTCATACAGACCGATGCCGCGGTCAATCCCGGCAATTCCGGCGGGCCGTTGTTTAACCTCGATGGCGAAGTAATTGGCGTCAACTCGCAGATTTACAGCCGTTCCGGCGGTTATCAGGGCGTCTCGTTCGCCATTCCGATTGATGTGGCGATGGAAGTGGTCGAGCAGGTTAAGAGCGGTGGCAAGGTCAGTCGTGGCTGGTTGGGGGTGATGATTCAGGAAGTGACCCCGGAACTGGCGCAGTCCTTCAACCTCGACAAGCCGCACGGTGCGCTGGTTGGGCAGGTGATGGCCGAAGGGCCGGCGCAAAAGGCCGGAGTCAAGACCGGCGATATCGTCATCGCCTTCAACGGTCAGCCGGTGCAGCACTCCAACGATTTGCCGCTAATGGTGGGCCGCACCCGCCCCGGCATCGCCGCGCCGCTGCTGGTAATTCGCGACGGCAAGGAACAAACCCTGACGGTCAAAATCGAGGAGTTGCCCGATGAGAACAAGCCGCAAGCGATTGCTGAACTACCGACCCACAACCGGTTGGGCTTGATCGTCGGCGAACTGGCCAGCGATAAGCGCAAGAAAGGCGATCAGGGCGTTCTGGTCAGGGACATCGACGATGGCCCGGCAGCGACGGCTGGGATTCGGGCTGGCGACGTGATTGCCCGGCTCAATAATGTGGAAGTGACCGATGCCAGCCAGTTCGCTGATCTGGTTAAGGAGTTGCCCACCGGTCGCCCGATTCCGGTGCTGATCAAGCGTGACAACGGTTCGTCGTTCTTGGCGCTGACGATCCCGGAAGAAGCCCCGCAGTAAATCGAAGTCCAGCATTAACCGGACGGTAACTACTTCTGCTTTGTCAGATCGATCTTTTTGATTCCTTTCAGGATACACACCCCGCAGCAAGCTGTGGGGTCGTTTATTTATCTGCTATTTATCTGCTTGATTTATAATAACAAAAAGATATTATGATTTTAATGAACCGACCTCTGTACACGACAAAAAATAAATATTTGAAATAACGGATCTCTGTACATGACAAAAATTACTCAATCTTGTAATATTCTTTTAAATCAATGAATTGAATCAATATGCGTAGTGCAATTTCAGCGAATGCGCTCTGTACAGGATAAAAAATGTAACTCATTGATTTTTAGTTAATCTATTCGTTTTGCGGCTATTGAAAATCAATAAGTTACAAAACATTTTTCGTTGTTTTTGTTTTTTGTCGTGTACAGAGGCCAAAGCGTTATAATCAGCCCGTTCCGTGGCAAATACCCCGCCCACGACCTCAAGGCCGCGTGGCAAAGGAGGATCCAATGAATACTCCGACGCCCGTTTTACCAATGACTGCTGTTGTTCCCCAGTCCCCGTTTGACCCTTTCGACCTTTTCGGCTCCAGTCTGGCGGTGCAACGAGCCTGGCTGCGTCAACCCGAACGACTGACCGCTACCTTGCAGGATTTGGCGCTGGATGCTGTCCGGGTGCATAGCCGTCTGACCCGCGCCGGTTGTGGCGTTCCCTGCGATCCGGAAGTAGCGGCAGTCCGGTTCGATGAACGCTTTCAGCAGCAAGCCTGGACTGATCAACCCTGGTTCGCTTATCTCAAGGAAAGCTACCTGCTCTATAGCCGCTGGCTGGAAAACGCCATTTACGCGACCGAGGACGTCGATCCGCAACAACGGCGGCGGGCCGGTTTCTGGACCCGGCAATGGCTGGATGCCATCGCCCCGACCAACTTTTTCTGGACCAACCCCGAAGCCTTGAACCGCGCCAATGTCAGTCAGGGCGTCAGTGTTCTACAAGGTTGGCAACACTGGCTGGAAGACGCTGCCGCTAAAAATGTGCAGATGGTCAGGCCCGATGCGTTTACGGTGGGTCGTGATCTGGCGACCACGCCCGGTCAGGTGGTGTTTCGTAACGACTTGCTGGAGCTGATTCAGTACGCGCCAGCGACCGCTCAGGTCCGCGCCACACCTGTCGTGCTGGTCGCGCCGTGGATCAACAAGTTTTACATCATGGATTTGAGTCCGCGTAACAGCCTGATTCGCTATCTGGTCGGCCAAGGCTTCACCGTTTTCGTCACCAGTTGGAAAAATCCTGGCCCAGAAGCGCGGGCAACCACGCTGGATGATTACCTGTTGAAGGGTGTCCGACCGGCCTTTGAAACGGCCCGTGCCATTTGCGGCGTCCCGCAGATTCACGCTACCGGTTATTGTCTGGGTGGCACCGCAATCGCGATGCTGCTGGCCTGGCTGAATGCGGATTCCGCCGACCGCGCCGCCAATCCAGTCGCCCACTGGACTGCCTTTACGACCCTGACTGATTTCAGCGATCCGGGCGAGATTGGCGTTTTTCTTAATGAGGGCAGTTTCGAGTTCCTGCGGCAGCGCATGGCCAAGGCCGGCTATCTGGACGGTGCCGATATGGCCAGCGCTTTCCGGATGCTGCGTCCCAACAGCCTGATCTGGCATTACGTTATCCATAGCTACCTGTACGGCGAGGAGTTGCCGCCCAGCGATGTACTGTTCTGGAACTGCGATTCGACGCGGATGCCCGCAGCGATGCACGAATTTTACTTGCGGGAATTGTATCTGGACAACCGGTTGATCGAACCGGGTGGGCTGGAGATCGGTGGTCGCCGACTGGATTTGGGCGCGATCAGTCAGCCGTTGTATGCCGTCGGTGCGGAGCAGGATCATATCGCGCCGTGGAAACAGACTTTCCGGCTGTGCAAACTGACGGGTGGCCCGGCGCGGTATGTGCTGGCGACCTCTGGTCACATTTTCGGCATCATCAATCCACCAGTGACCCCGTCCAAGCGGCGATTCTGGGTGGGCGATGCTGGGAAAGCGCAGGATGCGGAAGCCTGGCGGGAGCAGGTTGAAAAAGCGCCAGGCTCGTGGTGGGACGACTGGACGCGCTGGTTGAGCGAACGGTGCGGACCGCTGGGGGTGCCGCCTGCAATGGGCAATGTCGCTTATCCACCACTGGAACCGGCTCCGGGGCGGTATGTGCTTGAGGGATAATGCAAGTTTCTGAAAGGATTATTCCGAAAAAGGGCCGGATTACTTCCCGGCATCGTCATACCCGCGAAAGCGGGAATGACGGAAAGCGAACATTCTGAATCTTTAGCCTTACTTCACTTCACTCCCCTACCCGCCTCGGGTTGCGCCATAGCACTTCGACGCAGCTCTCGTCGCGGGCAAGAATCCGGCACAGGACAAACAGTAGGTCTGATAACCGGTTCAAGTAGATCGGCACCGATTCGCCGACCTCCTCTTCCCGCGCCAGCGACACTACTCGCCGTTCGGCGCGGCGGCACACCGCCCGGGCAATATGGCAATCCGCCGCCGCTCGCCCGCCTCCGGGCAGAATAAACTCCTTGAGCGGCGGCAACTGGGCGTTTAACTCGTTCAGCGTCGCTTCCAGCCTCTCGACATCTCCGGGTTGCACCGCTTGGTGGCCTGGAATGCTTAATTCCCCGCCTAAATCAAAGAGCTTGTGCTGCACATCCTGCAAACAGGCCCGCATGGCTTCGCGCAGGTCATGCTCCAGCACCCGCCCAACCGTGCAATTCAACTCATCTACTTCGCCAATCGCTTCAATCCGCAAACAGTCCTTTGCGACCCGTTCGCCCGTACCCAGTCCAGTGGTGCCGGTATCGCCGGTGCGGGTGTAAATTTTGGAAAGCCGGTTGCCCATCTTCACTCCTCGTCGCTAGACCGTTCAGATCTTCGGGGATGGTGTACGCAAACCATCGCCATCGTTGAAATTGTACTCCGCCTGATGGCGACCGGGCGTTTCTTCCCCGTCGTTTTCGGCAACGCACCTGCTCAGGCTACTGCAAATAAAATGCCTTGTTTGCCGGGATTTGCAGATTAACCTAATAACTTGTTATTTTTCAATTTGTTGTATTTTTTTGTCAAAAAGTATTAACTATTTGAATTTAAATGAATTATTTTTATATTAGCCCATAATCGACATTAGATATTGTTTGTGATTTTTTCCCAAATGAGAAACATTCCCACTTTTATTGGAATAATTTTTTTAATTTTTTGTTTTTAAAAGAGTTTTTACTTTTTTGCCATAAAAACGGGTTTTCAGCTTAAGTTTTTGATTTAAAAGTTAAAGATTTAAAAAGATCGATGATTAAAACCTACCATTCAAACATCCTAAAAAGATTTATTTTTCAATTAAGCACTTGCAAAAGATTTCCACCCCGTGTTCTTATAGAGGCGTGCTGTGTTGCAGCATGTTCTCTGCCCTACGTCAGATTGAAACGCTGACTCGAGAACGTCAGGCGACACCGGTCGGGCTGGCAGGCCCTTGCCGGAGTTGCTTAGGTCGGGCTTGCGGCACCCGGAGCCATCCGGAGCAAATCCAGGAAGGATAAATCGCCGCCTACGGATCAGGCCCATCGAGCGCTTAACGGTTCGTACTGATACGACGGAGGTCTTTATGGAATTTATGGGATGCGTTAGGGATAGCTTGGTTTTGACCCTTAATTCAGCCCTGCTCGGCGCAGTCCTGTTGATGCCCGTAGCAACGCTGGCTCAATCACCAAAGGCCGGCGACGACGAACCTGCCCAAACCTTAACGGTGGCCAGTGCCAACCCTGCCGGCGACGTTGACGCCGACTCCACCGTCACCCCCCCCGTCGATCAACGGAAAGTGACCCGGCTTTCCCAGCACATTCAGAACCGCTATCAGGTTCCCAGCCATCGCGCCGACGCCATTGTTCGCGAGGCCATCCACAACGGCAATCGCCACCAGATCGCGCCAGAACTGATACTGGCGATCATCGCGGTTGAATCCACCTTCAAGGAACGGGCGGTCAGCCGGTGCGGCGCACGGGGTCTGATGCAGGTGATGCCCAGTGCGCACCGCCGCAAGATCGGAGAAATCGGCGGTTTCCACGAACTGTTCGACCCCGCCAAAAATATCCATATTGGTTCCCGGATTCTGGTCGATTACATCGACGATCATGACGGCAACCTGCGCCGGGCATTGCTCGGCTATAACGGCAGTTTCAGTTCGCGCTCATCCTTCCCCGAACGGGTCATGCGGATTTACCGTGACCTGCAACGAGTGACCACCGAAGGCTAATACCAGACCGGCCAAGGCTGGGGTGATTCTTCACCCCGGTTGCCGGCGATCAGCCTTTCTGCCTTGCCAAGGTCCGCAGTACGGCTTCATGAGCGGATCGCCGATTTCTGCTTCATAATGGGGTATGAATCCGACGACTGGCTGCGATTACGCCTTGATGCCCGCTTCCCCGCCTGCCCCCGCCTCTTTGGTAGCCCCGTTCACCAGCACCGACCGGATGTTGCCGCCGGTGGAGCGCTGGAATCCGCCTTTCAGCGACAATATGCCTATTCACATTGCCTGTGACGGAACTTGGCGGCACAACAGCGAATAACCGGAACCATTACCCATGCGTACTCTGCTGTTATCCCTGCTCCGAATGATGGTTCTGCTGCCTTCCTACACGCTGGTGCTGCTAATCCGCCTGATTAAATGGCTGATCGCGCCTTTGGCCTTGCTGATCCAGGTAGTGATTGGCGTACCGCTGGCGTGGCTGCGCGTCCGGCAACCTTTGCAACCGCACTTTATTCCGCTTCCCGAAACCGAACTGCCTGACGCCGCCTGGATTGCCTTCAGCAACGCCGCGGAGGCGCTGGCCGCTGATGGGTTTATCCATCACGGTGATTTCCGCTGCAATGAACTACCTCAGGGGGCGACGCTCTGGCTACGGTTGCTGGGTCAGCCAGAACAGGGCATCAGCGCTTTGGCGGCGTACATCGAGTTCAACACGGCTACCCATCCTGCCCGAGAGTTTGTTGAATTTTCGACCGAATTTATCGATGGCCGGATATTGGTCACCAATAATATCGATCTGCCCTACAGCCTGCCGGCCCCGACCTATCTGGCGCGGGTGCAATTAAAAGATGTCTGGGATCCACGGGCGCTCGGGGTCCTGCACCGCGATCTGGTGGCGGCCTTGCCGCAGGAGGTCAGTCTGTCCAAGGTGGAGCAGGCGGCTCGCGATCCCGCCCGGTTGCTCGCTGACGGCTACATGCGTGAAGTCCAGGCGCTGCGGGCGCAGGGCTGGTTGCGGCCAGAGGACGATCAGCTTCGCCTGAGCTGGCGGGGCGCGATTCTGGGCGTCTGGCGGCAAGCCTGGCCACTGGCCGGACTGCATTTGCGGGCGGCCAACCGCCGCTCTTGCCAATTGTTGGCCGAGCATGGGATTGATGCCGCGGCGTTTATCGGAGCTGCCGTCGCGATCGTCGTCGATCGTTGTCCTCTGCCCGAGCAACCCGCACCGATTGCAACGGTGTGCGCGGGCTATGAGTACGCCCGGTTTTTAGCTCGGCAGACCGACCCGAAGGCGGCGCTGGAGGCGGTTACGGTAGAACTGGAACGCGATGCAGCAGGAACGGTCGTCCCCGGTGAATTCCGCTACTCCTTCCGGGGGCGCAACGACCGACCTGATCGCCGCATTCGTCGGTTGCGCAGTTTTGACATCCTGCTGGATCTGAAGGCTGGTTTGCTAGAAGTGAGCGCGATGGACCGGGAATTTGAACAGGCGAGCGACGAGACCGAATGGGCAGAACTGATCGCCGCTACATCCATGCAACGGCCCTTGCGACTGGGACCGTGGCTGGCTGATCTCGATACGATCCTGCCGACGGCGTTGTCGGCACTGAATGTCGATGCCGGAGACAACGATCCGGATTCAGCTTCGCTGTATATCGACGAAGATAGCAACGTCAGTTGGCAAGTGGTCGCCTGGACTGTGAACGACCAGCCCTTGCAAGTCGTAATTAATGCGCGAACGGGTTTGATCATTGAGTACAGTGATGGTTGATGTTCAACCGCCTGGCATAACCAAATAGATCGCAAACGGTGTATATGAATAAGCAACCGCGTGAAAAACTCTGTGAATTAATTGCTGAATACGGCCTAGCCCTCATTGACGATCCACGGCGCTGCAAAGCGCTATTAAAAGACTACTGCGGCCAGCATAAGCGGGAAATCCATGTGTTAATCAGCGCCCTCCAGCAGGGCGTAGCTGCTGAACTACGGTCCTCTCCCAAGAACCTCCCCTATTGTCTACCGGCGGCGCGCTTGGCTCAGCGTCTTCATGACCAATTGGGAGTAACACCAGAGTTTGCGGCGTGGGCCGTGGAATCCTGGGCCTTGGCGTTGGGTATGATCGTCGAACCCGTTATTACGGTGCCACCAGCGGTTTCAATATCACCAAACGACCCGGTTTTAACCATGCTGGTGGTATCCGCCAATGGCGCTGGCGATTACCGCACAATTGGGCAGGCGCTCGCTGCTGCTCAACCCGGCACTCGCATTCAGATCGAACCCGGCGTTTATCGGGAAAGCCTGGTTATCGATAAATCGCTGGAATTAGTAGGTCATGGAAAATCCGCAAAAATCATTATTGAGAGCGCCGATTCAGGCTGCCTGCGGATTCAAGCCGATCAGGCGCTGATTCGAGGGCTGACGCTTTATTGTCGTCCGGTGGAACCAAATGATTCCGAGCATTTTGCGGTAGACATCGAACGGGGCCATGTCATTCTGGAAGATTGCGATATTTGCTCCGACTCAATGGCCTGTATTGCCATTCACGGTGCGGCAGCGCGCCCGGTGATTCGCCATTGCCGGATTCATCACAGTCGGGAAAATGGCGTCTTTGTTTATGATTACGCACATGGGCTGATCGAAGATTGCGATATTTTCGCCAATACGCTGGCTGGAATTTCAATTGAACAGGGTGGCAATCCAACCTTTCGCCGTTGCCAAATCCACGATGGCCGGGAAACGGGGGTTTATGTTTGTGAACACGGCCAAGGACTGATAGAAGACTGCGATATTTTCGCGAATGCCTTGGCTGGGGTTGCGATTGAACAAGGTGGCAATCCAACCCTTCGTCATTGCCGGATTCACGATAGCCACGAGAGCGGCATCTACATCTGGGATCGGGGCCAGGGTCTGGTGGAGGATTGCGATATTTTCGCTAATGCTATGTCTGGAATTATCATCACCCAGAATAGTCATCCTAACATCCGCCATTGTCGCATCCATGATGGTCGGGAGTCTGGTGTTGAAGTTTGGGAGCAGGGTGGAGGCTTATTGGAGGATTGCGATATTTTCGCCAACGCAACGACAGGCGTACTCATTCATAGCGCTGGGCATCCACTCATTCGCGGGTGTCGAATCAAGCACAATCATCGCTATGCCATCCGAATTGAAGAGGAAGGGCTTGGCACGATTGAACATTGCGATTTGACCGGCAATGCCTTCGGCGCATGGAGTATCGCAGCCGGTTGCCAGTTGAAAAGCGTTGATAACAAGGAAAAGGACTGCGAATCAGTTGACTGTGATTGAATATTCATTGTGTTGCGGAGAATCCGGGTATGAACGAATCTCAAATTTTGACCATGACCAATGAAAAATTTCCCTGGGTGATTTTCCGGTTGGAAGATAGCTTTTTTGCCTTGTCATCCCACTGTGTTCAAGCCATGATTAGCTCATTTGATGTCAAGCCGATTCCGGGTGACTTAGAGGACTTGCGCGGTGTTATCAATTATGCTAATCAAGTTTTCTGCTTAGTCGATATGAGAAAAAAAATTGGATTCAAATCGATGGAAGTGGAAATTAAGGAGTTTGCCAGTTTAATGGATGCACGAGAACAGGATCATAAAAACTGGCTCAATACGCTGATGGAATGTGTACAGCAAGGAAAGGAATTTACTTTGGCAATCGATCCGGCAAAGTGCCGATTTGGTCTATGGTACAATGATTATCTGCCGAAAGTGAAAAATAATAATCTGGCATTCTGGCTGAAAAAATTTGATGTTCCGCATAAAAAAATTCATGGAATTGCGAAAAAAGCCGACGCATTTATTTATTCTGGTGAAAAAGAAATGGCAATTCGACTGATAGAAGAAACACGCAACAAGGAATTGAAAGCCATGATCAGCTTGTTCGCTAAAATAAAGGAAATTTACCGATCAAGCCAAAGAGAAATCGCGATCATTATAGACCCTAAATTTACCGGGCAACCGCTGGCTTTACTGGTTGATGAGGTTATCGTCATTAGAAATTTGCCTGAAGAAAACTGGCAAAAAATAGATCGCCATCTTCGCTCGGAATCAGGAAAATTGATCAGCGGCTTTTGGAAATTCAGCGAGATTGAATCATTGGTGATGACGCTGGATATCGCCTGTTTTGCCTGATTTCTCAGTAAATCCTGCTGCACTTTTTCAAAAACACAGCGTCGCTCCCGGATGGACAATCCCGAAAATCTCCGTGGCGGATTGCCTGACTTCATCAGGAAGCGTGACAAGTGACTTGGGCGGGATCCGTAACAACCGCACAAACTCAGCCAAGTTTCGCGGGTTATTTCTGGCAGCGGGCTTGGCAGCGACATCCGTTTGCAAATCAGTAGCGATTCGGGCGGCAACATGAACAATACTGGCTTCCAACCGGTATTCCGGTGCCTGGGTCGGCCGCAGGTGATAGGCGACCGCCACACGCAGATGGTGAGGCAACCGCCAAGCCCTGAGCAGTTCGGCGCTCAATTCGGCGTAGGTGAAACCAAACACCCATCGTTCAGCAGTCAGAAGATCGGTCTGGCCGCGTTCGACATAATCCAAGACTTTGCGGTACTGAGCCGGACACTGGCTATAAAAAATCAGCTTGCCGATGCTATGCAAAAGACCGGCGACAAACAGTCGATCGGCATGGATCAGGCGCTTGCGCCGGGCTAACAGCCGGACAGCGGCTCCGCAAGCGATACTATGCAGCCAGAACCGCTCCATGTTGACCTGTTCCGGTGGCAGGCCATCAAACAGACTGACGGCGGAAGAAGTCAACACCAGATCGCGCAACGTCTGCAGACCAATCAGATTGATGGCGTGCGAGATTGATTCAACCCGATTAGGCAATCCGTAATAGGCGCTGTTGATCAGCCGCAACAACCGGGCCGCCAGCGCTGGATCGCAGAGAATCACTTCTGCCAGATCGGCGATCCGGGTGGTGGGATCGTCAATGAGCGCGTTGATCCGGAGCAGCACATCGGGCAGGGACAGCAAGGTCTCGACACTCCGCACCAAGGATCCGATGGTGGGCCGGGGTAATCTTTCAGTCATGGGTGGCGATTGTTTAGCAAAGCATGGGATCCCGCACCGTCCGTCACTCCCAGCGTCACCACGACCTGATGAACCCGGCCATCCCGGAACAGGGGAATGCAGGCCGCACCCTCTTTCACGACGCCCGGCACCTCATCGATTTCCACTGCGATCACCCGTTCGGCGTTGCCGAGGGGATTCTGCACCGCAATGTCATAAACTGCATCGCCATCGAATAACCGGTAGCACAACCGGAAACCCGGCCAGTCGTCAGGAATGCAGGGCCGTAACCGCAGGATATGATCCTCGATCAGTTCCAGACCGAGAATGGATTCCAGCGCGACCCGCAACATCCAGCCCGCAGCCCCAGTGTAACCGCTCCAGCCGCCACGCCCGATATGCGGGGCCGTGCCGTAGACATCGGCGGCGACCAGGAACGGTTCCAGCCGGTAGAGAGCCACCGCTTCAGGCGTGAGGGTGTGCTGGATCGGGTTGAGCATTTCCAGCAATTTCGCAGCCCGGTCACGCCGCCCCAGTTCCGCCAGCGCCCGCACTACCCACAATGCCGCATGCGTGTACTGGCCGCCATTTTCCCGCACTCCGGCAACATAGCCCTTGATATAACCAGGATCATGCGGGGTATTCACAAACGGTGGAGTGAGTAACCGGATCAACCCGTCAGCTTCCGAAACGAGATGCCGTTCGACGGCATCCATTGCCGCCTCCGCCCGATTCCACGGCGCAGCCTTGGAGATCACTGCCCAAGCTTGCGCCAGCGCGTCAATCCGGCACTCAGCATTGGTACTGGAACCGATCATTGCGCCATCGTCATCCCAGGCTCGTCGATACCAATCGCCGTCCCAGCCCTGCTGATTCAACGCCTCGGCCAAGTCGCGGCGGAACGCGGCATAGCGCCGGGTACGGTTATGATCGCTGTGCTGGCCGCACACCGGGATGAATTCGCCCAGCGTGGCATACAGAAAAAAGCCCAGCCAGACGCTTTCGCCGCGTCCTTCCCGCCCCACCCGGTTCATGCCGTCGTTCCAGTCGCCGGTTCCTATCAGCGGTAGACCGTGGACACCTTGCGTCAATGAGCGATCCAGGGCCCGGCAGCAGTGTTCATACAGGCTGGCAATTTCGCCGGAATCCTCCGGGGTCAGAAACGCCTCATCTTCGCCGGGTTCAAGTTGACGCGCCTTAAGGAAGCGGACCGGTTCACCGAACAGGCTCCATTCACCGGTTACGCGGGCATAAAAAGCGGCCAGGTAGGGCAGCCACAGCAGATCATCGCTACACCGACTGCGCATTCCGCGCCCGCCCGGTGGATGCCACCAGTGCAATACATCGCCTTCAACCCATTGATGGGCGGCGTGTAATACTAATTGGTGGCGAGTCAGTTCCGGGTCGTAGTAAATCAGCGCGGCGGCATCCTGCAATTGGTCGCGGAAGCCGAACGCGCCGCCGGACTGATAGAACGCGGAACGGCCCCACAACCGGCAACTGAGGGTTTGATAAGCCAGCCAGCCATTGACCATCAAATCCAGCGCCGGGTCTGGCGTTTCGATCCGCACCGCAGCCAGCCAGTCCCGCCAGAAGGCTTGAACTTCGGTCAACGTCGCTTCAATAGCGCCGTCTTCACGATAACGGTCAATCAGCCGCCGCGCCTCGTCCCGATCCGCGGCTTCACCGAGCAAAAAGGCATATTCCACCGTCTTCCCCGGCTCCAGGGTCAAGGTGGCTTGCAACGCGAAACAGGGATCGAGTCCAGCGCCCAGTCGACCGCTCAAGGTTTCTTGATATAACGCCGCCGGTTGCGCCGGACTGCCACGTAGACCGATGAACTCTGCGCGGTCGCCGGTGACGTGAACCGGGATAGTGTCGGTCGGCGATCCGGCGGCAAACGCGATCCGCCCGGCAAAGTCACTGCTGCCGTTTTCGGCCAGCAATGCGCCGGTAGCGGTATCCTGCTCGATGATCAATTGAGCTGTACGGTCGCCCGGCAATACCCCCAGCACCAAACGGGCATAGCTGAACAACGTCAGGCGGCAGGGTTGATCACGGCGATTGTGCAGCCGAATCCGGGTGATCTTGACCGGGTCTTCCCGCGGGACGAACAGCCAAACCTCCTGTTCCAAGCCCTGACTAATATGGTGATAACGGCTGTAGCCAAAGCCATGCCGGACTTCGTAAGGTACGGGCTGAGAAATCGGGCCGGGCAGCACCGACCAGAATCGCTCATCCGCCTCATCGCGCAGATACAGCGCCTCGCCATGCGGGTCCAGCACCGGATCGTTGAACCACGGTGTCAGCCGGTTCTCGCGGCTGTTCTGGCTCCAGGTAGACCCCGCGCCGGTTTCACTGGTGATGAAGCCAAATTGCGGGTTGGCGATGATGTTGACCCAAGGCTGGGGCGGCAACTTCAACCGATTATCGGCGTCCGGTTCGAGGCGAATCACATATTCGTTGCCGTCAGCGCTGAACCCGCCATAGCCATTCCAGAACTGGAGTGGTGATTCTTCCTGTTCCGCGAATCCCCTCTGTTTGCCTTCTGCAACAGGGAGCGGCAATCCCCCCTGTCCCCCTTTTTCAAAGAGGGGTGGCGCAGCCGGGGGGATTGTCGAGGGTAGGGAAGCCGGGGGCAGTGAGGAATCAACCACACGACTCGCCGCCATTTGGAACGCCGCATCAATTTTTGCCGCCTGCCGATAGCGGGTCACCAGAGCCAGCGCAGTTTCCCGTTCTGAAGCCGCGCCAAGCAGGAAGGTCAATTGCACATCGCCACCCGCCGCCAGTTCCACGGTTCGCCGCAAGCTGACCATAGGATCGAGAACATTGCCGACGGTGCCGGACAGTGGTTCGGGGTTAACTAAAACGCGGGGCGCGGCCAGTGAATAACCCCGGCCAATAAAGCGAGCGCGGTCAGTTTCGTATTGCACAACTTCTTCTTTGCCAGGGCTTTCGCCAACCAGCGCATGAACCAGCCAGCATGGCAGTTCTTCGGGAGTGCGCGGATGCCGCCGGGCCAGCAAGGCCTGCTGTTCCTCCGCCCACCCGGTCTGAATGAACAACTTGGAAAACGCCGGATGCGCGGCATCAGCCGCCCAGTGATTCAGCAGCACCTCAGCGTAACTGGTTAGATCGAGCCGCCGGGGCTGATCGTTCAGATTCCGAAGCGTGATCCGCCGCAATTCCAGATCAGCGTCCGGGGCAACGCAGATCTCGAGCCGGGCCTCAATGTCGTTGTGCTGCTGGCGAAACTCGGCGATGCCGCCATAAAACCGGCTGTCCTGACCTTCGGTCGGCGACTGGCCGAATGACCAGAACTGACCGCTTTCTACATCGCGCCAGTACAGCAACAAACCACCGCCGCCCTCAATTAAATCGGGATTCCAGCGGATTAGCGCCCGTTCATTCCATGCGGAATAACCAGCGCCGATAGCCGTAAGGAAGGTCGCGTAGCGGGTGCCGGCGAGAAGATAGCCACCGGCGGCTTGGGCATGTTGAGCGAGATCGGCGGGCATGGCGAAGCTCCAGGCGGGATGCGGTTGCTCTTGAATTTTAGAGTGTAGCTGTAGCGCGCCAGAGTTGGATGGTTAACCGATCCGCGCCAAGGCTCGGTCCATTCGGGCCAAGGTTTTCGCTCGTCCCAGCAGTTCCAGCGTGATATCAATCGGCGGCGACACCGCCGTACCGGTAACCGCCACCCGCAGCGGTTGCGCGACCTTGCCCAACGCCAAACTGCCCGCTTCAGCGACCTGCCTGATCGCCTCGTGAATCGGCTCAGCCCGCCAGTCCGGCAGCGCCACGAAGGCCTCGCGCAATTGTTGCAGCGACCCGCGAGCGGCGGCAGTCAGGTGCTTGCCAGCGGCTTTTTCATCGTAATACTCAAATTCGCGGTACAGAAACGCGGCAGCTTGCGCCAAGTCCTTGAGTGTGTCGGAACGGTCGGCGAAAGCTTTGACCACCTCGGCCAAAGGCGGCCCGGCGCTGGGATCGATGTCCAGTTGCCCGATATGCCAGCTCAAATGGCGGGCAACATGAGCGGGATCGAGCGTTTTCATATAGTGCTTATTCAGCCAGATCAGTTTGGACGGATTGATCGCCGAAGGTGCCTTGTTGCAATTCGCCAGATCGAATAACTCGCTCATTTCGTCCAGCGAAAAAACTTCCTGATCGCCATGCGACCAGCCGAGCCGCACCAGATAATTCAGCACTGCTTCCGGCAGATAACCCAGATCGCGGTATTCCATCACGCTGGCCGCGCCAGTACGTTTGGACAGTTTCTGACCGTCCGGGGCAAGAATCATCGGCACATGACCATACTGGGGAACCGGCACGCCGAGCGCCTTGAGGATGTTGAGCTGGCGCGGGGTATTGTTGATGTGATCGTCGCCGCGAATGACATGGGTAATGCCCATATCCATGTCGTCCACCACCACACAGAAATTGTAAGTCGGCGTCCCGTCAGCGCGGGCAATGATCAGATCGTCGAGTTCGGCATTCTGGAACACAATGCGGCCATGAATCAGATCATCGACCACCACCTCGCCATTGAGCGGATTACGAAACCGCACCACCGGCTCCGCCCCGTCACGCGGCGGTCCATCATAGTCGCGGTAACGGCCGTCATAACGCGGCTTGTCCTTTCGCGCCTTCTGCTCCTCACGCAAGGCATCCAGTTCCTCACGGGTGCAATAGCAGTAGTAAGCCCCGCCATCTTGCAGCAGTTGTTGCAGCACTTCACGGTATCGATCAAAGCGTTGGGTCTGATAAAACGGCCCTTCGTCATAATCCAGACCCAGCCAGGCCATCCCTTCCAGAATGGCGTTTACCGCTTCTGGAGTGGAGCGTTCCAGATCGGTATCTTCAATCCGCAGCACGAACGGGCCGCCGTGGCGACGGGCGTACAGCCAGGAAAACAACGCGGTGCGAGCGCCGCCGATGTGCAGGTAGCCAGTAGGACTGGGGGCAAAGCGGGTTTTAACCATGAGTTTTGTCCAAAAGAAATCAAAGCGAAAAAGAAATCCGCCACCGTCTTTTTAATCTTTAACATCTTTCCGTGTCTTCCGTGGCTCAGCTTTTGGGCTTGACCGGCCGCTTCCAGTGGCTCACATCCTTGCGCGGGGCGCGGGTCAGGCACAGGCTACCATCGGGCACGTCGCGACCCACCGCTGAACCCGCCCCGATCGTTGCGCCCTTGCCAATCCGCACCGGGGCCACTAACGAACTGTTAGAGCCGATAAATGCACCATCATCAATGACGGTCTTATGCTTGTTCGCCCCGTCATAGTTGCAGGTGATGGTGCCGGCTCCGACATTAACTCCCGCGCCGATCTCGGCATCGCCCAGATAGGTCAGATGATTAACCTTGGAACCCGGTCCGATGGTCGTTTTCTTGGTCTCGACGAAATTGCCAATATGAACGCCCGCCGCTAACTGCGAACCGGGTCGCAATCGAGCAAACGGGCCAATTTGTGCTCCAGCGCCGACTTCTGCGCCTTCAATCCGCGAATGCGAGAAGATTTCGACATCATCGCCGATCACCGCATCCTTGAGAACGCAGAATGGCCCGACTTTGACCCGATCACCCAGTCGAACCACGCCTTCAAAAACCACATCGACATCGATCACCACATCCTTGCCGGTCGTAACTTCCCCTCGCACGTCCACACGCACCGGATCGAGCAGAGTCGCACCATGGTCCAGCAGTGCCTCCGCTTGTCGCATTTGGTAAAACCGCTCCAGTTCCGCCAGTTGCCGGCGGTCGTTGATGCCTTGAACTTCAGCAGGTTCGTTTGTTGTGAACGCCTCAATCGCAACACCGTCCCGTCCGGCCAGTGCGACAATATCGGTCAGGTAGTATTCGCCCTGGGCGTTGTCATTGCCCAGTTCCGCAACCCAACTACGCAATTTCGCGGTCGCTACCGCCAGAATCCCGGTGTTGACTTCGTGCCGGTCGCATTCCGCCGGCGTCGCGTCCTTTTCTTCAACAATCCGCTGCACTTGACCCTGTTCATTGCGGACAATCCGGCCATAACCGGACGGATCGGCCAGATTGACCGTCAGCAACGCCAGTTTGCCTTGCCGAGCCTGATCAACCAGCGGTTGCAAGGTTTCTCGCCGGGTCAGCGGCACATCGCCATACAGCACCAGAGTAACCCCCGCATCATCCAGCAATGGCAGCGCCTGTGCGACCGCATGGCCGGTGCCTAACTGCTCGGCTTGCTCAACCCACACCACACCCCGCTCACCGGCCAGAGCAATTTTAACCCGATCGCCGCCATACCCGTACACCACAACCCGGACCGCGGGGTCCAGACCACTCACCGTCGCCAATACATGCGTCAACAACGACTTGCCGCCCACTGAATGCAAGACCTTGGGTAAATCCGAAACCATCCGTTTGCCCTTGCCGGCGGCAAGGATCACGACTGAAAGCTGCTGCATGACCAAGCCTCCCCTGAAAAATTGTCGTTATTGTACCGAACCCTGCCACTCGAATAGCGCTCAGTGTTGCGGTAACACCGGTTCCCCGCCGAAAAACAAAAAGGCCGTGACAGCGTCACGGCCCAAGGGATCGAACTAGTTATTATTGTTAGCTTTTAGCCGGATTTACGCAGTTTTCTCAGCCTTTCAATCGTCTGCAACTGCGCGACCGCCTCAGCCAGCTCGGCCTTGGCCCGGGCAAATTCAAACTCGCTGCGATGATCAGCAAGGACCTGTTCAGCACGGTGCTTGGCCGATTGCGCAGCGGCTTCGTCCAGATCCTTGGCTCGCTCGGCGGTGTCGGACAAAATCGTCACCAGACTGGGCTGCACTTCCAGCAACCCGCCTGAAACGTAGAACAACTGTTCCTCGCCACCCTGCAGGCGCACCCGCACCTGCCCAGGTTTAAGCCGGGTCAGCAACTGGCTGTGGCGGGGCAAAATGCCGAGTTCGCCCAGCTCGCCCGGTGCGGTCACCATCTCCGCCACACCGGAAAACAATTCCTTCTCTGCGCTGACGATATCGACATGCAGTGTCATGCCCATAGTGCGTCTCCTGGTCGGTTGCGAACGGAACGCGATCCCGGAACCGGGATCGCCGCCCCATTACAGCTTATTGGCCTTTTCCACGGCCTCATCAATCGCGCCGACCATGTAGAACGCCTGCTCGGGCAGATGATCATACTCGCCAGCGATGATGCCCTTGAATCCGGCAATGGTGTCCTTGAGTGCGACGTATTTACCGGGCGATCCGGTAAATACTTCAGCGACGAAGAACGCCTGGGACAGAAATCGCTGAATCTTGCGGGCGCGGGACACGACCTGCTTGTCTTCTTCAGACAGTTCATCCATGCCAAGGATAGCAATGATGTCTTTCAGTTCCGTGTAGCGCTGCAAGGTGCTTTGCACAGCGCGGGCGGTGTCATAGTGATCCTGACCAACAACCAGTGGATCCAGTTGCCGCGAGGTGGAATCCAGCGGATCGACCGCCGGATAGATCCCCAGCTCGGCGATCTGGCGGGACAGCACGACCGTGGCATCCAAATGGGCGAACGTCGTCGCCGGGGATGGATCGGTCAGATCATCAGCAGGCACATACACGGCCTGGATCGAGGTGATTGATCCGGACTTGGTCGAGGTGATGCGCTCCTGTAACACGCCCATCTCCTCGGCCAGCGTCGGCTGATAACCCACCGCCGACGGCATCCGGCCCAGCAACGCCGAACACTCGGTACCCGCCAGGGTGTAACGGTAGATATTATCGATGAACAGCAGCACGTCACGACCTTCATCGCGGAAATTTTCGGCAATGCTGAGGCCGGTCAGGGCAACCCGCAACCGGTTACCCGGCGGCTCGTTCATCTGGCCGTAAACCAGTGCCACCTTATCCAGCACGTTCGACTCGGTCATCTCGTGATAAAAATCGTTACCCTCGCGGGTCCGCTCGCCGACGCCGGCGAATACGGAATAGCCGGAGTGCTCGATGGCGATGTTGCGGATCAATTCCATCATATTGACGGTTTTACCCACGCCCGCACCGCCGAATAGACCGACCTTGCCACCCTTGGCGAACGGGCAGAGCAGATCAATGACCTTGATCCCGGTTTCCAGCAGTTCGGTTGCGCCGGATTGCTCCTCGAAACTCGGCGCCGGCTGATGGATGCCACGCAGGGTTTCCGCAAGTACCGGCCCCTTGTGATCGATCGGCTCGCCCAGCACGTTCATGATTCGACCCAGGGTCGCGATCCCGACCGGCACCGAAATGGGCGCTTCGGTATTGGAAACCGCCATGTTGCGCCTCAGCCCTTCCGACGCCCCCATCGCAATGGTGCGAACCACGCCATCGCCCAGTTGCTGCTGCACTTCCAGCGTCAGGCCATTTTCGTCAATGCGTAGCGCATCGTAGATTTTTGGCACCGATCCACGAGGGAACTCAACGTCCACCACCGCGCCGATGATTTGTACGATATTGCCAGAACTCATTCTTGGGTTCCCCTTAGCTTGTTTCACCGTGCGTCCAGCGGAACCGGACGCACGCTGCGAGCCTATACCGCCGCGGCGCCGCCGACGATCTCGGCCAGTTCCTGGGTAATCGACGCCTGCCGGGCCTTGTTGTAGATCAGTTGCAACTCATCGATGAGCGTACCAGCGTTGTCGGTGGCGCTCTTCATAGCGACCATGCGCGCCGCCATTTCACAGGCGACGTTTTCTACCAGGGCCTGATAAACCACCGACTCGCCATAACGCCGCAGCAACAGCTCGATCAGATCCTTAGGATCGGGTTCGTAGATGTAGTCCCAACGATGGACCGGCGCAGCGTCCTGTACCTCGGCGGTGATCGGCACCAGTTGCTCAAGTTTGGGCTTCTGGCTCATCGTATTGACGAACTCGTTGTAAACCAGGTAGATCGCGTCGATGCGTCCTTCAGTGAACGCATCGGCCATGACCTTGACCGGCCCCAGCACATCCTCAAAGCGCGGCGCATCGCCCAAGTGCGAGACGTGGGCGACGACGTTGCCCTTCAGGCGACGGAAGAACTGGAACGCCTTGGTGCCGACCGTGCAAATATCGACCTCGACGCCTTGGGTCCGCCATTGCTGCATGGCGACAATCGCGGTCTTGAACAGATTAGTGTTCAGCCCGCCGCACAGACCCCGGTCGGTGGAAATCACAATCAGCCCGACCCGCTTCAGTTCGCGCTCGATCAGTCCCGGACTGCGATACTCGGTATGGGCATGCGCCAGATGCGAGATGACGTTGCGAATCTTGCTCGCATAAGGCCGGGCCGCTCGCAGGCGTTCCTGCGCCTTGCGCATCTTGCTCGCCGCCACCATTTCCATGGCTTTGGTGATCTTCTGAGTATTTTTGATACTCTTGATTTTAGTGCGTATTTCTTTAGCGCCGGCCATGCTGCACCCGTTTAGACGAAGTGGGCCTTGAATTCTTCCACGGCTTTCTTGATGCCGCTTTCGATTTCATTGTTGTAATCGCCCGTCGCGTTGATCTTGTCGACCAAGGCAGCGTGGTTGGACCGTGCGAACGCCAGCAGCTCGGCTTCAAAATCGCCGATCTTGTTGAGTGGCACGTCGTCCAGGTAGCCCCGATCCACGGCGAACAGCGAAATGCCCATTTCGGCCACCGACATCGGCGAATACTGTTTCTGTTTCATCAACTCGGTCGCCCGCTGACCACGCTCCAGCTGCTTGCGGGTCGTCTCGTCCAAGTCGGAAGCAAACTGGGCGAAAGCCGCCAGCTCGCGGTACTGGGCCAGCGCCAAGCGGATACCACCGCCGAGCTTTTTGATGATCTTGGTCTGGGCGGCGCCACCAACGCGGGACACGGACAGGCCAGGATTGATGGCGGGCCGGATGCCTGCGTTGAACAGGTCGGTTTCCAGAAAGATCTGGCCGTCGGTGATCGAGATCACGTTGGTCGGCACGAACGCCGACACGTCGCCAGCCTGGGTCTCGATGCTCGGCAGGGCGGTCAGCGAGCCGGTCCGCCCTTTCACCGCGCCGTTAGTGAGGCGTTCCACCTCGTCGGCGTTGATGCGGGAGGCGCGCTCCAGCAGCCGGGAGTGCAGATAGAACACGTCGCCGGGAAAGGCTTCACGACCCGGCGGACGGCGCAGCAGCAGGGACACCTGGCGATAGGCCACCGCCTGCTTGGACAGATCATCATAAATGATCAACGCATCCTCGCCACGGTCGCGGAAGTATTCGCCCATGGCGCAACCGGAATACGGGGCGGTGTACAGCATCGCAGCGGATTCAGAGGCGCTGGCGGCCACGATAATGGTGTGATCCATCGCGCCGTGTTCTTCCAGCTTGCGCACCACGTTGGCGATGGACGAGTTCTTTTGCCCAATCGCGACGTAAATGCACTTAATGCCAGTGCCCTTCTGGTTGATGATCGCGTCAATCGCCACAGCGGTCTTACCGGTCTGACGATCGCCGATGATCAATTCCCGCTGGCCGCGCCCAATCGGCACCATCGCGTCAATCGCCTTGAGACCGGTTTGCACCGGCTGACTGACCGATTGCCGCTCGATGACACCCGGCGCGATCTTTTCAACCGGTGAAGTCTGGGTAGTATTGATCGGCCCCTTGCCATCAATCGGTTGGCCCAGGGCGTTGACCACCCGCCCCAGCAGCGCCGGTCCGACCGGCACTTCCAGAATGCGGCTGGTACAGAGCGCCTTGTCGCCTTCAGCCAAGTGTTCATATTGGCCTAGGATCACCGCGCCGACCGAGTCACGCTCCAAATTCATGGCCAGGCCATAAGTGATCGGGTCGCCTTCCCGAGGTGACGGGAACTCGATCATTTCGCCCTGCATCGCATTGTCCAAGCCGTAGATCCGGGCAATGCCGTCGGCCAGGCTAACAATGGTGCCTTCAGTGCGAGCTTCGGCGGTCGCCTCATAACTTTGCAGGCGCTGCCGAATCAGATCGCTGATTTCGGATGGTTTAAGTTGCATAAAACGGTATTCCTCTTACTGGCTCAAGGCCATGGCGAGTTTGTCCAGCCGACCGCGGGCCGAACCGTCGATTACCCGATCTCCGATCCGGATCACCGCGCCCGCAATGAGCGATGCATCCGTCTTACAGTCTAATTCGACGCTGCGCTTGAACTTGGCCTTGAGCGCCTTGCTTACCCGCTCGCGCTGGTCATCGGTCACCGCAGCGGCCGTGATCAGTTGGGCATGAAGAACGCTTTCGGCTTCCGCCCGCAACCGCTCGAACAGAACAGCAATGCCCGGAAGCTGGTGCAGCCGGTGAAACTCGGCCAGCATCTTTAGAAAAACGATGAACACTGCCGGGAGTTCCGCGCCGCCGCGCACATCGCGGCATAGCCCGGCCACCAGTTCGGCTTTCTGCTCGCCGCGCAATTGAGGATTCCACGGCCCCAACAGACGGCGCATGGCAGGATCAGCGGCAACGGCAGCAGCGGCTTGCAGCAGGTCCGACCAGAGCGGTAAAGCCTGGGCGTCCTGGGCATCCTCGAACGCGGCGCGGGCATAAGGCCGGGCGGCAGCGGCGGGTCGGACAACGGGTGTGGTTTCAGCCATGGGCGTGGTCCGGGTGGTTAGAGTTGCGCGACCAGGTCATCCAGCAGCGCCGCATTGGCCGCTTCGTCGACCTCGCGCCGAAGAATCTTGCCGGCGCCGGCGATGGCCAGACTAACGACCTGATGACGGAGTTGCTCGCGGGCGCGATTGGCCTCCTGCTCGATTTCCGCCTTGGCGACGGCTAACTGGCGGTCGCCTTCGGTACGGGCATCCAGCTTCGATTGCTCGACCACTTCGTTGGCGCGCTTATGGGCTTGAGCGACGATCTCGGCAGCCTGCTGCTTGGCTTCTTTCAGCAACTGGGCGGCCTTGGTCTTGGCCAGTTCCTGCTCGCGCATTCCGCGCTCTGCAGATGCCAAGCCGTCGGCGATTCGCTTCTGGCGGTCCTGCATGGCCTGGATGATCGGCGGCCATACATACTTCATGGTAAACAGCACCAGAAGGCCGAACGTGATCATCTGCCCGATGAGGGTGGCATTGAAGTTCACGCGGTTACCTCCTCAGATACGCGGTGGTGGCGCATGAAACTTCTTACTTGGCCAAGTGTTGCAGGACTGGACCGAGGAAGGGGTTGGCGAAGGTGAAGAACAGCGCGATGCCCACGCCGATCATGGTCACCGCATCGAGCAAACCGGCGACAATGAACATCTTGACCTGCAAGGTGGGAATCATTTCCGGCTGGCGGGCAGCGCCTTCGAGAAATTTGCCGCCCAACAGGGCAAAGCCGATGGCGGTGCCCAGTGCGCCCAGCCCCAGAATCAATGCTACCGCGATAACAGTCATACCCTGCACTTGAGCAATCAGGCTTGCAGCTTCCATTATGATCTCCCGTTTAGAGATTGAGGTGTGGATGGAAAAAAATCGGTTGGGGGTGGCTTGGCGTCAACCCCGGGTAGAATTAGCGACTTAGTGGTCCTCGTGCGCCATGCTCAGGTACACAATGGTCAGCACCATGAAGATGAAGGCTTGCAGGGTGATGATCAGGAGGTGGAACACTGCCCACGGCCAGCCGAGGGTGAACTGAAGCCACCACGGCAGCAATGCGATCAGGATGAAAATCAGTTCGCCGGCGTAGAGATTGCCGAAAAGACGCAGACCGAGCGAAATGGGCTTGGCTAGATCTTCAACAATCCGCAGCAGCAGGTTGAACGGCATGAACCACTTACCGAATGGATGGGTCAGGATTTCCATGGCGAAATGGCCCGGACCCTTGACCTTGATGCTGTAGTAATAAACCAGCAGCAGCACCGAAATCGACATACCAAAGGTCGAGTTCATGTCGGTCGAAGGCACCGAACGCAGATAAGGGATGCCAAATAGCCCGGCGATGGCCGGCAACAGGTCGACCGGCAGCAGATCCATGGCGTTCCACAGGAACACCCAGACGAAGATGGTCAATGCCAGCGGAGCAATGACTGGGTTACGGCCATGGAAGGAATCCTTGACCTGGGTGTCGACGAAATCGACCATAATTTCGCAGAAATTTTGCAGTGGCCCAGGCACGCCGCTAGTCGCGGTTTTAGCGGCTTTCATGAACAACCACAGGAACAGCACTCCCAACCCGGCTGAAAACAGCAGCGTGTCCAGATGAATCACGCCAAAGCCGCCGGTCTCCTCCCCGTGCAGAAAGTGCATCTTGGTCAGATCGAACCGGAGATTGGTCAGATGGTGGACGATGTATCCCGTTGTGGAATGACCCGTTTCGCTCATAGCGTCCTCACTGAAGCGGTAGAAGCAGGGAAGGTGAAGGGTAGCGCCAGCCAGTACGCCAGCAGCGTTGCGATGTACGCGAGCAGCAGCGGCAGGGGCGCGACCGGCAACCAGAGGAAGACGGCGCTCAGCAGAACGACCGTCAGCAGCAACTTGACGGTCTCGCCGACAAAAAACGCCTGGGCGATTTCGGCGGCGGGCGCGCCGAGACGTACTGAAAACACTTTACTGGCAAAATAGAAGCTGACCAGGGTGCTGATGCCGCCACCGATCAGCGCCGACCCAGCCGCCTGAACCGTACTCAGAACCAGCGAGATGGCAGCAATCGCCAGCGTGACGAGCAACTGAATGAGGGTGATGCGGCGGGTGACCTGGATCGCGCTGCCAACCCGCAAGGAGGCTAGGGGTCTGGGCGCTGACATTGCACTGGGCATGTGAGATCTGGTTAGGGTCTATTCAGGTTTTATAGTCATTGTATTGTTGACTCTGCGGCGCTGGTATTTCGTCATGAAATGCGCCGTTCCCAATTCGCTGCCGTCGCGCAGAGTGTCCACGAAGTATAGGGAATTTAGCGCCAGCGGGTCAACGAAAATTACCAGATCACTTCACCCGGAAAATAATGCCATCCAGTTCATCGAGGGTGTTGTGTTGTACATCCTCGGTTAACTCCGGCAGCCGCAACAGATTGCTGATCGTCGCTCGCGACCGACCCACTGTTTCGGCGGCTTGCTGGTGGGTCAGTTCAAATTCGGCGATTAACCGCTGCAAGACGGCAGCTTCCTCCAGCGGGGTCAAATCTTCGCGCTGGATATTTTCAATCAGCGCCACCACAACGGCTGCCCGATCCGTCATTCCCGCGGATGCGAAACAGGCGCTGGGGCCAGATGCACCAGATGACGCTTGGCCTCCAGATACGGAACGTGCAGCGGGTAGACCCCAACCACGGCATAGCCGGGCGGCAGGCGGGCCAGCTCATCGTCGGGAAAGACGCCTTTCATCGCCAGCAGTCGGCCATTCGGGGCGCACAGCCGTCCGGCATCAGCCACCATCTCCGCCAAAGTCGAAAAGGCCCGCGCCACCACGCTATTGAACAGAGTCGCCGGCTGATACTCCTGGACTCGGCTGCGAATGACGCTGATGCGGGTCAATTGCAGTTCGGCGACTGCCTGAATCAGGAAGCGGGTGCGCTTGCCGTTGCTGTCGAGCAGGCAAAATTCGCAGTCTGGCCGCACGATAGCCAGCGGAATCCCCGGCAATCCGGCGCCGCTGCCCACGTCCAGCACCCGCGGTCCTTGCAACCAGGGCAGAATCGATAGACTGTCCAGCAGGTGCCGAACCACCATCGCTTCGGGATCGCGCACCGCGGTCAGGTTATAGGCGCGGTTCCAGCGTTCCAGCAGGGTCAGATAATGAGTCAATTGCGTCCCAGCCCCCTCCGGCAACGGCAGGTTCAACCGTTCGCAGCCCTCAATAATGGATTGTTCGATGCTCATAGGCCGTTGCGGATTCGTAGCGGGTGCAGATGGGGATACATTTCTGGGAGCGCACGGGTATTGTAACATGCCGTCCGAAGATGACCGGGCGGTCCAACGTGTCGGATCAAACCAATCTCGGCCATTTTCATCCAACGACCTGACTGGCGGGAACCACGGCTCGCGGAGCATCATGCCCTCATGCACAATCCTGACGCGATCCTCTTTGATCTCGACGGCACCCTGATCGACTCCTCCCCCGGCATTCTGGCCAGTTTCCAGCGGGTGCTGGTGACCCACGGCCTTGAGCCCGCCGCACCATTGGATCAGCGGCTGATTGGCCCGCCGTTGTTGCAAACCCTGGCCCGGCTGACCGGTCTGGAGGATGCTGATCGGCTCACCGGGCTGGCTGCCGCCTTCAAGACGTTATATGACCGTCAAGGCTACCGGGCTACCCGGCCTTATCCGGGCCTGGCGGAAACGCTCGATGCGTTGAGCCGGGCCGACTGGCGGCTGTTCATTGCCACTAATAAGCGCTTCGAGCCCACCCGGCGCATTCTTGACTCCCTGGAGCTGAACCGTCATTTCGTTGACGTCTACACGCTGGATCGCCAACCGCCGCCAGCCGCCGATAAAACGGAGCTGGTCGGTCGCCTGTTGGCCGAGCAGGATCTGGATACCCGGCGGTGCTGGTTCATTGGTGATTCGGGTGAAGATGCCGCTGCCGCTGCCGCCCATGGTCTGCCCTTCATCGCCGCTGCTTACGGTTATGGTGATGCCGCCCAACAAAGCCGCTATCCGGTCGCAGCCCGGATAGCGGCTTTAGGGGAATTGCCGGCCCTGCTCCAGCGGATGAGGGCGATTTCCCAGGATTGAAACGACCCAATGATGAACGCTTGCCATTGGCATTTCCGTATCGCCGCTTTAGACTTTGCCCCCTCATAAACCACCCTGATCGGGAGATTTTCTCGTGGAAATGAAGAACATTGACCATCTGCTCCGTTCGTTCCGGGGCGACCTGCCCGATAACTGCCGGACTGCCGCCGCCATCGACCGATGCGCGCGTTTGGAGGAGATTTCGGAACTGGCCGAGGAAGAGGGTTTTCATCAACTGGCGTCGGTGCTGTTTGAAGCCGAGCAGGAGGCGTTGCGCGAAGGTTCGGCCATAGCGGAAGACCCGGCGGCAGCGACGGATGCGTTCATTCGGACCATTCGCCAGGAGTTGCCGGACGGCAGCAAAACCGCCGCCGCGATTGATCGCGGGGCGACTTGGGAGGAAATTTCCGAGTTGGCCGAGGCCGAAGGGCTGCATCAGTTGGCTTCGGCGCTGTTCGAGGCCGAACAGGAACAGTTGCGCTCGCCGCCAGTCTGACCACCGGCATCGGCTACTGGACAAACCCGCACAATGAAACGTCTTGTTAAAGTTCTGCTGCAAAATCCCGGTGCGGCCTCACTGGCGCTGTTCGCCCGGGAACTCCTGGCGAACCCGCGCGCCATGGGGGCCGCCTGCCCCAGTATGCCGGCGCTGGCCAGTTGTATGGCGTCCCGCGTCCCACTGAACCGGGAAGGGCTAATCGTGGAGTTAGGCGGCGGAACTGGCGCGGTCACTGCCGCTCTGCTTCGGCACGGGGTGCCGCCGTGGAAGCTGGTCGTGGTCGAGCGTTCGCCCACGCTGGCCTGCCATCTGCACCAGCGTTTTCCCCATGTGCGGATCGTCCAGGGCGACGCCGCCCACTTGGCGCAACTGCTTGACCACGACCGGGGGCGGGGGATTGGCAGCATCGTCTCCAGTCTCCCGCTGCGCTCGCTGCAACCGGCGATGACCCGTGCGATCAGTCACCAGTTTGAAATCCTGCTTGAACCCGGCGGCCTGCTGGTGCAATTCACCTACGATCTGCGCGGCGCTCGCCACCGTTTGCTACCGCGCTTCCGGCGGTTGTCCAGCAAGATCGTCTGGAGCAACCTGCCGCCAGCGCGCGTTGAGGTGTTCGAGCGGGAATGATTCAGCGTTGGCTCTGTTCCCGCGTCCTGGCCTGCTCCGCTTGAATCGCAGTCAGGGCGATGGTGAACACGATGTCCTCCACCAGCGCCCCGCGCGACAAGTCATTCACCGGCTTGCGCAATCCTTGCAGCATCGGGCCGATGCTGATCACATCGGCACTGCGCTGCACCGCCTTGTAAGTGGTGTTGCCGGTATTCAAATCCGGGAACACGAACACCGTCGCCCGCCCCGCCACCCGACTGTCCGGGGCTTTGCTCAGCGCCACATCCTTGATCGCCGCCGCGTCATACTGCAACGGCCCGTCAATCAGCAGATCGGGCCGCCGTTCGCGGGCGATCCGGGTCGCGTTCTTGACCTTATCCACATCGCTGCCGCTGCCCGAAGTACCGGTGCTATAGCTCAACATGGCGACTCGGGGCGTAATCCCGAAGGCCTGAGCCGATTCGGCGCTCTGGATGGCGATGTCGGCCAATTCATCGGGAGTAGGCTCTATATTAATGGCGCAATCGCCATAGACCAGCACCTGTTCCGGCAGACACATAAAGAAGATCGATGACACCAGATGCACCCCGGGCGCGGTCTTGATGAGTTGCAGGGCCGGGCGAATGGTGTTGGCGGTGGTATGCACCGCCCCGGACACCAGCCCATCCACCTCGCCCAGTTGCAGCATCATGGTGCCGAGTACGACTGGATCATGCAGTTGCTCCTCGGCCAGCCCGGCGTTCAAGCCCTTATCTCCGCGCAGTTCCACCATCGCTTCGATATAGCGCGAATTAATCTCGGCAGGATCGATGATCTCGATATCCGGGGGAATGATCATGCCGCGCCGCGCCGACATCCGGCGCATCCGCCCGGCGTCGCCCATCAGCACACAGCGAGCGATACCACGCTGATGGCAGGTGATGGCGGCTTCAATGGTGCGTGGCTCGTTGCCTTCTGGCAGGACGATCCGCTTGTTGGCCTTGCGGGCGCGCTCCACCAGCATGTGCCGGAACGCCGGCGGACTGAAGCGCCGCTCTTCCAGGTTATTGAGCAGCGGCTCCTTCCACTCCAGAGTGATGTGCGAAGCGACCGCATCGACCGCTTGCTGCATCCGGTCGCGGTCATCCAGCGGCACTTCCAGATTCAGATAGGGCAGATACAGCACCGACTGCATGGCGCTGTAGTTGATGCTCAGGACCGGTAGGCCGGTATCCAGCGCCGGGCCGCACAGTTTCCAGACCCGGGGATCAGGCTTGAATCCGCCGGTCAGCAAGACGCCGGCCACCTGTGTGCCGCTCATCGCCGCCATGCAGACCGCCAGCAACACATCGTCGCGGTCGCCAGGTACGATCATCATTGCCCCGGCCCGCAATTCCTGGCAGAGGTTCAGCAGGGTCGGCGCGCCCAGTGCGACGTGAGTGACGCGCCGGTTGAGTTGCCCCTCGTTGAGAATCTGGGCACCGATCATCTGCATGATGTCGCGCATCCGGGGCGCGATCAGCTCGCGCTGCCAGGGAATGCAGCCGATCAGCTTAAAGGTCTCCGGCCAGTGCCGAGCGCATTCGGCGCGGAACAGAACCTCGTGACTGGAATTGTAACTGCCTTCTGCGCGGCTAAAATCGAAGCGGATATGGCCGGTCGGGTCCACCGGCGCATCCAGCAAGTTGATGATGCAACCGATCATCCGTTCATGGCGGATACCACCGTAGGCCTGTGCCACCACTTCCACGGTATCGGCAACCTGGTGTGGCGTATTGCGACCTGGCGCGACCACAATGATGATTCTGGCATCCAGACCTTGCGCCATTTTGGCGTTGAGGTGTGTGCCGTAGGGCTGCTCTTCGGTATCGACCAAGCCTTCGACGACGACGATGCTGGCGTTCTGGGCGGCTTGTTCATAGCGGCCGATGATTTCTTCCAGCAGCACATTTTCCTTGTCGTGGCCGAGCAGGTTTTCGGCGTCCGCGACCGGAATTGGCTCGGGTGGATTGAGGCTGGTGACGGTGCGGGCCAGCCGGGTGGAGCGTTCCGGGCCGGTGTCAGAGGCGTGGGGCTGGCTGATGGGCTTGCAAAATCCAACCGGAATGCCTTCGCGGTCGAGGGCGTGAACCAGGCCGAGCGCGACGGTGGTCAGCCCGACCCGCTGCTCGGTAGGGACGACAAGAATGGCGTTAGCCATGACGGTTCCTTGATGTGGCGTGCGATGTTGCGGTGCAGCGCAGAATACACCAGGGCGGCGGCGCGGTTCTAACAGCGAGACCGGGAGCGAGACCGGGGTGCGAAACAGGCACCTGACCGGCCAGATGCGGTGGACTACATTCACATCGCCGGCGAAATGGGCGTCAGGCGCAAGGACCTGGAGAATTTGAATATCCGGCGGATCGTGCTATGAGGCGATTCTGACCACCCCAAACGCAGAAAAGCCCGGCTTTAACCGGGCTTTTCTGTGAATCTGGTGCCGAAGAGAGGACTTGAACCTCCACTGGGTTACCCCAACTAAGACCTGAACCTAGCGCGTCTACCAATTCCGCCACTCCGGCCTGAGCGTCGCGCCGGTTTCGGCGGCAACGGGAGTGTACTATACGGATCGCCTCCTCCCCTGTCAATCTAATCCACTTTCCTCTTTTCCAACCTGCAAGAGATTCAATGACTCATAAAAAACGCAGTTCCTGGCGTCAGCTTGACCCGTTTCTGGCCCGTGAGCAGGAAAAATACGGCCGCGCTTCGCCTAGCCGCGAATTCATTCTGCACTACCTGGAGGAGCGGGGCATGCCGCTTACCCTGGAAGATCTGTGCGCTGAATGGCAAATGGACGATGACTGGGAAATCGAAGCCTTGTCCCGCCGGCTACGGGCAATGGAGCGCGACGGGCAACTGATCCGCAATCGCCGTGAAGGTTACGGGCTGATCGCTAAAATGGACCTGGTCACTGGCCGGGTCATCGGTCATGCCGAGGGCCACGGCTTCCTGATTCCCGACGAGGGTGGCGACACTCTGTTTCTGTCGCCCCGGCAGATGCGAAAACTGCTGCACGGTGACCGGGCGGTAGTGCGGGTCATCGGGGTGGATTACCGGGGTCGCCGCGAGGGTGCGGTGGTCGAGGTGCTGGAGCGCAATACCGAAACCGTCGTCGGGCGGTTCAGCGAGGAGCGCGGGGCCTGTTTCGTTACCCCCGACAACAAGCGGATCAATCAGGACATCATGATTCCGCCCGATGGCCGTGGCGCAGCGCAAGCCGGGCAGATTGTCATCGTCGAGTTGATCGAGCAGCCTAACGCCAAGAATCGTCCACTGGGCCGAGTCAAGGAAGTTCTCGGCGAACACATGGCCCCCGGAATGGAAATCCGCATCGCCATCGCCAGTCACGGGATTCCGGTGGATTGGCCGGAGGCTGTGGTCGCGGAGGCGCAGAGTTTTGGTGAAACCGTGCCGGAGGCCGCTCTGCAAGGTCGCCTGGATTTGCGCGGGACGCCGCTGGTAACGATTGACGGGATCACCGCCCGCGATTTCGACGATGCGGTGTATTGCGAGAAGCGCGGCCACAACTGGCGGCTGCTGGTGGCGATCGCTGACGTGTCCTGGTATGTGCGCCCGGACACGGCGCTGGATCGGGAAGCCCGCAAGCGCGGCAATTCGGTCTATTTCCCGGATCGGGCCATTCCAATGCTGCCGGAGGCGCTGTCCAACGGCCTGTGTTCGCTCAAACCCGAAGTGGATCGGTTGTGCCTGGTCTGCGAGATGACCCTGAACGGCGTGGGTCGCCTGATCCGGTCGCGGTTTGTCGAGGCGGTAATGCGCTCCCATGCCCGGCTGACTTATGACACGGCAGCGGCCATTGTCGCTGACCGCAATCCGCAACTCCGGGCGGAATACCAGGCATTGACCCCGCATCTGGATCGGCTGCATGAGCTGTATCAACTGTTGCGGGCGACCCGGGAGCAGCGCGGGGCGATGGATTTTGACACCCAGGAGACCGTGATCGAATACGGTGCAGATCGCAAGATCGAGCGAATTCTGCCGACCGAGCGCAACGACGCCCACCGCCTGATTGAAGAGTGCATGATCATGGCGAATGTGGCGGCGGCGCGGCTCCTCCAGCGCCATAAAATGCCCGGCCTGTACCGGGTTCACGAGGGGCCGGCGGAAGATCGGTTGAAAAAGCTGCGGGCTTTTCTCGGCGAGTTGGGCTTGGGACTGGGCGGGGGCGACAAACCCGCCCCGCTTGATTACACCCGGGTGCTGGAACAAATCCACGACCGGCCTGACGCCCATCTGATTCAAACCGTGATGCTGCGTTCGCTCTCGCAGGCCGTTTACAGTCCGGGCAATGCCGGCCATTTCGGGTTGGCGCTGGAGGCTTACGCCCACTACACCTCGCCGATTCGCCGTTATCCCGACTTGCAGGTGCATCGTGCCATTCGCCATGTTCTCACCGGCGGCAAAGCGGCGGATTTCTTGCACACTCAGGTCGATCTGGCCGGGCTGGGCGAGCATTGTTCGATGACCGAGCGGCGGGCCGATGAGGCGGTGCGCGATGCCGTGGAGTGGCTCAAGTGCGAGTTCATGCAGGACAAGATCGGGCAAACTTTCGACGGGATTATTACCGGCGTAACCGGCTTCGGGCTGTTTCTGGAGCTGCGCGGGGTGTTCGTGGAAGGGCTGATCCATGTGACCTCGCTGCGCAATGATTACTATCATTTCGATCCGGTCGGTCATCGCCTGCACGGCGAGCGTTCGGGGCAGGTTTACCGGCTGGGTGATAGCGTCCGGGTGCGCGTGACGCGGGTCGATCTGGACGAGCGCAAGATCGATTTCGAGCCGATTGAGGCCGGGCGCGGGGACAAGGAGAAGGGCAAGGGCAAGGAGAAGGAGAAGGGCAAGGAGAAGGACAAGGGCAAGGGCAAGGAGCCGCATGCTCGTTCCCCTCGGCGGCGGCGGAAGGAATAGCTACCGTGGCTGAACAACGGATTTACGGACTTCATGCGGTCGCGGCGGCGCTGCGCTACGAGCCGGAGCAAGTGCAGGAACTGTGGGTGGAACGTCAGCGTCGGGATGGGCGGATTCAGACATTGCTGGATGCCGCCGCTACCCACGGGACGCCGGTTCGGTTGATGGAGCGGGCGGAGCTGGATCGGCTTGGTGGCGGCGTTCGTCATCAAGGTGTGATGGCCCGACTGGCGGTTCAGCAGCGGACCTATGGCGAGGCGGATTTGCCGGCGCTGCTGGCAGCGACCGCGGAACCGGCACTGCTGCTGGCGCTGGACGGCGTCCAGGACCCGCATAATCTAGGGGCCTGTTTGCGGAGCGCAGCGGCGGCCGGGGTTCATGCGGTGATCGCGCCCGTGGATCGGGCTGCCGGTTTGAATGCGACAGTACGCAAAGTGGCTTGCGGAGCGGCGGAAATTACGCCCTTTGTTCCCGTCACCAATCTGGCGCGGGCGCTGCGCGATTTAAAGGAGCAAGGCGTCTGGATCGTCGGGGCGGCGGGTGAAGCGGAGGCCAGTCTTTATACGGTGGATTTCACCCTGCCGACCGTCATCGTGCTGGGGGCCGAAGAGAAAGGCTTGCGGCGTTTGACCCGCGAGGTGTGTGACCGGCTGGCGCGGATTCCGCTGGCGATGGGCGGGGTGGAGAGCCTGAATGTGTCGGTGGCGACGGGCATCTTGCTGTTCGAGGCCCGCCGGCAACGCGGCAGAGCGCGTTAATCATCAGCGGGCCTGTAAATTGCGCCAGTGGAGATCGCCGATGCCCTGGGAGTCTGTCGGGCTATTTGTACAACCACTTGATTATAAAAGACTGATGTTCCATACCCGAAAACAGAAAGTCATTTTATTTCAATCGGTTAATTTACAAAGACCGACGCACTCCTAGAAATGGAAGACCACCCCAAGCCCAGGCCCGCTGAAGTCGGTGTTTTGCAGGAGTTTGTCACTGCCCATGTCGTAGCTCAGATAGCGGTAGGCCAGAACCAGGTCGCCCCAGTCCTGGCGATAGCCGATCCCCACCAGCGCCTGCCAGGGGTGGTTCGCTCCTCAGCGAGGGGAAATTCCACAACTCCAACCGGATGGCTATAGCACGGGCATCCTGCCGTAAGCGGAACACGGGCAGGATGCCTGTGCTACACTGAATTTGACCACTCAAGGCGGATTCCTGTACAACCGTCATTTTTGAACCAGAACGGTTCAACCACCCGCTTCTTATTACTTCAGACGAAGGTGCCCTTGTGAAATTTTATCGAGTTATCTCCGGTTGGTTATTGCCTTGGTTAGCTTTAGCTGCTGGCCTCACCCTTACCTGTATCGTCTGGAATAATATCCAACAGGAGGACACCCACTATCTCAGATTTGAATTTGATCTTCGTGTTAAAGAAATTACAGCCAAGATTCAGGATCGCCTCGCTGACTATGAACAGATTTTACTGGGAGCGGCGGGCTTGTTCAATTCGTCCCAGTCGGTTGAGCGGGATGAATTTCGTACCTATGTGAGTTCCCTGCACTTAGAAAAAAGATACCCTGGTATTCAGGGCGTGGGTTTTTCCCTGTTGATTCCGGCGAAAGACAAAGCCAGCCATATTGAAAAAATCCGCCAGGAAGGCTTTCCGAATTACACCCTTCGGCCCGATAATGATCGTGAATTATGGACTTCCATTATTTATCTGGAACCGTTTGTTCAGCGTAATCTCCGGGCGTTCGGGTATGACATGTACTCGGAACCGATCCGGCGTGAAGCGATGGCTCGCGCCCGGGATCAGGCCGAAACGGCAATCTCCGGCAAAGTAATCCTGGTGCAGGAAGTCGAAACCAATATTCAATCCGGTTTTCTGATGTATGTCCCCATTTATCGCCGCAGCACACCCCAAGCTACCGTGGAGGAACGTCGTAGCAGTCTGGTGGGTTGGGTTTATGCGCCATTTCGTATGAATGATCTGATGAAGGGAATTTTAAGGAGCGACTATGAGAACATGGAAAAAACCGTGGACTTGGAAATTTATGATCAAGGTTCGCCGTCGTCAACAACCTTGCTGTTTGATTCCCATCCGAATGTGAGTATCGACCCGGAATCAACCGAAAATGCCCTATTTCGGAGTACTCAATCCATCGAGATAGCCGGGCATGAGTGGAATATCATCGTTCGCACTTCGCCCAATTTTGCAACAAATCAACACAATAATCGGGCTACATATTTCGCCATCTTCGGCACTATCGGTGCCTTCACATTGTTCCTGGTGGTGTGGCTGTTAGTCAATGGTCGCGCCCGTGCAATGAAACTGGCCCGGACGCTGACTAAACAATTATCGGACAGCGTGACCCGCTACCGACTGGCGACCGATGCCGGAAGGATTGGTGTGTGGGAATGGGATATTCCTCACAACAACCTGGTTTGGGATGAATGGATGTACACTCTTTATGGGGTACGGGAATCGGATTTCAACGGAGCTTATTCGGCTTGGGTGCAGGGGCTTTATCCCGATGACGCACCGCAGGCACAGATCGATATTGAGCGGGCCTTGCGGGGAGAACAGGCCTTCAACCCGGAGTTTCGGGTACAGTGGCCGGATGGCACGATCCATTATATCGTGGCATCGGCCATCGTAATTCGGGATGACGCCGGCGTCCCGCAACAAATGATTGGGGTGAATCGGGATATTACCGAACAAAAGCAGCTCCAATTGATATTACAGGATAATGCGACTAAGTTTCGTGCCATGATTGATGCCTCGCCTGTGCCGTTTGCCCTCAATGACACCGCACAAAATATTACTTACTTGAACACCTCTTTTGTTAATACCTTTGGCTATACCCTGGAGGATATTCCTACATTCGATGACTGGGAAAGCCGGGCGTATCCCGACCTCCACTACCGTCAAAAGGTGATAACGACTTGGCATGAGCGCCAGGAAAGATCCCAGCGTGAAGGGGCACCATTCGAGCCGATGGAAGTCGATATCCATTGCAAAAACGGCATGAATCGCACGGCCATGGTCGGGGTAGCGACACTGAATCAGGTTGGGGGACTGTATTTATCCGCCCTCTATGATGTGACGGAAATCAAAAAAGCCAAGGAAATAGCGGAACAGGTCGCGCGGATCAAATCCGAGTTTCTGGCCAATATGAGTCACGAAATCCGCACGCCAATGAATGGGATCATTGGCTTTTCTGAATTGGCCTTGGATAACGAGTTGACCCCGGAGGTGCGCGATTATCTGGAGAATATTCATCAGTCCTCCACCAATCTGCTGGGGATTTTGAACAATATTATGGATTACTCCAATCTCGAAGCGGGCCGGGTGACCATTGAGAACTCCAGCTTTGATCTGGATACCCTGCTGGACACCGTGCGTAACCGGTTTAGTCGGCTGGCTAAAGAAAAATCGCTCGACTTTCGGATTGAAATTACGCCGGAAACGCCCCGCCGGCTGATCGGGAGCGCCATGCGGCTGCAACAGATTCTCTCGAATCTGTTAGATAATGCCTTCAAATTCACTGAATGCGGCCACATCATTCTGCGGGTCAGCACTTCGGTGCCTGAATACTCACGAGCCCGGATCAAGTGGTCGGTGGAAGATACCGGACCCGGAATAGAGACCGCGACGATGCAGCATCTATTGCAGGCCTTCATGCAGGCCGACGGGTCGAATACGCGGCGGTTTGGCGGCGTGGGTCTGGGACTGACGATCAACCGCGAACTGTTAGCGTTGATGGGCAGCTACTTGGTCGTTGAAAGTACGCGAGGGCACGGCTGCACCTTCTCGTTTGAACTGCTGCTGGAAGTGAATCAGTAGGAATCTGATTTGAGTTGTAGAATTTATCGTAGCACGGGCATTTTGCCCGTGGACTCAACACGGGCAGGATGCCCATGCTATCTCTACCGCCCCGCTTTCGCAGCCACCCCAGCAACCCAAAAGAGAACTCCATCGTGTTGACCTTCCAGGCCGGTCAAAATCTATCGTTAAACCAGCAAGCCCCCGGCATCCGGATCGTCGAAATTGAACTGGGCCGGGAACCTGTCGATGACCGCTGGACGCTCGACGCTGGCGCGTTTGCTCTCACTGCCCAAGGTCGGGTGCGCGGCGATCAGGACTTCGTTTTCTACAACCAGCCGGCCCTGCCCAGCGGGGGTCTCCAGCTCGATCCGTCCGGGCGGCGGTTCACCGTCAACCTGACGGAACTGCCTGCCGAAATTACCACGATCGCGCTTACGCTGACCCTGGCAACCGAGGGCAGGGAATCGTTGGCGGTCTTGCGCCACGTCTGGCTGGAGCTGCGTGACGGTCAGGATCAGACCGGCATCGCCCGCTTTGCCCAGGACACCGCCGGGATGTGCGAAACGGCCATCATTCTCGGCGAGTTATACCGACGCGGCAGCGAGTGGAAATTCAAGGCGGTCGGCCAGGGCTTCACCGGCGGGCTCGCGGCGCTGGCCCGGCATTTCGGGGTCAACATCGGCGAGAACGCTGAACCGTCTGCTCCAGCGCCGCAACCGGCAGCAGTCGCTCCGCCCGCCCCGGCTATCGTTGCAACCCGGCCCGAACCGTCTGCCCAGCCCGTTCCAATCCCTGCACCTGATTCGACTTCACCAGGAACTGCCGCCATGTCCGTGACCGACGCCCAACTTCGCGCCCAATGCCAGAATCTTGACCGGGCCGGCAGTGGTTTCCTGAACTGGCTGGAGGAAAACCCGGAGCGGGTCCGCCAGGAAAAAGCCGGCTTGACCAAGGACTTCCGCCGTCTGGTCACTCAAGCTCGCCGGCTGAATCAGGCCGCGCAACGGCCGATGTGCGCCGGAGTCTTCGGCCCCAGCCAGTCCGGGAAGTCCTATCTGATTTCGGCGCTGGCCCGCAAAGGTTCAGCGCCGCTGTTGGCCGATTTCGCCGGCCAGAAAATCGATTTCATCCGCGACATCAACCCGGAAGGCGGGCGCGAATCGACCGGGCTGGTGACCCGCTTTACCCTGCAACCGGCGACCGGGGCTACGCCCGCCGCGCCGGTGCAAATGCGGCTGCTGACCCAGACCGATCTGGTCAAGATCATCGGCAACACCTATTACGCCGATTGCGACCACAGCGACGATGAACCACTAACTCAACCGCAATTGACCGAATTGCTGACCGGGCTGGCTTCAGCGGCGCAGGCGCAACCGGCGGATCCGCTCACTGCTGATGATGTCTATGATTTGCAAGCCTATTTCGAGCGGTATTTCAAAGGTCAGGAGCGAATTCGCCTGCTGCGGCTCGGCTATTGGGAACAGGCCGCGCAACTGGCTCCCCGGCTACTGATAGCGGATCGAGTCAAGCTGTTCGGGGTGATTTGGGGCGGAGTGGCCCAGTTCAATCAGCTTTACCTGCGCCTGTACACCGGCTTGCAAGGGCTGAATTTTGCTACCGATGCCTATGCTGGACTGGAGGCGCTGATTCCCCGTGAGCAGAGCCTGATCGATGTGCAGACCCTCAAGGGTTTGGGAACCGGCGGCGGCGGAACGCTCACCCTGATCGGAGCGAACGGGGCGCGAGTGACCCTGCCACGCAGCGAGGTCACGGCACTGATCGCTGAATTGCGGATCGTGATTAGCGAGCAGCCCTGGGATTTCTTCCAGCATACCGACCTGCTGGACTTCCCCGGTGCCCGCTCCCGCGAACAGATCAAGGACTTGCCGGAGTTTCTGGCCGGAGCCGACGCGCTGCAAAGCCTGTTTCTGCGCGGCAAGGTCGCGTACCTGTTCGAGCGCTATTGCGCCGAGCAGGAACTGACCAGCATGTTGCTGTGCATCGGCCCCAGCAATCAGGAGGTCAAGACGCTGCCGGAGATGGTGTTCAACTGGATTGAATCCACCCACGGCGCAACCCCGGAACAGCGTTCGCAACAGCCGACTGCGCTGTTTCTGGTGCTGACCAAGTTCGACATGGAGTTCGAGGAGAAGGCCGGCGAACCTGGCCCGGAACGCCGCTGGATCATCCGCATGGAAAGTTCACTGCTGAACTTCTTCGGCAAGCAGCACGACTGGCCGCGAAAGTGGGATAGCAACGGCCCGTTCCGCAATAGCTACTGGCTACGCAATCCGAATTTCAAAGCCAAGAACCTGTTTGATTACGAGGGCAACGTCGAATTGACCCTCCGGGCCAGTGAGCGCACCCGGATTGAAACATTCAAGCGGGCCTTTTTGGGCGATGCCGCCGCCAGCGCCCATTTCCGCAACCCCGCAGAAGCGTGGGCCGCCGGGTTCGCCCTCAACGATGGCGGGGTCGGTTATCTGGCTGCCAACCTGCGCCCGTTGTGCAATCCCGAACTCAAGCGCCAGCAACTGGCGGGTCAGGCGACCCTGCTGCGCGAACAAATGATCGAGCGCATGGCCCACTACTACGTCACCGACAACCCGGAACTGGAACTGGAAAAACGCCGGATCGCGGCGCAACAGGCTGCCGGCTGTCTGATCGACTGCGCCGGCGAACAGCGCTTCGGTGAATTACTGCGTGCCTTGCAGGTAGACAGTGATGACATGAAGAACATCTATTACCGGATCGAAACCCGGTTGCCGGACGAAAAGCAGGCCATGAGCGCCCCGACCATCGGTGCGGCGGTGGATACCCGCAAGATGAAGGCGTTGCTGGGTTTAGGTACATCGGCAACGGCGGCCACCGAAGCGCCCCGCCAGGACGACGCCGCGCTGTTCGCCCGCGAAGCGGTAGCGGAATGGATGCGGGATTTGCAGGATCTGGGCAGCAACAAGGCCCTGTGCAACTACTACCGGGTGCCGGAAACGGCGATGGCCGATTTCATCAAAGAACTGATCAACGGGGCGCAGCGCTTGAAGCTGGAAGAACAGATCGTGACGCTGGCGCGGGAAACTACCCGGTTCCGGATGAAATTTGAACAGGCGGTGGCGCTGCCGGCCCGGTTGACCGCCAACCTGCTCAACCGCTACGTCGATTTTCTCGGCTATGAGGCGTTGCCATTGGCGCAGCGGCCCCAGTTGGCGCTGGAGAGTGGCCCCCGTTCGGTGTTCCCGCCCCGAACCGTGCCGCGCGGCGGTCCGCAACTGGACGAACGGCCGTCGACCTATGATCAGGACTACTACACCGACTGGGTTCGCGCCTTTCTCGACTTGGTGGAGCGCAACGCCCGGACTCGTGACGGCGCGGAAGTGGATATCGCCGCGAACCGGCGGCTGGGCGAGTTGCTGGGGCAGTTACGGGCAGTGGCCTGAGCGATTGCAGAGTTGTTGACACAAAACCACCTTTTCTAAATTTTCCTGCGATGGCGAGGGGTGCCAATATAGCCATCCGGTTGGAGTTGTGGAATTTCCCCTCGCTGAGGAGCGAACCACCCCGGCCCCTGACGGGGCCACCCCTCCTTACTCAAGGAGGGGAAAAAGCGATGTTCTGTGCTGGTTTTATCCCCTCCTTGGATAAGGAGGGGTGGC
>CAIRMO010000125.1 GCA_903879705.1 uncultured Candidatus Competibacteraceae bacterium | reverse complement strand
GCATGAAGCTGAGCGAGAACTGCGCCTCGACCGCTACGTTGGGCTCCTTTATATTGCCAACATGATCAACAACAAATGTACAAGCGCCGACCGCCACTTCTAAAATATCTTCGGGCTTAATGTTGTTTGCTTGACAGACAAAAAGAAATGCTTCAAGTGCGGCATGAATTGCATAACAGCAGTTGTAGTTTTTAAATGAAGTTTCTAAAACAAGCCATTCTTCGCCCAGTTTCTTTGCTATATTATCAATGTGTGTTCCATCATCGAAAGTTTTGCAAATCCCATGGTCGCCTTCAAGTATTGATGGCGGACCCGTAATGCCTTCTTTAGCGAGGTATGCGGCCTTTATGCCACCTATCGCGGCAATCGCGGGCAAATTTCTTTTTATCTGCCCGCCGGTTCTTGTATATTCCTCAACGCCGCCCGCGAAACTACCCGCAATTGCGAGCGCGCATATAAACTGCTCCCGAGTTAAACCGATGAGAAGGCCGGTCGTTATCGCGGCACCAAAAGGCCCGCAGACGCATGGCGTATGAAATCCCCTGAGGTGGCTTCCGGGTATGGCATAGCCGATACGCGTCATCACCTCAATACCAAGAAGCAGAGCTTTTGCTATTTCTCGAGGGCTTTTACCTGAGTTTTCCCCCACCGCAAGAGCGGTAGGGGTCATTATTCCTCCCGCATGTATCTTTGAGGGTATATTTGTATCATCAAAATCTTGCGCATTACCGGAACTTGCGTTTATGAAAGCCGCCTGTTCGGGTGAGAGTGTATCTCCAAAATAGAAAACGGTGGATTCCCCTTTTGCGGGAAATGCCGTTATCGCTCTATTAAGTTCCCTCACTCCATGGAAATTGTGAACCTGCAAGAATAAGCCCTATCTTATCGATGAGTAATTTCGGAAGCATTTCCATGACGTTATCGGGCAAGTCCAAATTGTAATATTTAAGCGCAAAATCCACCAAAACTTCCGATAAATATTTTTGTCCGCTCATTATTTTCTCCTTCCTATTGCTAACATTGAACCGCGGAAACACAGAGTTTTTTGAAACTATATTTTGCTGATAGGAAATCGCTTTCGGCCCTCCGGGGCGTTGGCCCGGAGTTTGGAGCTGGGAAGCGGGTGTTTCCATGGACGGAATCCTGGCAGATCGGGGTTTGAGAGTCAATCGCTCGCCATTTCGGGAAGCGGGGCGAGTGGGACTGGTTCAGCCCGATTCTAATCTATCAGAAAATCAGTACATTACCGGATTTATCTGCGCATTTTACTCGCTATGAAACGGGAACAGCCTCCGCATAGACTGCATAACTGCAGGGTTCCATCGCCGATGAAGATGCGCACATTTTATCGATAATCTACTGATAAATATCAGTATTTATGTTGAATCAGACTGAACCAGTGCCGGCGGCGCGCATGGCGTGGCAAATGTGGGGTCCAGGAGTGAAAACAAAAAGCGCCCAAGATCTGTTTCAATACCGCGAACAGGATTTCAATGCGGGTCCGAACACAGTAGAGTTCCAGCGCGGTGATCGGTGAGAGCGTCGGATCGGAACACATGAGGATTAAGGGGCTGCGCGAGGTGATCGCGAAGATGAACCGAAGGGCGTCACCGAGGGGTTTCCAGAGTAACGGGACGCTCATCAACCGCACCCATTCCCACCGGCCATAGATGCAACACTCCACCTCGTCAAAGACTTGGAGATGATCAAAAACCGCCATCAATTAGTAAAAAAATGAAGAATATCCTGGTTGTTACTCTCAGTAATATCGGCGATGTTGTTATGACCACTCCAGTGATCATGGCGCTGGCGGCGCAATTCCCCAGCGCCAAAATAACGGTGCTGGTTGGGCCAAAAGCGTATGCGCTTCTTGAGAAGAGTCCGCAGATTGATCGGGTGATTATTTACCATAAAAAAACCGGTTTTATTGCCAAGTGGCGACTTCTGATGGAATTGAGAAAAAACCGGCATGACTGCATTGTTGATTTACGAAATACCCCAATTCCAGCGCTGCTTCCGGGTAAAAATCGCAGCCCACTGATTCGCCGATTTCGCAAAACCAATATGCGAGAACGCCATCAGGAAATTCTTGAAATGATGGGGCTTTGCGTTAACAATCCGCCGCCTTTTCAGTTTTTTGCTGCCAACGATGAACAATCGGTACTGGAAAAATTACGAGTCAAGGGCATCGCGGAAGCAACGGGATGGATCGTCGCTGCGCCCGGCGCAGCCAGTGAAAAAAAACGCTGGCCGATAGCGCATTTTCAGGAGGTGATCCGGCGATTGGCGGCTGAAACGGCAAAAAAAGTGATTCTGGTGGGAACCGGCAATGAACAACTGATTGCCGAGGCTGTCGCTCACGGTATCCCGGATGCGGTCGTCCTCTGTGGCGAAACTACCCTGCCTGAAACTGCGGCGCTGTTGGCTAAAGCGGCTTTGATATTAGCGAATGACAGTGCGATCATGCACCTGGGATTTGAACTCGGTGTCCCGACCGTGGGGATTTTTGGGCCAACCGATCATGAGAAATATGGGCATACCGGCGAACACTTTCGTATTGCCCGCGAAGACGCCGCTGCCTGTTCCTGCGATGATCTCCAGCGCCCTTACGCCGAACGCGACTGCTTTCATGGGCTGGGGCCAGAGAAGGTTCTGCGATTGGCTACGGAACTGCTCAGGCGCCAGGCTTTCTCTGATGAAGACGGTTGCCTTTTATCGTCGCTTCACGATGTTCACCGGAGTGCAAAATGATGAGCGAATTTGACTTGATGGAGCGGGTGACGATCCATCCGGCGCGACTGTCCCGTATCCCGCTTCCATTGAACACGGGTCCGGTTTTATTCCCGATCCGCTGCATCGTCCCCCGCGCTGAGTTCGTCTGCTGACCGCTGCGTTTCCTTATCCTGGAAACGCCATGCCGCGACGTGGCATCCGCCATCAGGCACTGGATGCCGTGTCAAACGAACTTGGCAAATCAAGGGGATATTCCCATGCACCCTTTATCCAAACCGCGCCTTACCGTGGCGTTGATTCTGGCGGGCGTCATCGCTGGTTTACCGCAAGTCGTTGTTACCGCCGAGCAAGGCAAGATTCTCTACTACCGCAATCCGATGGGCCTGCCGGACATTTCGCCGATCCCGAAACAAGATTCAATGGGGATGGATTATCTTCCGGTTTACGCGGGTGAGCAGACCGGCGGCGATCAACTCAGCATCAGTCCGCAAAAAGTGCAAAAACTGGGGGTGCGAACCGAGCCCGTGCAACGACGCATTCTTAGCCGGCCAGTGCGAGCGGTCGGCCTGATCGCCCCGGATGAACGCCGCTTGTTTATCGTCGCGCCCCGCTTTGAAGGCTGGATCGAGCGGTTGCTGGTTAATACCACCGGCCAGACCGTGAAGCGCGGCGAGACGCTGATGGCGGTGTACAGTCCGGCATTGATCACCGCCCAGCGCGAATATCTGATGGCCGGTGAAGGGTTGCGGACTGCCGATCCCCTTCCCGTCCCTCCGCTTTCCCCCGGTCAGGTTCCGCTCACCCCGCTGTTGCAACCGGGAGCAAATGGCCGCGAGCGGATGAGTCAGTTGACGGAAACCGCTTTGCAACGGCTCCGCAACTGGGAAATTTCCGACGATCAGGTCGAGCAACTGCGTAAGGACGGCAAGCCGCAGCAGAATTTACTGCTCAAAGCGCCAGTGGATGGGGTAGTGCTCGAAAAAACCGCGATTCAGGGGATGCGCTTTATGCCCGGTGATCCGCTGTACCGGATCGCCGATTTGTCAGTGCTATGGCTGATCGCCGAGGTGTTTGAACAGGATTTGAACCTGGTGCGGCCCGGTCAGGACGCGCATATCACCGTCAATGCCTTTCCCGGCGAGGCGTTTCACGGCAAGGTCGCATTCGTTTATCCGACCTTGAATGCTCAGACTCGCACCGCGCAGGTACGAATTGAGTTGCCGAATCCGCAAGGTCGATTGCGTCCGGCGATGTATGCCAGTGTGCTACTGGCCGCGGGTTCCGGCGATAAGCCCGTATTGACCGTTCCGGCTTCGGCAGTGCTGCACAGCGGTATCCGGCAGGTGGTGCTGGTGGAATTGGGTGAGGGCCGCTATCAGCCGCGTGAGGTGCGACTTGGGCTGCGCGGAGATCAGTATGTGCAGGTGCTGGAGGGACTTGGCGACGGTGAACGGGTGGTGACTTCGGCTAATTTCCTGATTGACGCCGAAAGCAATTTGCGCGCGGCATTGAACAGTTTTGGTGAGCCGGACTCGGAAAAACCACCCTCACCCCCGACCCCTCTCCCGCCAGCGGGCGAGTGGAGCATGGCGCCAGCCCATCAACACGAGGGCCGCTGATATGCTCGGACGAATCATCGAGGCTTCGGCTCGCAACCTGTTTCTGGTGCTGCTGCTAACCCTGCTGGTCATTGCCGGCGGGGTGTACGCGGTGCTGCATACCCCGCTCGATGCCTTGCCTGATCTGTCGGATACCCAGGTCATCATTTACACCGACTATCCTGGCCAGGCTCCACAAGTGGTTGAAGATCAAATCACTTATCCACTGAGCGCGGCGATGCTCGGCGTTCCAAAATCCAAAGTCGTGCGCGGTTTTTCCTTCTTTGGCGCGTCCTTTGTCTATGTGATTTTCGAGGACGGCACCGATTTGTACTGGGCGCGATCGCGGGTGCTGGAATATCTCAATTTTGCCGCCAGCCGCTTGCCGAATAACGTCACGCCCAGTCTGGGACCGGATGCCACCGGGGTCGGCTGGGTTTACCAATATGTCGTGCTGGGCGCGCAACGGACGCTGGCGGAACTACGCACCTTGCAGGACTGGTTCATTCGCTACCAGTTGACGAAGGCCCAGGGCGTCGCCGAAATTGCCAGCGTCGGTGGTTTTGTCCAGCAATATCAAGTGGTCGTCGATCCGCGCAAGCTGCAAGCCTATGGCATTCCGTTGCAGCGGGTCAGCGAGGTGATCCGTACCGGTAACCGCGATGTCGGCGGGCGGGTGGTGGAACTGGCCGAAACCGAATACATGGTGCGCGGCAAGGGTTATCTGCGCGGGATCGGCGATTTGGAGCAATTGGTGCTGAAAGCTGAAGGCGGGGTGCCGGTACTGATCCGCGATGTGGCGCGGGTCGAGTTGGGACCGGATGAGCGGCGCGGGATCGCCGAGTTGAATGGCGAAGGCGAGGCGGTCAGCGGGATTGCTGTGGCCCGGTTCGGCGCGAATACCCTGGACGTGATCCGCAACGTCAAGGCCAAGATCGCTGATATCGCCAGCGGTTTGCCATCCGGCGTGACCATCGAACCGGTGTACGACCGCTCCGATCTGATTCATCGGGCGATTGAGACCCTGAAACACACCTTGTTTGAAGAAAGCCTGATCGTCGCGCTGGTTTGCATCGTGTTCCTGTTCCACGTCCGCAGCGCGTTGGTGGCGATTCTGATGCTGCCGGTCGGCATTCTGATCGCCTTCATCGTGATGCGCTGGCTGGATTTGAACTCCAACATTATGAGTCTGGGCGGGATCGCGATTGCGATGGGCGCAATGGTGGATGCCGCGATTGTGATGATTGAGAACGCGCATAAGCATCTGGAACGGGCCGCGCCCGGCGCTTCGCGGGTGCAGATCATGATCGATGCGGCGCAAGAAGTTGGCCCGGCGCTATTCTTCAGCCTGCTGATTATTACCGTCTCGTTCCTGCCGGTGTTCACTCTGGAAGCGCAGGAAGGGCGGTTGTTTAAACCGCTGGCCTATACCAAGACGTTGGCAATGGCTGGCGCAGCCTTGCTTTCGATTACGCTGGTGCCGGCGTTGATGGTGCTGTTCATTCGAGGCCGGATTATTCCCGAACAGCGCAATCCACTCAACCGGCTGCTGATTTGGCTGTACCGCCCGCTGATTGCCGGAGTCATGCGCTGGAAAAAGCTGACCCTTCTATTGGCATTCACGGTACTCGCCGCCTCGTATTACCCGGCCAGTCGGCTAGGCAGTGAGTTCATGCCCACCTTGAATGAAGGCACCTTGTTGTATATGCCGTCCACCTTGCCCGGCTTGTCGGTCACGAAAGCGGCGGACATCATGCAGACCCAGAACCAGATCATTAAAACCTTCCCGGAAGTCGCCTCGGTGTTGGGCAAGGCCGGGCGGGCGGCGACTGCGACCGATCCGGCTCCGCTGGAAATGTTTGAAACCGTAATCAATCTCAAACCGGACAGCGAATGGCGGCCCGGCCTGACTATCGACGGCTTGATTGCTGAACTTGATCAGGCGCTGCAAATCCCCGGCGTCAGTAATGCCTGGACCATGCCGATTAAGGCGCGGATTGATATGCTCTCGACCGGGATTCGCACTCCGATTGGGGTCAAGGTATTCGGCACTGATCTGGCGGAACTGGAGCGGCTGGCGAAGGCCATTGAAGCGGTGATCAAGACTGTGCCCGGCACCACCAGCGCCTATGCCGAACGAATTACCGGCGGTTATTATCTGAACATCGAGCCGGATCGGGCGGCGTTGGCCCGTTACGGGCTGGGCATCGGCGAAATGCAGGACGTGATTGCGACCGCGCTTGGCGGGGAAACAGTGACGACTACAGTCGAAGGCCGGGAGCGGTTCGGGGTTAATGTCCGCTATCCGCGTGACTTTCGCGCCGACCCGCAGACCATCGCTGAAGTGCTGATTCCGGTGCCGGGTGGGGCAATGATTCCATTGGGGCAGGTGGCGAGTATTAGTTTTGGCAAAGGCGCGCCCAGTATCCGCACCGAAAATGCTCTGCTGGCGGCCTATATTTATGTCGATATTCGTGGCCGCGACCTCGGCGGTTATGTCGCCGACGCCCAACGGGCCGTTCGCGAGCAGGTGCAATTCAAGCCGGGTTATTACATCGCCTGGAGCGGGCAATTCGAGTACATGGAACGGGCAAAAGCGCGACTGTTGATTGTGGTGCCGTTCACCCTGTTGATTATCTTCATCCTGCTCTATCTCAACTTCCGCCGACTCACCGAGACGCTGATCGTGATGTTGTCATTGCCATTTGCACTGATCGGCGGTCTCTGGCTAATGGCCTGGCTTGGCTATAACCTGAGTGTGGCCGTGGCGGTCGGATTTATTGCCTTGGCTGGAGTCGCAGCAGAAACCGGGGTGATCATGCTGATTTATCTGGATCACGCGCTGACTGCATTGCGCCAGAAACGGGAGGCAGCCGGTCAACTACTGACAATCAGCGATATTTATGCGGCGGTGATGGAAGGGGCGGTCGAGCGGGTGCGGCCCAAGATGATGACGGTGGTGGCGATCATGGCCGGGTTGTTGCCGATTTTGTGGAGTACGGGGGCCGGATCGGAAGTGATGCGCCGGATTGCCGCGCCAATGGTCGGCGGGATGCTTTCGTCCACGGTGCTGACGCTGATCGTGATTCCGGCGTTGTATGCGTTGGTGAAAGAGGCTGGACTGCGGCGGGTGGAAACATCGCGTTGAAATGCAGGATTCTCGCGATCCGTTCCATCCGCCCCAGCACGGATTTTTCCGCGTCCGGCTTGTCCTATCCGGCAATTTCAGCTACTTCTTATCGATTCAAAGCCCGTTTGCGACGCATTCACCCGACTATAACCCATCGCACGAGGAGCAGAATCCAGATGAACACCTTTAACCGCAATATCCTGAGCGCCGCCGTTAGCGCGGCCATCCTGAGCCTGGGTGGACTGGCGCAGGCCGAGGACACCATCAAGATCGCGGTCGCCGGCCCGATTACCGGCCCAGTTGCCCAATATGGCGATATGCAGATGAGCGGCGCCAGAATGGCGGTCGAGCAGATCAACGCCAAGGGCGGCGTCAACGGCAAAAAGCTGGAAGCGGTGCTGATGGATGATGTCTGCGAACCCAAGCAGGCGGTCGCCATCGCTAACCAGATCGTTAACCAGAAGATCAAATATGTGGTCGGTCACTTGTGTTCCGGTTCGACTCAGCCCGCCTCAACACTGTACGAGGAGGAAGGGATCCTGATGATCACCCCGGCGGCCACCAGTCCGGCTATTACCCAGCAGGGCTACAAGATGGTATTCCGCACCATCGGCACTGACGACCAGCAGGGGCCGACCGCTGGCCGCTACATCGCCACCCAGGTCAAGCCCAAACAACTGGCGATCATCCACGACAAGCAGCAATACGGCGAAGGCATCGCCAAGGAAGTGGAGAAGACTGTCAAGGCTGCCGGAATCAAGCCGGTGCTGTTTGAAGGCATCAACAAGGGCCAGACTGACTTCTCGGCGCTGATTACCAAGATGAAGAAAGAGGGCGTGGACTTTGTTTATTACGGCGGCTATCACCCGGAACTGGGTTTGCTGCTGCGGCAATCCAAGGAACAGGGTTTCGACGCCAAATATATGGGGCCGGAAGGCGTAGGCAACAAGGACATCAGCGCCATTGCCGGCCCGGCGTCGGAAGGGCTGCTGGTCACGCTGCCGGCAGATTTCAGCGCCGATCCCGCTAATGCCGATCTGGTCAAGGCGTTCAAGGATCAGAAACAGGATCCCAGCGGCCCGTTCGTCATGCCGGCCTATGCCGGAGTGCAAATCATCACTGATGCCATTAAGGGTGCCAAGACTGAAGACGCCGTCAAGCTGGCGGAATACATCCGCAAGAACAGCTTCCAGACTCCGATTGGCAAGGTGGCATTCCGGGATAATGGCGACCTGAAAGCATTTGAGTTCGTCATCTTTGAATGGCATGCCGACGCCACTAAAACGCCGGTTAAGGAGTGATACCGTTTCCCAGCAGGTTTTATATTTTTCAAGTTAAAACATCTCAGTTCGTCATACCCGCGAAAATGGGTATCCAGTTTTTCACCGATTGACTGGATTCCCGCATTCGTGGGAATGACGGAAAGCGAGAACCATGAATACGAAAAACCTGCTGATTATGAGTTAAGTGAATTGGAGGCAGGAGGTAGGAAATCGCTCATTTTCTTGCCTCTATCTCTCCCGTTTCCAGGTATTCCCGCTCCCTGACTCTCTCTCCCTGCACCCATGTCCGATTTCTCAATCCTTGAATTCATCCAGCAGATCATCAACGGTCTGACGCTGGGTAGTATCTATGCCCTGATCGCCATTGGCTACACGATGGTTTACGGCATTATTGGCATGATTAATTTCGCCCACGGCGAGATTTACATGATCGGCGCTTATGTTGGCGTGCTGGTCATTACTGTATTAGGGCTGGTCGGCGTGGACAGCATCCCGCTCATTCTGCTGGCGACCTTGGCAATGAGCATTCTGGTCACGGGTTCTTATGGCTGGACGGTGGAGCGGCTGGCCTATCGGCCCTTGCGCGGCAGTCCCCGGCTGGTGCCGCTGATTTCCGCCATTGGCGTCTCGATCTTCCTGCAAAATTATGTGCAACTCGGTCAGGGGGCGCGCGATGTGTCGATGCAACCGGTGCTGACCGGCGGCTGGCGGTTTGGGCCGGAGGGCGGCTTTCAGGTCTATCTGTCCTATATGCAGGTCCTGATTGCGGCCATCACGGTAGCGTTCATGGCCGGCCTGACCCTGTTCATTTCCCGGTCGCGGATGGGCCGTGCCTGCCGGGCCTGTTCCGAAGACCGGGGAATGGCTAACCTGCTCGGCATCGACACCGACCGGGTGATTTCCCTGACCTTCGTGCTGGGTGCGACCTTGGCGGCAGTGGCCGGGGTGCTGGTCTCGATGTATTACGGCCTGGTTAATCCCTTCATCGGTTTTATCGCCGGCTTGAAAGCCTTTACCGCGGCGGTACTGGGCGGGATTGGCAGCATTCCCGGCGCGATGCTGGGCGGGGTCGTCCTAGGCTTGGCGGAAAGTTTCGCCTCGGCTTATCTGCAAACTGAATATAAGGATGTGGTGGCTTTCGCCCTGCTGATCCTGGTGCTGCTGGTGCGGCCCACGGGCCTGCTCGGTCGCCCCGACGTGGAAAAGGTGTAAGCCATGCGCCGCGTATGGCTTGAAGCTCTGCTGGCGGCGGTGTTGACCGCGGTGCTGCTGACCCCGATTTTCGGCCTCCGCATCCATGTCGATGGCATCCACGTCTCGCTCAACCAGACCCCAACCCCGGTCATCGTCGCGGTAGTGGTCGTGTTTCTGCTGCGCCTATTCCACGTCCCGCTGAGCCTGCTTTGGATCCGGTGCCGCACCTCCGCATCCTGGCGGGAGAACGCGCTTTTCACCGCTTTGCGTCAACCGGAACGGCAACCACGGGTGCAGAGGGCCACCTGGATCGTGCTGCTGCTGGTCGCGGTGATCTGGCCGTTCACCGCCTCGCGCGGGGCGGTCGACATCATGACCCTGGCGCTGATCTACGTCATGCTCGGACTGGGACTCAACATCGTGGTCGGTTTCGCCGGGCTGCTGGTGCTGGGTTATGCCGCCTTCTACGCGGTCGGTGCTTATACCTACGCCCTGTTGGCTCAACAGTTTTCTCTGTCGTTCTGGCTCTGCCTGCCGATTGCGGGAGCTTTGGCGGCGCTGACCGGTTTCCTGCTGGGTCTGCCGGTGCTGCGGTTGCGCGGCGACTATCTGGCGATTGTCACGCTCGGCTTCGGCGAAATTACCCGGCTGTTGCTCAATAACCTCAATTTCCTCACTGGCGGCCCGGATGGGATCGGTAATATCCCTCGCCCGAGCCTGTTTGGACTGGAATTCAGCCGCCGGGCTAAAGAAGGTGGCACGACCTTTCATGACTTTTTTGGCCTCGATTACAGCGGCGATTACGGGGTGATCTTTCTCTATCTGCTCGGGCTGGCGCTAGTGCTGCTGATTCTGTTGGTCATCAACCGCCTGTTGCGAATGCCGCTGGGCCGGGCCTGGGAGGCGCTGCGTGAGGACGAAATCGCTTGCCGTTCGCTCGGTCTCAGCCCGACCATGATTAAGCTGTCCGCTCTGACCCTGAGCGCGGCCTTCGCGGGTTTGGCCGGCGCGTTCTTCGCCGCTCGTCAAGGCCACATCAACCCCGAATCCTTCACTTTTATTGAGTCGGCAATGGTCTTGGCTATTGTGGTCTTGGGCGGGATGGGATCGCAGTTTGGAGTGGTGCTGGCGGCGATTGCCATTACCGCCTTGCCAGAACTGGCCCGCGAGTTCGATGAATATCGAATGCTGGCTTTCGGGCTGGTAATGGTGCTGATGATGATCTGGCGACCGCAGGGTCTGATTCCCGCTGCCCGACCCAAGTTGCAATTGCCGGGGCCAGCAGAGGTCAAGCTATGAGTCTCGAATTGAGCAAACCCCCGGCGATTGAATTGATTACTCGTCCATTGTTGGAGGTGCGAAATCTGAGTATGCGTTTTGGTGGGTTATTAGCAGTGGATAGCGTCCATTTTGATGTCCGCCGTAGCCAGATTTTCGCCATGATTGGCCCCAACGGCGCTGGAAAAACCACAGTGTTTAACTGCGTCGGTGGTTTTTACCGGCCCACTGCCGGAACAGTGATGCTGGACGGTCAACCGCTCCACGAATTGCCGAGCTACCGCATCGCCCGGCGAGGACTGGTGCGCACCTTCCAGAATGTGCGGTTGTTCAAAACTATGACCGTAGTCGAAAATCTGCTGATTTCGCAACACACTCAACTGGAAACCCGGTTGTTGTCCGGCCTGTTCAACACCTTAAAATATCGCCGGGCCGAGGCTAATGCCTTGGAACGGGCCGCGTTCTGGCTGGATAAGGTCGGACTGCTGGCAGTGGCTCATCGTGAGGCCGGCAATCTCGCTTATGGGCAACAACGGCGGCTGGAAATCGCCCGTTGCATGATCACGAAACCAAAACTGCTCATGCTCGATGAACCGGCGGCGGGGCTAAATCCGCAAGAAACCCGCGATCTGGAGCGGCTGATTAACGAATTGCGGGCTGAACATAACGTCGCGGTCTTGCTGATTGAACATGATATGAGTTTGGTCATGGATATTTCCGACGAGATTCTGGTGATGGAATATGGTCGTCCGATTGCCACTGGAACCCCCGCAGAAATTCGCAGTAATTCAAAGGTCATCAAGGCCTATTTAGGAGAAGAATGAATACGTTATTTTTCGGCGATTGCCTGAACATTATCCGGGATCAGCTTGCAGCGGATTCAGTAGATTTAATTTATCTCGATCCGCCATTCAACTCCAATCGGGATTACAACCTGCTGTTCAAAACGCCCAAGGGCCATGCCGTTGATGCCCAGATTAACGCCTTTGATGATACCTGGCATTGGGGGCCACAAGCGGAATCGGAGTTTGATCAAATCCTGCATCAGTCAAATACCGAGGCGACCGAAGTCATGCAGTCGTTGCGGCGTTTTTTGCGGGAAAATGATTTGCTGGCGTATTTGACCATGATGGCGAGCCGGTTGCTGGAATTGCATCGGGTGTTAAAAGCAACCGGTAGTTTGTATTTGCATTGCGATCCCACCGCCAGTCATTATTTGAAAATTGTCCTCGATGCGATTTTTGGCAAAGAGAATTTCAGAAATGAGATTATCTGGAAGCGCACTTCTGCTCATGCAAATGTTGGAAAGAGATACGCTTCTGTACAAGACCGATTACTTTTTTATACAAAATCCAGCCAATGGCATTGGCAACAACCTTTCTTGCCTTACTCTGAAAAATATATTAAGTCGCACTACGGACAAGTCGAACCTGAAACCGAATGGCGGTTTACCACTCGTGATTTGACGGCATCCATTCAAAGAGCATCCAAGGGACAAATTTATGATTGGAAAGGTGTGCATCCACCTAGTTCGAGGTGCTGGGCCTATTCCAAAGATAAAATGGAACACTTTGAAAAAGAGGGCAAGCTGGTTTACTCTGAGCGTGGTATACCGCGCTTGAAACTTTATCTAAAGGAAATGCCAGGAATACCGCTTGATGATATTTGGACTGATCTTCCGCCGATTAACTCCCAAGCGGCTGAACGCCTCGGTTATCCGACGCAAAAGCCATTAGCTTTGCTGGAGCGGATTATTCAGGTATCGAGTAGCGAAGGCGATCTTGTTCTCGATCCATTTTGTGGCTGTGGCACTGCGGTTCACGCTGCACATAAATTAGACCGAAACTGGATCGGAATCGACATTACTCATCTGGCGATTGGGGTGATTGAGCAACGGCTGAATGATGCTTTTCCGGGGATGGTGTTTGCGGTAGAAGGCGCGCCCAAGGATTTAGCCAGCGCCCAGGATTTAGCGAAACGCAACAAATATCAATTCCAGTGGTGGGCGTGCTGGCTGATCAAGGCACAGCCGTATCAGGGCAAAAAGAAGGGCACAGATTCGGGGATTGATGGGCTGATTTATTTCCGCGACGATGATGGCTTGGCTAAAAAAATCATTGTCTCGGTGAAAGGCGGAGATAATATCAATGTCAGTATGGTGCGCGATTTAAAAGGCGTACTGGAACGGGAGAAAGCGCAGATTGGTCTATTCGTCACTCTGACCCCGCCGACCCAACCGATGATTAAGGAAGCGGTGACCGGGGGTTATTATGAATCACCACTCTTTGGCGCTTATCCCCGGATTCAGCTTTTGACCATTGACGGGCTGCTGGCTAAAACTGAACGGGCGCTCTATCCCGATTTAAGCCAGGGCGGAGAAACCTTCAAGCAGGCTAAAGTTGAAACGCGGGATAAACAGGATTCATTGATTTAAAGCTGTCGCCTGTTATGGCGATCACGACTGGATCCTCAGGGGACGGCAACCATAATGTTGAAACTGGACCAGGTTCATACCTTTTACGGCCAGATCGAGGCGTTGAAAGGTGTTTCTCTCGAAGTCCATCCCGGCGAGATCGTCACCCTGATCGGAGCCAATGGCGCGGGCAAAAGCACCCTGCTATTGACCATTTGCGGATCGCCACCCGCCAGCCGGGGTAAGGTGCTATTCGAGGGGGAAGACATCACCCACAAACCGACCCACGTCATCATGCAGTGCGGGCTGGCGCTCGCCCCGGAGGGTCGGCGCATTTTCCCCGGCCTGACGGTGCAGGAGAATTTGCAGATGGGTGGATTCTTTGCCGACAAGGCGCGGCTGGAGACCGATTTAGAGCGGGTGTTCGGGTTGTTCCCGCGCCTCAAGGAGCGGCACAGTCAGCGCGGTGGCACCCTGTCCGGCGGCGAACAACAGATGTTGGCGATTGGCCGGGCGCTGATGGGCCGACCTGGCCTGCTGCTGCTCGATGAGCCATCACTGGGACTGGCCCCGATCATCATCGCCCAGATTTTCCAGATTCTGAAAGAAATCCGCGAAGAGGGCGTGACCATCTTCCTGGTGGAACAAAACGCGCATCGCGCCCTGCAACTGGCTGACCGGGGCTATGTGCTGGAAAACGGCCGGATTGTGCTGGCCGACACCGGGGCCAATCTGCTGGCCAATGATCAGGTGCGCAAGGCGTATCTCGGCAGGTGAAAAATCAGCGTCCCTGCTTCTTTCCGTTGGCGGAAGAAACCGGGACGATGGAGCAGCGGCTAACTTCAGGCGACGGCGTCCAGCGCGGCCTGAATCCGCGCATTGATCTCCTTAATCGCACCAGTGCCCTTGACCTTACGCAACAGGCCCTTGCGGGCGTAGTAGTCAATCAGCGGCGCCGTCTTTTCCTCATAAACCCGCAGCCGGTTGCGGATCGTTTCTTCATTATCGTCAGCGCGGCCACGGCCCAGCAAGCGCTTGACAATTTCCTCATAATCCACTTCAAAAAACAGCACGATATCCAGCGGCTGACCGATCTTGATCAACAAAGCGTCCAGCGCCTCGGCCTGAACCAGATCGCGCGGAAAGCCGTCCATCATGAACCCCCCGGGGTTCGTCCGAGCCAGGGTTTTCAGCCCGTTTTCGATCATGCCCAGCACGATGTCAAACGGCGCCAGCTCCCCGGCATCCATGTACGGTTTGGCCCGTCGCCCCAGCTCGGTGCTGGCGGCGACTTCGGCGCGCAGCAAATCGCCAGTGGCGACGGCGGCAACGCCGTAGCGGGCGATGATGGCGTCAGTTTGGGTACCCTTGCCTGAGCCAGGGGCGCCGAGCAGCACGATTCTCATAGCGGGATTCACTCTGTTGGGTGGAAGGAAAAGGCCAGGAGGCAGCGAGGCTGAATTTGATCTTGCTCATTCGCCACAAAAGGCGCAATCGGCTACCAAGATCCAGCCCTTGTTGTAGTATAGACGCCCCTTGAATCAACCCGCACGGTGCCAACCGCCACCGGGATTGCCTTGACGCCGGTATCGCCTATTCTTTAAGGGTTAAGGGAAGTACGGTCGCCGGTCCAGCTCCGACTTGTCGGCAGCTTTCCGGGCGGCGGCCACCAAACGAAAACCACTTAACAACAACCCAGTAAAACCAGGAGGAACCATGCAGTCTATTTATCCACACTCGGGAGGGTTCGCGTCATGACAACAGCAGTCGGCATCATCATCGCGTTGCTCTGCGCCGTTGGCGCACTCATCTACGGCGTCCAGTCGATCCAATGGATCTTGTCCAAGGACCCCGGCAATGCCCGGATGCAGGAAATCGCCGCCGCCATCCAGGAAGGCGCTCGCGCTTATCTGAACCGGCAATACATGACCATCGCCATTGTTGGCGTCATCGTCGGTGCGGTGATCCTGTTCACCTTGGGCACTTTATCCGCAATCGGCTTCGCCATCGGCGCGATCTGCTCCGGGGCCGCTGGCTATATCGGCATGTATGTTTCGGTTCGCGCCAATGTCCGCACCGCTCAGGCCGCCCATGACGGACTGAATGCGGCGCTGGAAGTGGCGTTCCGGGGCGGCGCAATCACCGGAATGCTGGTGGTCGGTCTCGGCCTGATGGGCGTGGCCGGCTACTACGCGCTGCTGTATATGTCCACCGGCGCTGCTCCCGATCTCGGCCCGCTGGTTGGGCTGGCTTTTGGCAGCTCGCTGATCTCGATCTTCGCCCGGCTCGGCGGCGGCATTTTCACCAAAGGTGCCGATGTTGGCGCTGATCTGGTCGGCAAGGTCGAGGCCGGTATTCCCGAAGACGATCCGCGCAATCCGGCGGTGATCGCCGACAACGTCGGTGACAATGTTGGCGACTGCGCCGGCATGGCCGCTGACCTGTTTGAGACTTACGCCGTTACCATTATCGCCACCATGCTGGTGGGCAGTCTGAGCGCGAAGGTGTTCCTTACGGCCGACCTCGTTCAGAACGCCATTATCCTGCCGCTGGTGATGGGCGGCGTATCGATCATCGCCTCGATCATTGGCTGCGGTTTCGTCAAGGCGCGTGAAGGCGAGAAGATCATGAACGCCCTGTATCGCGGGCTGGGCGTGGCTGGAGCCATTTCTGCCGTCGCCTTTTTTCCGGTGATCTGGGTGCTGATGGGCAGCGAGCATGCCTGGGGTCTCTGGGGTTCGGCACTGGTCGGACTGGCCTTGACCGCGGCGATGGTCGTCGTCACCGAGTACTACACCGCGACGGAATTCAGTCCGGTGCAAAAGCTGGCTGAAGCCTGCACCACCGGCCATGCCACCAACATCATCGCCGGGTTGGCGGTGTCGATGAAAGCTACCGCGCTGCCGGTGCTGGCGGTGTGCCTGAGCATCGGACTGGCCCATCACTGGGCGGGGTTATATGGCATCGCTATTGCCGCGACCTCCATGCTGTCGATGGCCGGGATCATCGTCGCTCTCGACGCTTACGGGCCGATTACCGACAACGCCGGCGGCATCGCTGAAATGGCCGAGATGGACGAGAAGATTCGCCGCATCACCGATCCGCTGGATGCGGTGGGTAACACCACTAAGGCCGTGACCAAGGGCTATGCGATTGGCTCGGCGGCACTGGCGGCACTGGTGCTGTTCGCCGACTTCGAACACAAACTGGCGGTGGCTGGCCTCAAAATCCACTTTGATCTGACCGATCCGGTGGTCATCATCGGCCTGTTCATTGGCGGGATGATCCCGTTCCTGTTTGGGGCGATGGCGATGGAAGCGGTCGGACGGGCGGCCAGTAGCGTGGTGGTTGAGGTGCGTCGCCAGTTCCGGGAAATCCCTGGAATCATGGAAGGGACCACCAAGCCGGACTATTCGCTGGCGGTAGACCTGCTGACCCAGTCGGCGATCAAGGAAATGATCATTCCTTCGCTGCTGCCGGTGTTGACCCCGATTGTGGTGGCGTTCGGGATGGCCTGGCTGATGGGTCCCGAGGCCGGAACGAAGGCCTTGGGCGGGCTGCTGATGGGTACTATTGTCACCGGACTGTTCGTGGCAATTTCCATGACCGCAGGCGGTGGCGCTTGGGATAATGCCAAGAAGTACATCGAAGATGGCAATTTCGGCGGCAAGGGTTCCGAAGCGCACAAGGCGGCGGTGACGGGCGATACCGTCGGTGATCCCTACAAGGACACCGCTGGCCCGGCCGTCAATCCGTTGATCAAGATCATCAACATTGTCGCCCTGATGATCGTGCCGCTGCTGGTGGCCATGCCGAAGTAGTTAAACCGTGGCAGAACTCAGCCATTTCAACGCTGCCGGCGAGGCCCACATGGTCGATGTGGGCGGCAAGGACGTCACTCACCGGCGGGCGGTTGCTGAAGGTTGGATTGTCATGCAGCCGGCCACGCTCGAACAGATCGTGGCCGGTTTGCATTGCAAGGGTGACGTTCTCGGCGTGGCGCGGCTGGCCGGGATCATGGGAGCCAAACGCACTGCCGATCTGATTCCGCTCTGTCATCCGCTGGCCCTGACCCGGGTGGCGCTCGATCTGGAGCCGGTCGCCGACCGTAGCGCGGTGCGCTGTCAGGCGACGGTCGAAACCGAGGGTCGTACCGGAGTGGAAATGGAAGCGCTGACCGCGGTACACATCGCGTTGCTGACCGTTTACGACATGTGCAAGGCAGTGGATCGGCGCATGACCATGACCGATATTCGTCTACTGGAAAAGGTGGGCGGCAAATCGGGATCGTGGCAGCGAGAATGATCGCCTTCCGCTACATCGCTGACCAACCGGCCTTAGCCGACTTGTGCGCCGACCTGCGTGGCACAGCCTGGCTGGCGCTGGACACCGAATTCATCCGCGAAAGCACCTACTACCCCCGACTCTGCCTGATCCAGATCGCCAGCGCGGATCACATTGCCTGCATCGATCCGCTGGCGCTGCCCACCCTCGAACCCTTGCTGGATCGGCTGTACGACCCGGCGACAACCAAAATTCTGCACTCGGCTTCCCAGGACCTGGAAATTTTTTTCCACTGGCGCGGCGCAGTACCGGCCCCGATTTTCGACACCCAACTGGCGGCGCTGGCGCTGGGGCAAGGTAACCAGACCGGCTATGCGGCGCTGGTGCAACAACTGCTCGGCGTCGACCTGGCCAAAACCCACACCCGCGCGGACTGGCGACGGCGACCGCTACCTTCGGAATGGCTGGCTTACGCCGCTGACGATGTGCGCCATTTGCCCGAACTGTATCAACGGCAGCGGGCGGCGCTGGAACAACGCGGCTGGCTGGCGGCGCTGGCCGAGGATTTCGCGGCGCTGGCCGATCCCGCCCGCTACCGGCCGCAACCGCTAGCAGTATGGCAACGTGTCCGGGAACAGCAGCGGCTGCGCGGCGTTCAGCGGGCGGCATTGCGGCAACTGGCGGCCTGGCGCGAGGAGCAGGCCATCGCTTGTGACCGGCCCCGGCGCTGGATTCTGGACGATGCCGCCTTGATCGACCTCGCCCGGCGCTTGCCGGAAACCCTCGCTGATCTGCAACACCTTCCTGATTTACCCGCCATGACTCGCCATCGGCATGGTGAAACCCTGCTGGCGCGCATCGCTACGGCCCGCGCCGAACCGCCGGAATGCTGGCCGGATCCGCCGGGTCGCCCGCAACTGTCGCCCCGGCAGGCGGCGCAGGTCGATGACTTGTTGGGCCAAATTGAGGAACGAGCCTGCCAGTACCGGATTTCGCCTCAGGCGCTGGCCGATCGGCGTGATGTCCAAAACCTGCTGGCTGGGCTGGATTCGCCGTTGCGTCACGGTTGGCGGGCGGCGGCGATGGGGCGGGAATGGCTCGAAAGGGCGATAGAGCGATAGATCAGGACGTTGGTTTACCGTCATTCCCGCGGATGCGGGAATCCAGTAACCAACCATTAACCGCTTGGCGCAGCCAAGGCAGCAAATCGGTCGCCAGTAACCCGCGTTCACCGCCAGCCTGCGCTGCCCAATCCCCCGCCAGTCCATGTAAATAAACCCCCGCCTTAGCCGCAACGAACAGTGGCAGTCCTTGGGCCACCAGACCCGCGATCACCCCGGTCAGCACATCGCCCATCCCACCACTGGCCATACCCGGATTGCCGGTGGTACCCAGCGCCACCTGCCCGTCGATCGTGCTGGCGATGAGCGAGCCAGCGCCCTTCAATACCGCGACTCCACCGTAGCGCAACGCCACCTGTTCAACGGCGACAAAGCGGTCAGCCTCGACTTGATCCGGGGTCATTTTCAACAGTCGGGCGGCTTCACCGGGATGTGGGGTCAGAATCCAGCCATCGCGGTAGCCCGGTTCAATCGCCAACAGATTCAAACCATCGGCGTCTACGACCAACGGCTTATCGCAAGCCAGCGTCGCACGCAGCATGGCCCGGCCCCAGTCGCCGCGCCCCAGTCCCGGCCCGATGGCGATCACTGTTGCCCGATCCAGCAGCGGCGTTAGACCTTCCTCGTCCTCAATGCCATGGAACATCAGTTCCGGTCGGGCCGCCGCTTGCCAACCGGCATGAGCAGCGCGGGTCGCAATGCTGACCAGTCCCGCGCCACAGCGAGCGGCCGCTTCGCCCGCCATTCGTGCGGCGCCCGCCATTCCGCTATCGCCGCCGACCACCAGCACATGGCCGAAATGACCCTTGTGGGCGCTGCGGGAACGGGGTGGCAACAGTTCCGGCAAGTCCGCGCCGACATAGCGCCAACACGCTGGATGGATCGCCGGATAAATGTCGGGCGGAACATCGAGATCGGCAAAGCTGACCGCGCCACAACAGGCCGGACCCTGACCGGTAAACAGGCCCAGCTTGAGACCGATGAAAGTGATGGTCGCTGCCGCATGAATCGCCGCGCCGAGGATTGCCCCGGTATCCGCGTGCAGGCCAGAAGGAATATCGAGAGCGAGAATCTCGGCGGGATGGCCGTTCATCGCAATAATCACCCCCCGCCACAACCCGCTGATCTCGCGCTCCAGGCCAGTGCCGAGAATGGCGTCTACCAGCAGCTCGGCATCGGCCAGGCCGGTCGCGGTGAAGGGTGCGACCGGAACCGCGGCAGCGATGGCGTCCTGCCAGGCGGTTTGGGCATCGCCGCCCAGCAGGGCAGGATCGGTCAAGGTCAGTACCCGAACCTCCAGCCCGGCCTGCCGGGCCAGCCGGGCGACCACATAGCCGTCGCCGGCATTGTTGCCACCGCCGCAGACCACCCCGATCCGGCGGACAGCCGGCCAACGCTGACGAAGCCGGTCAAAGGCTGCCGCGCCGGCCCGGCTCATCAGCGTATAGCCGGGAATGCCGCGCTCCTGAATGGCCATGCGATCCAGTTCCCGCACCTGGGCGGCGCGGTAGAGTTCAACAGGCAGTTCGCACATGGGAAAACTCCTTGGGCTGCAAAGGCAATGATTGAAGGCACAATATGCCAGTTTTCTTCCCTCATTCCAGCCGCCGCCATGACTGTTGCCCGGTCCGCTCCTGAACTCGCCAGCCTGACCACCGCCATCAAAATCTGGGGGCGGGAATTGGGCTTCCAGCAGATTGGAATCGCCGGTATCGACCTGGCTGTGCCTGAGGCGCAGATGCTGGCTTGGCTGGCGGCCGGGTTTCACGGTGCGATGGACTACATGGCCCGGCATGGGATCAAGCGCAGTCGTCCGGCGGAACTGGTTCCCGGCACGGTGCGGGTCATCGCCGCACGGCTGGATTATCTGCCGCCAGCCGCCGCCGACCCGTGGGCCGTCTTGCGCGATCCGGGACTTGGTTATGTCTCCCGCTATGCGCTGGGCCGCGATTATCACAAGGTGGTGCGAAACCGGTTGCAGCGACTGGCCGATCGGATCGCCGCTGTCATTGGCCCGTTTGGCTACCGGGTGTTCGTGGACAGCGCTCCGGTTCTGGAAAAGGCGCTGGCCGAGCAAGCGGGGCTGGGCTGGATCGGCAAGCACAGCACTCTGCTGGATCGTCGGGCTGGATCGTGGTTCTTCCTTGGCGAAATCTACGTTGACCTGCCGCTGCCGGTCGATCAGCCGGCGACCGCCCATTGCGGACGCTGCACCGCCTGTCTGGAGGCGTGTCCAACCCGCGCCATCGTCGCCCCCTACCGGGTTGACGCCCGCCGTTGTCTTTCCTATCTCACCATTGAACTGCACGGGCCGATTCCGTTGGAGTTCCGTCGAGCGTTGGGCAACCGGATTTACGGTTGCGATGACTGCCAGCTCGCTTGTCCCTGGAACCGGTTGGCCCGAGTGACGGCGGAGCCGGATTTCCGGGTCCGACATGGTCTGGATACATCGAATCTGGTGGAATTGTTGGGCTGGAACGAAGCGGAGTTTCTGCGCTACACCGCAGGCAGCGCCATTCGCCGAATTGGGCATGAGCGCTGGCTGCGCAACATTGCCGTGGCCTTGGGTAATGCGCCGCCTTCGCCGGCAGTTAGAGAAGCCTTGCAAACACGGCTGACGCATTCAGCGGAACTGGTGCGGGAACATGTGGCTTGGGCGTTGGCGGAGCAGGCCATAGCGGAGCGGCAGAACGCGGGTTCGAATCCGTGAGTTCAGGGCCGAAGGCCTTGTCGTCACCTGTCGTCACCTGACGCGACCTGACGCGACCTGACATGAACTTGGCGGGATGACGGCGGAAACTGCGGAGATAAGTACATGAAAAGATTGGCGCGCCCGGCGGGACTTGAACCCACGACCTTCGGCTTCGGAG
>CAIRMO010000124.1 GCA_903879705.1 uncultured Candidatus Competibacteraceae bacterium | reverse complement strand
TCCGTGGTGAGAATCGGTTTGATAACTTTCAGGGCGACGTGACGGTGCAGCGACTCCTGCAGGGCGAGATAAACAATCGCCATGCCGCCCTGACCGAGTTCACGCTCGATTTGATAGCCTGGAATTTGCATCGTGTTGAATCCCGCTGTTGTGAATGACCGCATTCCGGCGGCGTGAGGACTGCCGGTCCGGTCGGTCGGTGAAGATGATTTATCTTACCTTACTCAGGTTGTCAGCCGCCTTAATGGAATCAAGGGTGGTTGGAGTTTGCCACGGTAGGCGAGCGTCTCCACCATCCTCGACGCTGAATCCCGACAGAACCCGATTGTATTCGCTTATTTGAGTTAGATTTAATACAGTGCGCTTAACGGTAATGCGAAAAATTTTCGCTCTTCACATAATCGATTCAATTTTAAAGAGCCAACTGATGAAAAACGCAAGGATTAACCCACGGCTATTGATCGGATTAGTGCTGCTGGCGGGGCTGTTGCTGTCAGGAGGCGCTGCGCCCGGTTGGGCGTGATCGCAGTCGGCCAGTGACCATAGCCACCATCGATCAGGCCAAGGAATATCTCATCGTCAACCGGGTCACTCATCTGGATCAGTTGGCCGACAAGCTGCGTGAGGAGCGGGTGCGGCAGGTCATCGAACCCATGCTGGCGGGCAACGCGCTGGGAGGCGTCCCCGAAGAGGACATCCAGTATTTGCTCGATCTGGGGCTGTGCCGGATGGCGTCCGGGCAGGGTCTGACCATCGCCAATCCGATCTACCGCGAGGTGTTGCCGCGGGCGCTGGCGTTCACCCCGCAAGCCTCGTTGCCGCAGATCACGCCCACCTGGCTGAATGCCGACGGCAGCCTGAACGCTGAACGGCTGCTGGACGCCTTTCTGGCCTTCTGGCGGCAGCACGGTCAACCACTGCTGGGCAGCGCGCCGTATCACGAAATCGCCCCGCATCTGGTGCTGATGGCGTTCCTGCACCGGGTGGTCAATGGCGACGGGACTTTGGAGCGGGAATACGCCATTGGCTCCGGGCGGATGGATCTCTGTCTGCGTTATGGCGGGGTGACGCTGGGGATGGAACTGAAGGTCTGGCGCGATGGTTACCCGGACCCGCTGGCGGTCGGACTGGCGCAACTGGATGGCTATTTGGCCGGGTTGGGGCTGGAGACCGGCTGGTTGATCCTCTTCGACCGTCGCTCCGATCAGCCACCGATGGCCGAACGCACGATCAGCGCCGAACAAACCAGTCTCCAGGGTCGGCGGATTCAGGTGGTGCGGGCCTGAGTACCCTGGCCCCGGCGTAACCGGCATAGCCCTTAACTTCAGGATTTCCCGTTCGCCCTGAGCGATGAACTTGTCGAACAGTCGTGATCCCTTTTGTGCAACAAATTCACCCCTGAGAGAGACCACCATGTTGAACAGCTACGAAGCGATTTATGACCACGGGCAGATTCGCTGGGTGAACGACAGCCCGGCGATTGATCGCGCCCGTATCATCATCACCGTGCTGGATGCGCCGCTGGCTCGGCCTCTTACGCCGCGCATCCCTCCGCCGGGCCTCAAAGGTTCGGTGACCTACAACGCCGATTACGATCCCTTTGAGCCAGCACTCACCGACGCCGAAGTAGAAGCGGCCTCGGATCGCACCGTCCGACAAATTGCCGGTAACTCGTAGCCTGGATGGAGCGTAGCGGAATCCAGGACACCCCGGATTTCGCTTCGCTTCATCCGGGCTACAACTATATTATTGCGCTATGAACTTCACTTGGAACGAGGCCAAGCGCCGAGCCAACCTGAAAAAGCACGGACTGGATTTTGCCGATGCGGAGCAGGTTTTCAATGGGCCGACCTTCACGGTGGAAGATGCCCACGATTACGGCGGTGAGCAGCGCTTCAATTCCACCGGCTTCCTCGATGCGGCCATCGTGACTATCTGCCATACGGAAACCGAAGACGAAATTCACGTCATCTCATTGCGGAAGGCGAACGCCCATGAAATCGACACTCTCTCCCATTACCTCTAAGCCACCGCGCCTGCGGATTGGCCTGAAGGATGTCAGCCAGGAAGAATTCTCGGCGGCAGTCAATGAACGGCTGGGCAAGCAGCGCGTATCCATCATGCTGGACGGTTCAATCGTCGCGTTTTTCAAGGCGCAAGCCGGGGAGCGCGGCTATCAAACGCTGATCAATGCGACCTTGCGCGAGGCGATGCAGCAACAGACCCTGGAAGCTTTGTTGCGGCGGGTGATTCGGGAAGAGTTGCGCCCGGCAGCGGTGGAGCGATAAGCACCATCCTTGGCGCGGTGGCTATGAGCTATGGGCGCGATGCCCAAGCCTTCGCCTAAAAAACCTGATCCTGTAAATTTGCCGGTGATTTGAACCGTTGAACAAACTTGCCGGGGTCGCTGCCACAGTTCGGCAATGGAACTGGGCGCCCATCCTCGATATGGGCCAGCATCCAGCAACGAAAGGCGTCCCGGCCTTCTCGCAGGGCCTCCTCCGGGGTTTCTCCGTCCGCCATGCAACCCGGCAAATCCAGGAACGTGATTAGAAACCCTCCCCCGTCTTCATCAGACAAGGGGCTGATTTCAAATGGATAATAATCAAAATGGCTGGCTTGGCTGAGAGTGAGCCGGTTTTGTTCAAACAGCAACAAGGCGATTTCCTGTTTGAATTCGCCGGGACTCAGCCGGGCGGCATACAGCGTTTCTTCGGCGATAACGACAGACATGATGGAACCCCGGTTCTGAATCGTTCAGGCCCTTTTACAGCGGAAAAATCAGCAGGGGGCAAGCCCCCCGCCCCCAAAGGGTCAAAGGCCCAAAGCGCCGAAGCGTCTCATCGTCCGCCTCGCACCGGCCAGACGTACAAGCCGCCGCCCTTGGTGTACAGGTTCACGGCACCGTTGAGGAGGTGTACGCCCCACGCGTAGCTGGTATCAGAGGCACCGCTCGTGGACGACCAGTAGAGGCCGGACTCGACGCCCGTAAAAAGTGACGATCCGGGAGAATAGCAAAGGTTACCCATCGTATTGGTCAGATTGGGGTTCGTGCAATTAAGGACATCCGCTTGGGCGATAGTCGCCTCCCACTCGGCCTTGGTCGGCAGCCGCCAGTCGCCAGCGGAGGAGTGATCGGTCAAATCACAACTGTTATTAGCCAGCGCCGCTGCCGCTTTGTTTGCTGCGCCCCACATAGACCCAGATCCAAAGCAGCCTGCATCCTTTAGCCAGATCAAGCCGGTCACCATATCCATCACCGTGCCATTCACGCAGTCCTGATAACGGTTGGCATAAATGAAGACAGAGTCGCTAAAGCAAGGCCCGTCGGCCTTGGTGGCGGCGGGGCCGGTAGCGCCGGCGGGGCCGGTAGCACCGGCGGGACCGGTAGCACCGGTAGCACCGGTTGCGCCCGCCGGGCCAATGGGGCCGACCGCGCCGATTGCGCCTGCCGAGCCGGTCGCCCCCGTTGCGCCGGTAGATCCCGCTACGCCCTGGATGCCTTGTGGGCCAATGACTGAAATAAATGTTCCCGGCCATACCCCGGCTGCCTTGGGGCCGTAAAGACGGTTATTCGTCGTTTCCAGATAGAAATCACCATCGGTTCCGATACCCGCGACCGGCGGGATCGCTCCATTCAAAATCGTTTTTCCAGATGCGCCGGTATCACCTTTAAGGCCCTGTGCGCCTGCCGGGCCAGTTGCACCCGTTGCGCCAGCCGAGCCAGTTGCGCCAGTCGCTCCGATTGCCCCCGCCGCACCCGTGTCGCCTTTAAGGCCCGGTGCGCCTGCCGGGCCGGTTGCGCCAGTCGCTCCGATTGCCCCCGCCGCGCCCGTGTCGCCTTTAAGGCCCGGTGCGCCTGCCGGGCCGGTTGCGCCGATTGCGCCCGCCACACCCGTGTCGCCTTTAAGGCCCTGTGCGCCTGCCGGGCCGGTAGCACCGATTGCGCCCGCAGCACCCGTTGCACCCGTGTCGCCTTTAGGGCCAGTCGCTCCGGTTGCACCCGTGTCGCCTTTAGGGCCAGTCGCTCCGGTTGCACCCGTGTCGCCTTTAGGGCCAGTCGCTCCTGCCGCACCCGTTGCGCCCGCTGCGCCAGTGGATCCCATCATGCCAGTAGCTCCCGCCGCCCCTTGGAGTCCCCTAGCCCCCTGTAGACCTTGAGAACCGGTCAACCCAATCGGCCCCTGGATCCCTTGCGATCCTTGGGGGCCAATGACGGAAACAAAAGTAGTGGGCCAGCTCACTGCCCCTTTCGGGCCATAAAAGCGGTTATTCGTGCGATCCACATAGAAATCGCCCTGATTACCCACCGCCGCCGTCGGAGCGCCATTTCCATACTTGACGGTATTGCCAATCGTTCCCAACAACCGCCACCAGCTCGGTTGCGTGTTCGGCACTTTACCGAGGTTGGGTACACTCGAAGTACCCTTTAAGGCCAAGAAGGTCTGACCTCCGTAGGTCACCACGCTCCCGATCAAATAACCGGTTGTGGTGAGCCAGCCCCCTTGATAGGACGTGATATTTATTCCGGGACCCATAATGGCGCGGGGATCATTGGCGTCACTGGCATCGCTGGCCTCTTGCGCCAAAGCCGAAGTCGTCGCAAGCCCCAGAGCGAGGGTAATGGCTACTTTGAGCAGATTTATTTTCATCACCGACTGTCCCAAATTGGTATGGTTGAGTCCGATAACAATTTTGGGATTAACGATCCATCCCAATAGAGCAATGATAGGCCTTGCTCGTGTTTAGTCAATTATTTAGCCAGTGATTGTTTGAACTATACAGCGGTTGGCTTTTGCCGCTCAGTGCAACCCAGCCTTTTCCGATGCTCCTGGATTCCCGCTTACACGGGAGTAACGGAAAGTGGAAGTCCTGATGGTTTTTCGCAGGGACTCACCGGGCCGCACACTGTCGCCACCAGCACGGATTGCCGGTCATAAAACGCAGCAGAGCATCGTACTTGGGCGCGCCAATCTGATTTTGAGCTTCTTTCGCGCCCCAACTGCCATAGCCAGTAGCCAGTAGGTCGGGCACAGGATGTGCCCGACATTTGCGCTGAACCCGTCGGGCAACGCTGCGCTTTTGTCCGACCTACCAAAACTCTGAACTGGAGCGACTCTCGCCGGCATTCACGCTGGAGCGTGGGGCGTATACCTCAGCGAAGGCAACGTGTACTTGACCAGCAAGACCGAGACCTACTACGTCTGGCCTGTTCAAGGTGGCCTATGAGGCGCTTTGATGCTTTGGGCCTTTGACCCTTGGGGGGTCCGGGGGGCTGGCTCCCCGGCGATTTTTTCGATTTTTTCCAAGGGCTTCGAACCACCCCGGCGACTTCGTCGCCACACCTCCTTATCCAAGGAGGGGAAAATGGGTCATACCTTGCTCCCACGCTGGAGCGTGGGAACGAAAATGGGGGTATTTATTGCGCCTTGCCTAACAAAAAATTTAGAGCGAATCTACTATTTTTCGTTGTTTTTAGGCAAAAACAACATTTTGTTGTAAAAGCAATAAGTTACCCGTCGATTTTATGCCGCATCGCCACAATTCAAATACTTTCAATACGTTAAATATAATTCCGGCAACGGCGCATCGTCGGCCAGGGCCAGAATTGCAGTCATGAGCCGATCCGGATCGGGAACTCCGCCATGCGTCAGCAACATCCGGGTCTTGGCGATCAGTTCCACGCACGTCAATGCCGCCTCTGGATCACCCTTGGCGTGGGTTCGCCGCACCGTCAACCGTTCGCCGCTTTGTAGCGTGATCGTCACGGCGCTGCCCCACGCCTGTGGATAGGACGAAGCGTAGGGTTCGGCGACCCGCACCGTTACCCGCTCCCGCATGTTCGCCAGTTCGATCCGTGCCGTAGCAGTAAACGCCGCAAAATCCACGGTTTCCCGCATCAGTGCCGCCGCTACGCAGTGGTGCAGCGAGAACTTGGCTTCATAGTCGCTTTGCGGGGCAGGCCGATTGCAAACCTCCAGTGCCGCCGGATAGGTCTCCACTTCAATTTGCTCAATCGGGCCAATCACGGCGTGGCGCAGTTCGCAGGCCGCATCAATGGCCGGATGGGTATGTCGGCAGGATGGCCACGGCTTGATCGAGGTCTGCAACAACTGCCAAGGCCCATCCGGATCGCGTACAACAGCATCGGGATCGGCATCAGGACAAGCGGCGGCAAACAAGCCCTTAGCACCTTCAAGAATCGCCGGCGGCCCGGTGAACCCGAATCGCGCCAGGTCGGCTGCCAGCACCCCCGCCGCCGCCGCCCGTCCGGCATGAAGATGTTTGGTCATGGCCCCGGTTTCAAGAAATTGCCAGAGTCCGGATGATTGAGTTCCGGCGTTACCCAGCGCATGAACCGTGGCCGGCACATCGAGCTTCAGTAAAGCTGCCGCCGCCATCGCTGAACCATACGGCCCGCAGGTAGCGGTGTTGTGCCAGATGCGGTAATGGGTTGGGCCAACCGCCATGCCAATCCGGGTCGCTGCCTCGAACCCCCATAGCACCGCTCTGAGGACGGCATGACCGCGCTGCCGTTCCCGCGTCGCTATCGCCCAGACCGCTGGAACCACCACGCAACCCGGATGCACCACTGAGGCCCGATGCAGATCATCGGTTTCCAGAATATGGGTGAGCGCCCCCAGCAGAAAGGCCCGGCGTTCAGCGTCGATCACGCCAGTGGCGTCCGCCCAGCGGAGCAATAGCGCGCCCGGTTCACTCACCCGCCCGGCCAGCGCATTCGCCAGCGCGTCCAGGGTGAACATCGCCGCCTGCTGGAAATCGACGGGCGCAATCGGTTTGTTCATGATCAATTCGATCAATTGCTGGGTCAGCGTCGGATTAGCCATGGTGGTCTGGCTCCAGGTCAGCGAAAAAAAGTTTAATCAATTGCGCCAAGGCCGCGCGCAGTCGGTGAACCGCCGCCAAACCTCGGCGAACTGGCGTTCATGCGTCTCCAGCCGACAGCCATACCAGCCCTCGATCACCTGCCGGGCGGCAGAGGCCGTCGTCAGTTGCGTTTCATCCAGTAACCGCCGCGCCACTGTAATGTCGTTCATCACCCCCAAACTGTCTTGCAACATCGAGAGTGCGCCCAGGTACGCTTTGACCGCCTGGGCCGGGTAAAGACTGGCGAAGAAATCCAGCGCATAGCGCAGTTCCTTGATGCGAATCCGCAACTTATGCCGCTTTCCGTCCGACAGTTCCGCAAAAGCTTCGCCCTGTTTCAGCACCCGCCGCTGATCGCGCTCCAGCAACGGCGTAGCAAACGCCAGCGCGGGCTCCGCCAGCGATTCCTGCTCCGCATCGCTCAGATCCTGTCGCCAGGCGCGACGATCCAGCCAGTCGACGAAGCGCTGCAACAACAATGGGTAACGGGGTTCGATCAAGGCGGCTTGCAACGCCTGATAGTGATTCTGGCGGAGCCTTTCGGCTTTGCCCCGGAACAGCAGCAGGCCACGTTTGCGGGGAAAACGGCTGAACACCGGCACCAGACCTTCTTCGAGAAACACGTCCCAGTCACGAGCCGGCCCCAGCCAGCCATTCAACCAGCGAATCTCTTCTACCAGTCCGGCGCTAGCCGCACGCGGAATCCGTGGCCGAAAGATTTTGAGACCGGAGCGCAATCGTCGGAACGCCACCCGCATCTGATGAACGCCCTCGATTTGGTTTTCCAGCACCGCGGGCCGGTTGGCTTCGGCATGGCACAGGCAAACGCCGACCATATCGCTAAAAGCGTCCTCAACCGTCGCGTCAGCGCTGAGGTGCAGCGGCTTGGTTTTGACATGGATCAGTGCGGCGCTCACGGGGTTGGGCGATCCGTTCGGCGTGGTGCAGCGATCACCATCAGCGGCGGCTGCCGAACCGCGCCGACGTGATGCCGCCGACCATTTCAATATCGAATTCGACGCTGGCCTGCATGCTCACCAGACAGCCGGTGTCAACGTGCCGCGTTTCCGCGGCTTTCAGTTCTCGCTCCAGCAGCGTCCCGCCGGCATGGACGAACACCCGCCTCATGTCAATGTCCTCCCGGCCCGGAATCCGGATCATCATCAGCGCCGTCGCCTTCGGGATGCAGCACCCGCAGGCGCTCCGGGGCGAATTCCATCAACTTGAGCGCCGTTTCCCGGGGAATCAGCGGGAAGTCGAACTCATGCCGGTCGCCGCGCACAATCGCCAACCGGCCAGTAGCGAGGCCTTGACGCTGTTGCGGCGTTACCCGGATGGCGCGAATCCAATGGCCATCGTGGTCGAGAAAATTATAGTGAATCTCGGCCTCAGTCTCGTTCAGCCGGTGGCTGTCAAGCAACTGACGGGCACGGATCGTCTGTTCCCGGCGCTGTTTTTCGGCTTCGCGCTCCAGATTCAGCCGGCGATCTTCCTCACGCTTGCCGGTGGCTTCGGCCTCGGCCTGACGCCGGATTTCGGCCTGTTGCGTTGCCGCTTCCGCCGCCAACGCCTTATCTTTTTTGCGCTGGTGATCCTGCTTGCGGGCGTCGGCATCCAGCTTTTTGGCTTTGTCCGCCGACGCCAGGCCCGCCTTCAGCAATTCATCCCGCAACGACATGGCTGGTTTACCCCTTTCGGTTTGATGAAAGTGCAGCCTCACACATTGAAGCGGAAGTGCATGACATCGCCTTCCTGCACGATGTATTCCTTGCCTTCCAGCCGCCATTTGCCGGCCTCGCGGGCACCGGCTTCGCCGTTACCGGCGAGATAATCGGCATAGGCGATCACTTCAGCGCGAATAAAACCGCGCTCGAAATCGCTGTGAATCACTCCCGCCGCCTGCGGTGCGGTAAAACCGGTTCGCACCGTCCACGCCCGCACTTCCTTGGGGCCGGCGGTAAAGTAGGTTTGCAGGCCCAATAAGGTATAAGCGGCGTGGATGACCCGATCCAGTCCCGGCTCGGTCAGCCCGTAATCGGCCAGAAACTCGGCCCGGTCCGCATCGGCCAGTTCCGCCAGTTCCGCTTCAATCGCCGCACACACCGGAACCACCCCGGCCCCTTCCTGGGTGGCAATCTCCCGCACCTGGTCCAGCAACGGATTGTCGGCAAATCCATCTTCGGCGACGTTGGCGACGTACAACACCGGCTTGCTGGTCAGCAGGAATAACTCCCGCAGCGCTTCGCGTTCCCCGCTGGTGAGTTCCAAGGTCCGTACCGGCGCGCCGGTATCGAGATGCGCCTGCACCCGTTCCAGCGCCGCTTTACGCTCCAGCGCTTCCCGCCCACCGGTTTTGGCGGCTTTTTCGGCCCGTTGCAAGGCTTTCTCGACCGTCGTCAAATCCGCCAGCGCCAGTTCAGTGCTGATCGTTTCGATGTCGGAACGCGGATTAACCTGGCCGGTGACGTGAATTACGTCATCATTTTTAAAACAGCGCACGACGTGAGCGATGGCGTCAGTCTCGCGGATATGAGCAAGAAACTGGTTGCCCAGACCTTCGCCTTTCGAGGCGCCGGCGACCAGCCCGGCAATGTCCACGAACTCAACGGTCGCGGGAATGATCTGCTTAGGCTTGACAATAGCCGCCAGCGCGGCCAGCCGTGGATCAGGCACTGGCACGATCCCGACGTTGGGATCGATGGTGCAGAACGGGTAGTTTTCGGCCGGGATGCCGGCTTTGGTCAAGGCGTTGAACAGGGTGGACTTGCCGACATTCGGCAAGCCGACAATGCCGCATTGGATGGCCATGAAGGGGTTCCGGGAGGTAGGTTGGTTCAGGAGGCAGAAGGGGCGGCGAGCGCTTCGATCCGCCGACTGTGCAACGCTTGCGTGGCCGGGTTCCACTGGCCGGCGATCAGGCGCGGCAATTCGCGCAGGGCATCGGCAATGGCTTGTTCCAGCAGCGCCCGTTCGGCCTGCGGGGCGCGGTGCAGCACATGATCCAGCACCTCGCGGTTCTGGCCGGGGTGGCCGATGCCAAAGCGCAGCCGGGGAAAATCGTTGTCGCCCAGGTGAGCGATCAGATCGCGCAGGCCGTTATGGCCGCCGTGACCGCCAGAGCGTTTTAGCCGCACCACGCCGGGGGGTAAATCCAGATCATCGTGAACGATCAGGATTTCCGGCAACGCGATTTTGTGAAACCGGGCCAGCGCCGCAACGGCCAGGCCGCTGCGGTTCATGAAGGTCATCGGCTTGAGTAGCCACAGATCCTGACCGTTGATGGCGATCCGGCAGGTTTCGCCGTGAAATCGGCTTTCCGGGCGGAAATTCCCGCTGTGCTGCCGGGCCAGTTCATCGGCCAGCCAGAACCCGGCGTTATGGCGGGTCTGGGCGTAGTCGGGGCCGGGATTGCCCAGCCCAACCACCAGTCGCAATAATGGTGCAGCTTCCGGCATGGCGGTGGTTCTGCTCAGAAGGCCGATCAGGGTTATACCGCCGGCATCGTTGGGGCCACGACGCTGGACTCTTCGCCGACATGCGGGTGATGGATGCTGACCACAATGTCGTCCTGATCGGAGCCCGGAGCAATCTTGTCCGCCAATTCCACCCCATCCGGCAGCGGAATCCCGCTCAAGTGCAGCGCCTCGCCCATCCCCAGGTGGGTCAGATCGACTTCGATGAACTCCGGCAAATCCTTGGGCAGACAGGCGATTTCGAGGTCAATCAGGGCATGACTGACCACGCCGCCCTGCTGTTTAACGCCTTTGGCGCTGCTCTCGTTGATGAAGTGCAGCGGAACATGAACTCGCAGTTTGCGGTCGGCGCTGACCCGCAGGAAGTCGATATGCAGGATGGTCGGCTTGAACGGGTGGCGCTGCAAATCGCGCAGCACTGCGGTTTCAGTTTGGTCACCGATCTTCAGGGTCAGAACGTGCGAATAAACAGCCGGGTTCTGTAACTGGGTGACGAATTTCAGATGGTTCAGCATCAGGGGCAACGGGTCTTGACCGCCACCGTACAGAATGGCCGGCACTTTGCCCGCGCGGCGCAGGCGGCGGCTCGCACCTTTGCCCAAATCGCTGCGTGGTTCGGCGTTAAATTCAAAAGTCATGCTCATCGGGTGTACTCCAGTAGTGAAGACAAAAAGACGACGCGCCCGCGACCAGACGCGCC
>CAIRMO010000123.1 GCA_903879705.1 uncultured Candidatus Competibacteraceae bacterium | reverse complement strand
TCTCGGCGAGCTACCATGTGGAAATCTGCTCTTGTAAACCTGTATTAACAGACCAAATCCGCCATGTCCGAAACCTTCCTGCATGTCGAATACCGCGAAAAAGACGAAGTGAAGCGCCTCGGAGCGTACTGGAGCCGTGAACAACGGCAGTGGTACGTTCCGGCAGGCTGCGATTTGACACCGTTTGCTCGCTGGCTGCCGGTTCAAGAATCTCCAGCGGCGTATCGCCTTGACGAGGCTCCGGCGTTGCCGGTTCGAGGGCTGTCATTGCGAGAAGTGGTGCAGCGGATTCGTGCTTGTGTCCAGCACGGCTTGCCGGATGCGCTGTGGATTCGGGCGGAATTAACCAAAGTCGATAGCCGGCTCAATCATGCGTTTCTGGACTTGGTGGAACGCGATGAAACTCGTGAAGTCGCCAGCGCCAAGGCGGCAATTTGGCAACCCGGCGCAATGCTGGCCAGGTTTCGCCAACATACCGGCCAGGAATTAGCGGCTGGAATGCAGGTTTTGGTGCAAGCCCGCGTCGATGTGCAAGATCGGTTCGGGCTGCGCTTGGTCATTGAAGCCATTGATGCCACCTATACCGTCGGCGTCATGGCGAACCAGTTGAAAATCATCCGCCAGACGCTTGAACGGGAAGGGATCATTGACCGCAATCGGCAACTTGCCTTACCGGAGGACTTTTTCAGCATTGCGGTCATCAGCCCGGAGGGTGCTGCCGGGTTGGGCGACTTTCAAGCCGGAGCCGCGCCGCTGGAACGGTTCGGCATTTGCCGGTTTCAGTACTTCACGGCCTTATTCCAAGGGCCGAACGCCAAAGAAAGCCTGTTGCGAGCCATAGAATCGGCATCGGCGCTGCCGAACATCTAGGTGCTGGTCATTATTCGTGGCGGTGGCGCGGTAGCGGATTTGCACTGGCTCAATGAATTGGAACTGGCGCGGGCGGTGTGTTTGAGTCCGGTACCGGTGATGACCGGCATCGGCCATCAGCGCGACCAGACGATTCTCGACGAGGTGGCTTATCGAGTGGCCGATACGCCGTCCAAAGTCATCAAACTCATCAGCGACACGATTCAGCAGCGGGCCGCCCAAACCCGCACGGACTTCAATACGATTCAAGCAGCGTTGGAACGGCGCTTGATGCAAGCGGAACGAATGATAGCGGCAGACCGGCAAACCGTGCGCTTGGCGGCGCATTCACACGCGCAACGAATTGGGCTGCAACTGGAAACGGCCCGGCAAGCGGTGAACGCCGCCAGTCAACACTTGCTGACCGTGGCGGAACTGCGCCTGACCGCGCATCAGGCCACGGTGTTGCGTGAAGCACAGCGGGCGGTGACGGACTCCGCCGCGACGATCAACCGGCTCTGGCTGACTGTGGGCGAGCGGTCAACCGGACAGATTCAGTTGATCGACAGCGCATTGACTGCCGTGCATCATCGGTTTATCGCCCAAGTCAAAACGCATTGGGCGGTGTCCAGCCGCGAGGTGTTGACGCAACATCGGATGATTTTGCGGCACAGTCCAGGGCATCTCAATCGGGCGGCGATAGCCATGACGGCGGCGCATACGGTCGTGTTGAAACAAGCCACTCGGCTGATTCAGCAAGCCGGTGATAATGCCGACCGCTTATTACGCGAAATCCTCGGCCAAGGCCCAAGTGCGACGTGATGTTGCTCAAGTAATTGTTTGACAAAGGAGAAATCCAAGATGAAACCTGCCGTTTCCTCGGCAGTAGCCTACCGCCACATGCGGCCCTGGTAACGGGACGGTATGAAG
>CAIRMO010000122.1 GCA_903879705.1 uncultured Candidatus Competibacteraceae bacterium | reverse complement strand
TCGTAAGCACTTCACGACCAAAAAAGTGCCTGCGGTCGCTTTAGGAATTTTGTAAGAAGGGCTGTCTTGGGAGCAACTGTTGAAAATCCAAAGCCTACCTGCCTTTGGAATCTGATTTAAAAATCAGCAAGTTGGAGAATAATCGGACTGAACCAGTACCGAGGAACGCCGTCAAGGCTTTTCAGGGAGAGAACTTATGACTGATGAGTAAAGTAGGAAAACATGGAATGACATCGGCGCAGGGATTAAACTTCCGCGGCTTCCAAACGGGCGCATGACCCGATGAAGCGTGATCCACGATGCTTAATCCGCGATTCCAAGTCCCGATCAAGTAAGGAAAATCCCGTAATGTCTTCCTATATCCACGACACGATCAGCTATCTTAAGCAGTCCAGCCCAGCGCAAACCGAGTTCTACCAGGCCGCTGAGGAAGTACTGTCTTCCCTCAAGCCGCTGCTGGATCGTAATCCCAAGTATCAGAAGCACAACATTATTCAGCGCATCGTTGAACCGGAGCGGCAGATTCTGTTCCGAGTGGCATGGGTCGATGATCGCGGCAATGTCCAGGTCAACAAGGGCTACCGCATTCAATTCAACTCCGCGCTCGGTCCGTATAAAGGTGGGCTGCGCTTTCATCCCAACGTCAACGCCGGCATCATCAAGTTCCTGGGCTTCGAGCAGATTTTTAAGAACTCGCTGACCGGCCTGCCGATTGGCGGGGCCAAAGGCGGATCCAACTTTGATCCAAAGGGCAAGTCCGATAACGAAATCATGCGGTTCTGCCAATCGTTCATGACCGAGTTGTTCCGCCATGTCGGCGACACTATTGACGTGCCGGCGGGCGACATCGGGGTTGGCGGACGCGAAATCGGCTATCTGTACGGCCAGTACAAGCGCCTGACCGGTCACTATGAAGGGGTATTGACTGGCAAAGGCTTGAACTGGGGCGGCTCGCTGGTTCGTACTGAGGCCACCGGCTACGGCGCGGTCTACTTTGCCCAGAATATGCTGGCCGAACGCGGCGATTCGATGGCTGGCAAGGTCTGCGCGGTATCCGGTTCCGGCAATGTGTCGATTTACACCATCGAGAAGCTCTATCAGGTCGGGGCCAAGGCGGTGACTGCCAGCGACTCCAACGGCATGATTTATGATGAGCGCGGTATTGATCTCGATCTGCTCAAGCAGGTTAAGGAAGTGGATCGCGCTCGCCTGAGTCGCTATGCCGAACAACGGCCCGGCACAGTTTATACCCCGGTTGAGAACTACCCGACTGGACGCAATGGGGTCTGGACCGTCCCCTGTGATGCCGCTTTTCCCAGCGCCACCCAAAACGAGGTCAATGCGGAAGACGCGGCGACACTGTTAAAGAACGGCTGTAAGTGCATTTCCGAAGGAGCCAATATGCCCTCCTCCGCTGGCGCGATTGACCAGTTTCTGGCGGCGGGTATTGCCTACGGTCCGGCCAAGGCGGCGAATGCTGGCGGAGTTGCCACCAGTCAGTTGGAAATGAGCCAGAATGCCGCGATGCTGCAATGGACATTTGAAGAAGTGGACGCCAAACTCAAGCGGATTATGGAAAATATCTATCGCACTGCCAGTGAAACCGCTAAGGAATTTGGTCAGCCCGGCAACTTGGTTCTGGGCGCGAACATCGCGGGTTTCCGCAAGGTCGCCGACGCGATGATTGATCAAGGTGTAGTCTAAACTAACGTGGGTTCTGGATAAGAAAGAAAGGGTAGCTCCCTTATCACCTTATAGTGGACCCCGAAAATCGGACAGCGGTTTAAGGCAAGGCGCAATAAATACCCTCCCATTTTCGTTCCTACGCTCCAGCGTGGGAATGCAGTCTTACCGCTCCAGCGGTCCGCCTTCCGGGATCCTTCGGGACGCTGGAGCGTGGGAGCAAGTTAGAAATCCAGGCTGTGCAGCCACTCGTCCGGGATGAAGCCGAGAATCAGATCTCGTACCAGTTCCGGGGCTGCAAACAGCGTCTTGTATGAGGCGTTGTCTTCGTGGCTCATGGCCTACTTATTAGCGCATGTAGTTGAACAGCGATAGCCCCTGAATTTTCACGAACGACTGCTGTGCAGCCTGCAAAACCAGTGTTTCCCGACTCAACCGGGTCGCCGCCTCGGCATAGTCCAGATCGCCAATATCGCCGATGGTTTGTTTGAGATGAACCGCAAAGTCGCCATTGGTGTTTTGCTGATCGTCCAGCGCATTCATCCGCCCCCCGATCTTGGCGCGAATCCCGGTTAAGTGATCCAGCCCTTGATCCAGTTCTGACAAGCCAGTAGCCATTGCGTCGTTGAATTGAGTCAATTGTGCGGGCGTACCCGTCCCGGTTTCCAACGCAGTCGCCAGTTTGTTCAGCGTGGTGAATAAATCCTGGTTACCCGCTGGCACATTCTGAAAAACCTCAAAGCCGGAATCACTCACCGGAACATCTAAACCCGGACCGACTTTAATTAAACGCTGACCTTGGTCTCCCTGATAACTGACCAGATTATTTGCATCTACCGTGAACGGCTGAGTGTGGCTCTGAAACCCGGCAAACAGATATTCGCCATTGCCATCCTGGGTATTAGCCAATCCTACCAACTGCGCATGGAATTGCCGGATTTGCTGAGCGATGTCGCGCCGGTCGCTGTCATTGAGTGGGGCATTATTGGCCTGCACGATTAACTCCCGCACATTCTGCAACGTCTGACCGACCCCTTCCAGCGTCGTTTCCTCCACATTCAACCGACTGTTAGCCAGACCGGTATTGCGCTGATATTGATCGTAACGGCCCAGTTCCTCATTCAAACCGAGCATTCGAGCGCTGCCCACCGGATCGTCCGAATTAGTCAACAGGCGGTTGCCCGTCGCCATCTGCTGCTGAACCTTGAACAGCGCTGTCTGGCGATCACCCATAGTTTTAGCGGCTTGTTGATACAACTGAGTAGTAGCGATGCGTAACATAGCTTATCCCCTGACCACATCCAGCAGACTCTGGATAATGGAGTCGCCGATCTGAATCACTTTAGCAGCGGCTTCATAGGAGCGCTGATATTTCATTAAATTGGCCGCTTCTTCATCGAGATTAACTCCAGAAACGCTATCCCGCGCCTGAACCGCTTGCTCTTGCAACGCCTCTTGCGTTTTTAACGTATTGCGAGTGGTGCTACCTTGAGTGCCGACCTCGGAAACCATCTGATTTTGCACATCCTGATAAGTGCTGGCGCCGTTCAGGAGCGTCTTGCTGGTCTGTAACGCATTCAGTTTCAGGGCATTCCGATTATCGCCAACGCCGCCAGCATTAGAAGAAACCTGGAATTTATCGCCGGTCGCTGGCGCTCCGGTGAGTTGAATCCGCCAGCCGTTGATATCGATATTAGCGCCGCTGGTGTAAGAAGTGGCTGAAGCAACCCCATTCACTGTGTAGTGAGTGGCATCGGTAAACAGGATATCGACTGTAGCTAGCAACGGCGGATTTGTTGGCGATGGAACCTGATTGGCAGGTACCTCACCCGCCGAAATTTTACCAGCTCCGGTATTGCCCTGATCCGCCAAGGTTTTAATCGGTGCAGCAGCGGCGAATAAATTAGCGTCCTTGATCTTTACTCCAAAACTGGTCGCCATTGAACGAGTCGGCTGAATCATAAACCGATCACCAGCAGTAGGAGTGCCACTAGCCAAAGTAAGGCTCAAACCTTCATTACCGAGCGCGGTATTCAATGCCGTTAAATCACCATTGCTAATGGTTTTTTGATCGGAAACCCGCACCGCCGAATAATTATTGGCCCCAATATATTTAACTTCATAGTCACTAGCTTGCACCTTGCCAATATTGGTTATTATCGCGGTGAATTCGCCATCGCCGGTGTTATCGGAATTGGAACCGACCGTGGGAACGCCGGATTTGAAGAAATCAGTGCCCAGTGCTCCATTCAAATCCATCCCTAGTTTATGCTGGGCATTAAAGGTATCGGCTAATCCCATCGCCATCAGCCCCAACTTGTTCTGTGCTGGATCCAATACCTGATCCTGAAAGGCCAGCAGACCACTGACTTCACCACTGCCATTACTCAGGGAATTAGTGATAACCGATCCATCTGCCTTGAATTGAATATCCAGCTTGCGCGGGTCAGCGGTAGAAATCTTTGTTTCCAAGGCGTTGGACTGACTCCCCAGCACCAGACTTTGGCCGTTGCCAGCAAACACGCTCATCGATCCGTCAGACTGAACCACAGTACTGACGGACACCTTCTGCGCCAGATTAGCCACCAGTTGGTCGCGTTGATCGAGCAAATCGGGAGAAGCGCCCCCGCTGCCGCCGGATGAGGTCGCAATCGCGTAATTAGCCTTGGCAATATTTTCCGTCAGGCCGTTGATGGTCGTTACTGCGCCGCGCAGGTCCTCATTAACTCCATCGCGCAACACATTAATTTGGCTGTCGAGATTGTTGAATTGGTTGGCCAGCGTTTCCGCCTGACTGAGCAACACCTGCCGCTCTGGTGACGACGCCGGACTGTTGGCGACATCCTGCGCCGAGGCGAAAAACTGCTTGACCGCCGGAGCTAGCCCGGTCGATCCGTCACCCAGCACACTGTCCAGTTGGCTGATCCAGCGATCCTTGGCGGCCAGTTGTCCGACGCTGGAGCCGTAATTGCGAGCCTGCTCGGTCAGAAAACCGTCATAGACCCGGCTGATCGATTGTGCGCTGACTCCGTTGCCGACGTACTGGGGACGGGTTGCTCCGCCGACGGACTCTGGGCGGTTGGTCGCCAGTTCGACCCGCTGGCGGGTATAGCCGGGGGTGTTGATGTTGGCGATGTTATGGCTGGCGGTGGCCAGCGCCCGCTGCGAGGCGGTCAGCGCCGACAAACCGGTTTGCATGATGTTTGCCATGATTCAATCTCCTCCGGCCCCGGGCCGTTTGCATCGCGGGCGCAGCCATAGACCGGCTGCTTAGCCTCTTGCTTTAGGTATCGGCTGTAGCGCCACTGGCTTGAGCGTATCCATCGCCTTGTCAAAGGCCGGGCCATTGATCAATCCCTGGATTTTCTTGGCGTAGTTCGGATCGGTAGCATAGCCGGCTTGCTGCAAAGCATGCAGATAAGCCGGGCCGTCCTTCACCTGGTTCAGCGCTTCGCCATAGCGCGGGTTGTTTTGCAGGAAATCGGCATAGTCGTTGAAGCTCTCGGCATACGAGCCATAGGCCCGGAAGCCGTCGCGTTGACGAACCGGTACGCCGCCCACGAATTCCAGAGTGGAATTGACCACCCGTTCGCCTTCCCAACTGCGGTTCGCTTTGATCCCGAACAAATTATGGCTACTGCGACCATCGGCAAATTGCGGCAGGGATTTCCCCCAGCCGGTTTCATGGGCGGCTTGCGCGATCAGCACTTCCGGGGCAACGCCCAACCGGCTCGCGGCCTGCTGGGCGTGCGGCCACATCCGCCGCACAAACGCCGCCGGTGAGGACGGTTCAAACGGCGCATCGCTGACCGTATCCGCCAGGCCGGCATTGTTGGCAGAGGCTTTTAGGGTCGTGGTGGTGGCGGGCATCGCCACACTGGCGCGGATTCTTTCGACCTGACGCAGCATCGCCAAGGGATCACCGCTGATCGTGGGCGAAATCGGGCGAGTCGGCGGATGGGCAGCGCTGCCGTCGATCTGCCGGGTAATTTGATCGGCCATGCCCAGACCGCCCTGTTGCGCCATGGTCAAGGCGATCTGCTGATCGAACATCTCCATGTACAGCCGGCTTTGGTCGTTATCCATGATCCCGCCCTCGCTCAGACTGGCGGCGCGCATACTTTTCAGCATCATCTGGATGAAGACCGCTTCAAACTGCTGGGCGGCTTTACGGGTGGCGTCCGGGTTTTTCTGCTGAGCCTGAGTGCGCAAGCCCGCCAATCCCTGCAAATCGGTGTAGACAAAGGCGGAATCGACGGCGGCGGTCATGGCGGCAGGTCCTAGCGCAGCTTGGCCTGAACTTCGTCAAAGCGGCGAATCCAGGGTTTGGTCGCCGGCACCCGGGCCGTTATTTTGGCGATGGCGGCTTGTGCAGCAGCCGAATCGGGATAGTCGCCGACGACCAGCGAGTGCCAAGGGCCGGAGCGGCTGGTGGTAGTGAAATAGGCTTGCGGATCGGTCGTTGCAACCGCGACCGAAATTTCCCGCAGCGCGCTCAGGTCTTTGCCACTGTAGATCTGTACCGTATACCGCCGGGGATCACGCGCTTTTAGCCAGGCCACTTCATAAAGCCCGCCCGCAACCGGCGCGGGATTGGCTTCCGGCGAGGGTGTGGCCGTCGGAGCGACTGGCGCGGTCGGGGTGACGACCGCCGCCGGTGCCGGAGTGCTGGGTGCCGGCGGTGGCGAATGGGCTTCCGCCGAAGGCGTCACCGGCGGCGGGTTCGGGGCAACTGCTGGATGGGGCGGCGGGGCAGTGACGGGAAATTGACGGGCTTCAGGGTTTGATGAAGCAGACTGCGGGTCTGGCTTGGCCGGTGGATTAACCGGCGGCGGAGCCATCAAGCCGGCTTCGGGATTGGGTTCATGCGCCGTCGGCGCGGGATTGGCAGCGATCCGTTCTTCGGACAATGGCGCGAGGGGCCGTTCGACTTCGCCGGTCGTGGCCAAGGGTCGCGGTTTGACCGGTGCGGTGCGCGTCTCCGCCGGGACGGCTGGCTCGGACGGCTGGCTGAGGTTGATCATGATTTTGATCGAAGCCGCCTGTAGTCCGAGTGCGACCAGCAGGGTGAGGATCAGTAGCAATAGTGCTTTCCAGGACAAGGCGTTCATGTCAGATCATCCGTCAAATCACAATCAGTTCGGCTTTGAGCGCACCGGCGGCTTTCAGCGCTTCGAGGATCGCGATCAGATCGGTCGGTGATGCGCCGACCTTGTTGACCGCCTGTACGATGTCATTGAGTGCAACGCCGGGATTGAACAGGAACATCGGTTTCTTTTCCTGATTGACCGAGATGTTGGCATTCGGCACCACCGCGGTCTGGCCGCCGGAAAATGGCCCCGGCTGGCTAACAATGGGATCGGAGGTGATGGTGACGGTGATGTTGCCGTGGGACACCGCCGCCGGGCCGACCTGCACCCCTTGTCCAATGACTACGGTGCCGGTGCGGGCATTGATGATCACTTTGGCAGCGCCCTGACCTGGCGCAACTTCGATATTTTCCAGCACCGCAATCAGGCTGACCCGCTGATTGCGTGCGGTGGGTCCGCGCACCTCGATGGAGGAAGCGTCCACCGCCTGGGCGACATCCCCGCCAAAGACTTTGTTAATGGCTTCGACCACCCGTTCGGCGGTGGTGAAATCAGCCTGATGCAGATTCAGGATGATCGGGCCGTTGCCGCCAAAGCTGTCAGCGACCTGACGCTCAACCGTGGCGCCGTTGGGAATCCGTCCGGCGCTGGGGACATTGACGGTGACGCTGGAGCCGGCTGCCCCCACGCTAATGCCGCCGACCACCACGTTGCCTTGGGCGATGGCGTACACCGCGCCGTCTGCGCCTTTGAGCGGGGTCATCAGCAGGCTGCCGCCGTTCAGGCTCTTGGCGTTGCCGATGGAGGACACGGTGATGTCAATGGTTTGCCCGGGTTTGATAAAAGGCGGCAGGTCAGCGTGGATGGAAACCGCGGCGACATTCTTCAATTGCAGGTTGATCTCCGGCGGAATGGTGACGCCCATGTTCGATAACATGCTTTTCAGGCTGCGAACTGTGAACGGGGTTTGCGTGGTTTGATCGCCGCTGCCATTCAAGCCGACCACCAGGCCATAACCGATCAGTTGATTGCTGCGAACTCCGGCGATCATGGCTAAATCCTTGATGCGTTCAGCGCCGGCGGTGGGGATCGCCAGGGCGAGCAGCAGAATCAGCGGAAGAGAGCGGAACATGATGAGAAACCTCGGTTGACGGGTTCAGAACGGCCACAAGGGGCTGAGGAAGAAGCGACTGAGCCAGCCGGCGGTATTGGCGTCGGCCAGTATACCGTTGCCGGCGTAGGTAATTTTGGCGTCGGCGACCCGGTTGGAGGTAATGACGTTGTTGGGAGCGATGTCCTCGGGGCGGATCACGCCGGAGATTTGCACCACTTCCTCGCCTTGATTCAGCGTCAGCATCTTTTCGCCGCGAATCGCCATGTTGCCGTTGGGATAGAGGCCGACCACCACGGCGGACACATCGCCGGTCAGGCTGTTGCTCTGATCGCTTTTGCCTTCGCCGCTAAGTTTGCGGTTTTCCTTGAGGGCGGCAATTTCCAGATTGGAAAGCCCCACGCTGAAGGGCGCTCCAAACAAGATGGGATTCGGCAGATCAATGTCGCTGTTCTTGGTGGCGGCGGTCGTGGCTGATTTGCTGGCCGCTGTACTTTCAACCAGCCGGATGACCACCGTGTCGCCGACCCGGCGGGCGGTGCGATCCTCAAACAGCCGCATGTCATTGCCTGCCTGATAAATTGCGCCGGAACTGCGCGGGCGAGGATCGACGGGATCGGTGAGTTGCATGACCTTCGGGGTGACCGGTTTGAAATCGTATTGCGGAGCGAGGCCACTGCATCCCGACAGTAGAACAATCAATGCGAAGGCGGCAATCCGGTTCATGGCGACGGTCTCTACAAGTTGTTATTAATGTATTGCAACATTTGATCCGTAGTGGCAATGGCTTTGGAATTCATTTCATAGGCGCGCTGAGTTTCGATCATGTCCACCATTTCCTGCACCACGTTGACGTTGGAGGTCTCCAGCGCACTCTGCATGAGCGAGCCGAGGCCGCTGGCATCGGGATTGCCGGGTTGTGGCGAGCCACTGGCGGTCGATTCCATGAACAGGTTTTGGCCGATAGGTTGCAGTCCGGTGGGGTTGATGAAATCAGCGATCTGAATAGTGCCGATGGTCTGCGCTGCGGTCTGTCCGGCGATCTGGGCGCTGACGCTGCCATCCCGACCAACGGTGACGCTCTGGGTATTGGCTGGGATGGTGATTGCGGGTTGCAGCGGGTAGCCATTGGAGGTGACGACTTCGCCAGTGGAATTGGTTTGGAACGCGCCATCGCGGCTGTAGGCGGTGGTGCCATCGGGCATCAGAATCTGGAAAAAGCCCCGGCCATTGATAGCGAGATCCAGATTGTTGCCGGTCTGGACGATGTTGCCCTGAGTGAAAACCTTGGCGGTGGAGACATTGCGTACCCCGGTGCCCAGCGACAGCCCGGACGGCAAAGTGGTGTTCTGCGAAGTCTGACCGCCGGTCTGGCGCACGTTCTGGTACATCAAATCCTCAAACTGAGCGCGACCGCGTTTGAAGCCGGTGGTGCTGACGTTCGCCAGATTGTTGGTGATGACCGCCATGCGCATCTGTTGCGCGTCGAGGCCGGTCTTGGCGATCCAGAGTGCGGAAGTCATGGCGGTTTACTCCTATTCCAGACGCAGTAATTGATTGGTAGCGCTGGAATTTTCTTCGGCGGTTTTCATCATCTTGATTTGTATTTCAAAGCGGCGGGCCGATTCGATCATGCTGACCAGCGCTTGGGCGGCGTTGACATTGCTGCTTTCCAGCGCACCGCCTTGGAGTCGCACCGACGCATTCGGCGGGGCAGCGTTGCCGTCGAGAGTCCGCATCAACCCGCCCTCATCCTTATAGAGTGGATTGGCGTCGGTGGGTTTGATCAGCCGAATCCGGCCCACTTCCACCAAGTTGCTTGACGCTTCGCCGAGTGGCCGAATGGAAATTGCACCATCCGCGCCAATTTCGATTTTCTCAGCCGGCGGGATGGAAATCGGGCCACCTTCACCCAGCACCGGATAACCATTGGCGGTTTTTAACAGGCCGTTGGTGTCCAGTTGCAGGTCGCCAGCGCGGGTATAGGCTTCGGTGCCGTTGGGAGCCTGAATCGCCATCCAGCCCTCGCCCTGAATGGCGACATCCAAATCACGACCGGTAGTCATCATCTTGCCCGGAGCTAAATCGGTGCCTGACCGTTGAGTCATGGCGTAAACCCGGGTCGGCAAGCCATCGCCAAAAACCGCCATGCTGCGAGAATCGGCCAGATCCTGGTGGAAACCAATGGTGTTGGCATTGGACAGGTTGTGGCTGACGATGGCCTGCGCCCGCAAGGTTTGATGGGCGCCAGTCATTGAGACATACAGCATGCGGTCCATGATTCAAAGGCTCCGGGTTCAGCGCATGGCGATGATGGTTTGCGCCATTTCGCTATTGGCGGTAATGGTCTTGGCGTTCGCGCCAAAATTACGCTGGGCAATGATCATATTAACCAGTTGCCCGGTCAAATTGACGTTGGAAGATTCCAGCGCGCAATTCATGATTTTACCGACGGTGCCGGTGCCGGGTGCAACCAGTGCATTCGCAGCGCCGTTTGGATCGCCGGATTGAGTCGTTGCTATCCAATTGGCATCACCGACCGGTTTAAGAGCATTTACGTTGTTAAAGTTGGCTAATCCTAGGGCAGGCGTAGCAGTCACTGTGGCACCAGTGCTGTCTTTGGCCGTGAGGGCACCATTCTTGTCCATGGTGACAAGGGTCCAGGGACCAGTGCCGCCAAACTTCATATCAGCGGCGGCAGTGGAGGTACCGCCGACTCCTTGCAATCGCTGGCCTTGGTTGTTGACGATATAACCATCCTTGTCAAGATGGAAACTGCCGTTGCGGGTGTAAAAAGCGGGTTCGGCCACCGTAGCCCCAGCACCATCAACATCTCTAACTTGGAAAAATCCACTACCGTTAATCGCAAAGTCCAATGCGTTATCAGTCGTAGTAATGCCGCCCTGCCCAAACAGTTGGTTGACATTTTGGGTATAAACACCGATACCAGCACTGCCAGCCACCAGGTCGCCAAATTCCGCCCGGGAATATTTGAAGCCAAAGGTGCTGACATTGGCGATGTTGTTGGCCGTGGTATCCAAATCACGGGTGGCGGCATTGACGCCACCCAAGCCGATGCTCATGGACATGATTTAATCCTCTTTGCCGGAGTCCCCGGACATTATTGAAACTGGAGCGCCGTCGAATGAAAACTCTCAACCCTAGCGCATTTGCAGCAAGGTTTGAGTCATTTGATCGGCGGTGCTGATGACTTGAGCGTTCGCCTGAAAATTACGCTGGGCGCTGATCATTTTTACTAATTGTTCAGAAAGTTCGACATTGGAGAGTTCCAATGCCCCGGCCCGCACCAAACCCAGGCTGGCGGTACCCGGCGGACCTTTAACCGGTTGTCCTGAAGCGGCGGTTTCGACCCAACTGGTGTCGCCAATCGGGCTGAGTCCCGGCGTACTGCGGAAATTAGCCAGAGTCACCTGCCCCAACACCTTAGCCTGACCATTACTGTAACGGCCATTCATGGTGCCGTCTTCACCGACATCTACGCCCACGATGCGGCCAGTGGCGTAGCCATCCTGAGTGGCGGCATTGGTGCTGGAAGGGCTGCCGTATTGCGTGGTGTCATCGAATTTTAAGGTCACCCCAGGCGGGATGCCTGAACTGTTGATCGGATTTAGAGCGCCATTCCAGGTTCCATTGCCGGTAGGGGGCGTCGCCGGCGGCTGATCAGGACCATTGGTCGGCACGATGTTTGCCAAATTAACTGATTTGGCCCCGTTCGGGACCAAGGTCAGCACGGTTTGGCTATAAGCGGCGAGTACAGGGGGCGGGCCAGCGCTGGCAGCGACGGTCTGAACGGTAATGGTTCGGCTACCCGCCGCATCAACAAAGCCGGTGGGGGCGGCCCCGACAGTAGGTGTACCCGCTTGTGCAGTGCCGGTTACTGCGCCAAAGGCATCAAAGAGAATCATGCCGGAGGGCAAACCAGTGCCGGCGGCAGGTAGCGCATTACCATTCAGCCCCAAGCCATCCATACTGAAATAAATATTCCAGGCACTGGTAGTGATATTGGCAGGAGCGGGAGGAGAAAGGCCAGGAGGAACAGCAGTAGTAACAGGAGGAGCAATGGTTTTGACAAAGTAGGCCGTCAGACTATGCTTATTACCCAAGCTGTCGAACGTAGTCATTGCCGAAGCAAAGTTATAAGTGGTGGAGTTCCTGAAATCGAACGCCGTGGCCGGTGCTATATCGCCCGCATTCAAATTGATGCCAAATGCCCCAGTGGTTGTTTGGTTGGGATCGATATTACCGGTTTGGGTCCGTAGATCGCCGGTATTACCGATATCAATCTTGCCCGTAGTAGGGTTGGTCAGATAACCCTGCAATCTCTGGGTACGGCTGTTGACGATATAACCATCCTTGTCGAGACCAAATGATCCGGCGCGGGTATAGACCATCGAACCATCCGTTTCCTTGAGCGAAAAAAAACCTTCGCCATCAATTGCCAAGTCCAACGGATTGCTGGTTGTTTCAAGATTGCCCTGCTTGAAAAGTTGGGTCACCGAGTTGAGCTTGACGCCCGTGCCGACGCTGCGACGAGTCGAAGTCCCCAAATCGCTGAGTGAGTAAATATCGCCGAATTCCGCTCGGGACTGTTTGAAACCCGTCGTGTTGTTATTGGCGATGTTATTGCTGATGACACCCAGATCGGCGCTGGCGGCATTCAGCCCAGTGAGAGCAGTGCGGAAGGACATGGGTTAATCTCCTCGTGGATCGTGATTCAGTTTCCGGCAATGAGAATTGGTCAGGCGGCAGCCATGACGACTACTTTTTGGGGGTCAGCAAGGTCACCAGATTATCCAGCGCCGTTTTCATATCCATAATCCCGTTCAAGGTGCTGAACTGCGCCAGTTGCGCCATGAACTGCTGACCGTCAAGCGGCTTGGTCGGGTCCTGATTCTTCAGTTGGGTCGTCATCAGCATCAGAAAATCAGCCTGATCGAGTTGATCATTCTTTTTCTTGTCTGCCGCGGAAGTTGCAGTCGAAGTCGAGCTGGCGCTGAACAACGTAGCGTTGTTCCCGGTGCTGGAGATCGCGGTCATGGTAATTGCCTCATTATCGGGTTGCGGTTATTCGGTTATTCGCCCAAAGCCAGAGTGCGCATCAGCATCTGTTTGGAGGTGTTCATGACTTCCACGTTGCTCTGATAGGAACGCGATGCGGAAATCATATTGGCCATTTCCTCGACCGGATTGACGTTGGGCATATTGACGTAACCGTTCTGATCGGCCAGCGGATGCTCCGGGCGATAGGTGCGCCGCAGTGGCTCATTACTCTCAACGATCCCCAGAACATCCACTCCAGCCGATTCGTCTGCGTCCGCCAACTGGGTAGCAAATACCGGATGCCGTGCCCGATAGGTGGCCTGGGTGCTGGCGCTGCTGCTGGCGCTCTCAGCGTTCGCCATATTGCTGGCGGTGGCATTGAGACGGACGGTCTGGGCGTGCAGCGCCGACCCGGAAATGTCGAAAACCCTGAATAGCGACATGATCATTCTCCCCGTATTGCGCTGAGCAGTCCTTGAACCCGACTACCCAAAAACCGCAGACTGGCCTGGTAACGCAGGGCATTATCCGAAAATGCCGCCTTCTCCTGCTCCTCTTCCACCGTGTTACCGTCAATCGCCATCTGGGTTGGTTTCCGATAGAGCAACTCGCCAGGATCATGACCCCTGGCTGGAAAATGGACGGCGTGCGTCGCCTGGAGCGGAGTGTTCTGGCCCTGGAAACTGGCCAGGGTGGCTTTGAAGTCCATGTCGCGGGCCAGATAATTCGGCGTATCCACATTGGCCAGATTCGCGGCCAAAATTTCGGTGCGCCGCGAGCGCAGTTCGAGCGCTTGGGCGTGGACACTCAGGGCGCGGTCAAAATTAATAGCCATCGCTGCGACTCCTGCGGTTACTGATCAGCGCTGACGGAAGATCGTCGCCGGGCAGATTGCCAAAAAATTGACGCGCCCGGTCTGTTGAATGACTAAAAAGCAAAGGCTGTGCCGATTGATCAGCAAAGCGGTATTTTTGCGCGCATCAGCGCTGTCAGATGATGAGTCATTCTTACTCGAACTGCTCCGGCGCGTACCGCCAGGGTGATTCGAAGCCGCGATTCAACCACTCAGATCGGACTCTTATATCGGGTAACTGATTGAGGTAAAACTTAATGACAACAACCAGTTGGATGTTGAAAACGGGAGCGGTGTGGGGGGTGCTGGCGGCGCTGACCTTGGCGATCGCGGATGAAACGATTCAGCCGCTGGCGACGATCCAGCAGCAGGCGCATGAATTTCTGGTGGCGCAACACCGCAATCGCGCTGAACCGCCGCAAATCCAGTTGAACGATCTCGATCCGCGCTTACGCCTGGCAAAATGCGGCGCGGCGCTGGAAGCCTTCCTGCCGGGCGGCGCGCAAACGGTGGGCAACACCTCAATCGGAGTGCGCTGCCCCGGTCCTCAACCGTGGACGGTTTATCAGCGCGCCAGCGTTCGGGTCTTCGATCAGGTGGTGGTAGCAGGCCGCTTCCTCGACAAGGGTACGATTCTAAGCGCCGCCGATTTTCGGCTGGAACGGCGAGATTTGTCGCAGTTATCCGGCGGCTACGAAACCGCCCCCGCCGCTTTGATCGGCAAACAGTTACGGGGAGCGCTCACTGCCGGAGCCGTGATTCCGCCCCAGGCGCTCACGATCATTCCGGCCATCCGGAAAGGCACCATCGTTAAGCTGGTCGTCCGACATGGCGGAATGGAAACCACTTCCAGCGGCATCGCCCTGAGCGACGCCGGTCTGGGTGAACGGGTGCGGGTTCGCAACGACGTGTCGAAGCGGGTGGTTGAAGGGACGGTGATCGACAATCATCGGGTCGATGTCGGACCATAAGACCATAAGCGCCGGGTGGGGATTACCCGCGAACTTGCGCTAAAATGCCGCCTGCTCCCCGGCAGTCCGCTCCAGATCTTCAACCCCGTATTTACCATACCCATCCAGCCGGCGGAGCGGACCTTTTCTCAGGAACTGATATGACTCAAACCGTCAAATACCTGCTCGACGAGAGCCGGATTCCCAAGTTCTGGTACAACCTGGTCGCCGATCTGCCGGTTCCGCCGCCACCGCCGCTACATCCGGGCACCCTGCAACCGTTAGGACCGGATGATCTGACCCCGCTGTTTCCGGTGAGCTTGATCCAGCAGGAGGTCGCTACCGAACGCGAAATCGAAATTCCTAAACCAGTGCGGGAAATTTACCGGCAATGGCGACCCAGCCCGCTGTATCGCGCCCGCCGGCTGGAACAGGCGCTCGATACTCCAGCACGGATTTACTACAAATACGAAGGCGTCAGCCCGGCGGGCAGCCACAAACCCAACACCGCCGTTCCCCAGGCGTTCTATAACCGGGAAGCGGGCATTCGACGCATCGCGACCGAAACCGGGGCCGGGCAATGGGGATCATCGCTGGCCTTCGCCGGGGCGCTGTTCGGAATCGAAGTAGAAATTTTCATGGTGCGGGTTTCCTACAACCAGAAACCCTACCGCCGGGCGCTGATGGAAACTTGGGGCGCGACCTGCACCGCTTCACCCTCGGAGCAGACCGCCGCTGGCCGGGCCATCCTCGCCCAGCGCCCCGATCATCCGGGCAGCCTCGGCATCGCCATTTCCGAAGCAGTGGAAGTCGCCGCCCAGCGTGACGACACCAACTACGCGCTCGGCTCGGTGCTGAACCACGTCCTGCTGCACCAGACCGTCATCGGCCTGGAAGCGCTGGCGCAACTGGAAATGGCTGACGACTATCCCGACATTATTGTGGGCTGCACCGGCGGTGGCTCCAATTTCGCCGGCATCGCCTTCCCGTTCCTGGGCGCGCAACTGCGCGGCGGGCGTAAGGTGCAGCTCATCGCTGTCGAACCGGCGGCCTGTCCCACACTGACCCGTGGCCCCTATGCCTATGATTTTGGCGACACCGCACATCTGACCCCGCTGACCAAGATGCACACTCTGGGATCCACTTTTACCCCGCCCGGCTTCCATGCCGGCGGCCTGCGTTATCACGGCATGGCCCCGCTGGTCAGCCACGTCAAGCAGTTAGGTCTGATCGAGGCCCGCGCCTATCACCAGCTCACCTGCTTTGAGGCCGGCGTGCTGCTGGCCCGCACTGAGGGCATCTTGCCGGCCCCGGAAGCCAATCACGCCATTCGCGGCGCGATTGACGAGGCGTTGCGCTGCAAGGAGGAGGGGGTGAGTCGGGCGATCCTGTTCAATCTTTGCGGCCACGGTCACTTCGATATGCAGGCGTATATGGACTATTTCGCCGACAAATTGACGGATCAAGCGTATGACGAAGCCGAACTGGCGATGGCGTTGGCCGGACTGCCGTCAGTGCCGGCTGTCTGACTGACCCCGCTTTTCATCAGCACAAGACTTTCACTTTCCGTCATTCCCGCGCATTTCACTTTCCGTCATTCCCGCGGATGCGGGAATCCAGTCACTCGCTGAGAGACTGTCGAAAAACTCTTTTCTCCTAAGCTTCTACAGAAGCAGTTGCTGGTAATAATGCTATGCTTTCAGCTAACTTCTTAGCACTTTCGGCTAGTTTTTTAGCGCGTTCTTT
>CAIRMO010000121.1 GCA_903879705.1 uncultured Candidatus Competibacteraceae bacterium | reverse complement strand
TAACCTCTTCTATTTGCTTAGAAAAACAATGGGGGCAATGCAGTGAGTTTAACATCGTGAACCTCCGTATGGATTTTGGTTTATCGTCTTATAGTTTATAAGATTCAATTTGTTAGTCAATAATTGTACTGAACCAGTCCCCACGGCAGCAAAAACTGGATATATTGCTGACCGAATTATGGCAAAACCCGGATCATGGCGATTGGCCGTTGTTATTCGATTATGTACGGCTGGCGCGGGAGTTTCCGCCGAGTGCGCTGGACGTGCTGCGCCGTTTGGCAGTTCATCCCCGCACTTTGGCATTGGCGTTGATTGAATCCGACGACGAAACTTTTGAGCCGATGTGGGCGCTGTCCCGACAAATGCCATTTTTGTGGACTTTGCTTGCAATCAATGACTGGCGGGATGCGGCTGTTGCCTATTTTAGCGGACTTCAGATTACACTGGATGACGTGGACGCAAGCGGGGAAATCGTTTTTGATCTGTTTCGGGGATTCCGGGAACGGGCCAGCGCTAGACATATTTATTGGCGGGCTTTATGCGATTGGCTCCAGAAGCGGCTATTTCCCAACCGGTCATTACCAAAAAACAGTGAGTTAAGTATGGCGCGACAATTCCCGGCATTCCTGGAACAACAGATCGGAACAGCGGAGCAGGGATTAATGGGCCGGCATGATGCGGAGGAAAAATGGCCGGAAAGCGTTGAAGTGATGGGCAGATTACAAAGCATTGCTCCGAAATACCGCTACGATCATCTCGGTTCTTTTTATCGATCGGTGCGTTGTGCGCCGCGTACTGCGCGTCATGCTGATCACCCACCGGGGTTCTCTGGGGCAGGTAGCGGAACTCTTGTCGATGCATCGGCGCACCTTGAACCGGCGCTTGGAGGCGTTGGGTTACACGTTCCGGGGATTGGTGAACAAAGTCCGCTATGACATCGCACGCCAGTTGCTGGAAAACACCGATATGCCCATCGCTGAAATCGCGGCAAATCTGGACTATAGCGCCCCCAGTGCGTTTACTCGCGCCTTTAGCCAGTGGTCAGGGATGCCGCCGGCGGCATGGCGGGAGAGAGGACCCAGAGGTGAGGGTCGTTGATTCTTTACGACCGATTCATATAGGTCTCCTTTACAGGTTGTGGATTGATTTTTTCGCAACTGCATTCACTAAAAAATAAATAATTTAATGTTTTTTAATATGTTATTTATTTTCTGTGCTTTTTCTAAATATAGAGACGAAACAAGCTTTCCACAACTCAGATCGGACTCCTATAGTGGGTTGCCAACAAAAATGGCAACCCAATTGACTGGGTTACCAATCCACCCGAATGTAGGTTGGAATGCGCATTGGTTGACTGACGACAGGAGCAAAGAAAGCCCATACTTCGAGGGTATCCATCCGCATAGCGACGGACTGGACAGTTGGATAGCCATCCGTGGACCTGAATAAGGCGCCAGTAGTTCCATTGCCGGCTTTATCTGGACCTGGATAGCCGCTAATCGTCTTGAGAGTGTCGAGATCAGCCTTTTTGTTTTCGGCTAATGCACTCTTGTAAAGGTTGATAAAGCTGTTCCAGCGGGGTGGGTTACTACTACCCTCTCCAAAAAAATTATGAGGGCTGTCCACCAGCATAAAACTGTTGACGGCTGCAATAGCCTGAGTCTGATTCCAGGGTGGGATATCCTGCTGTAGCGGAGATTGCGCCGTGCGCAGCCGATGAGCCGTCGAGTCGTCATCCTCCAGAACCTTCGAGGTTGTCTGGTCCGCCAAGAAAATCAGATGTTGGAAGGCGTAACGCTTATCGTAAAAGAAATTCGCTATGCCATCCATTGAATCGAAATTCTCCATGGCATACCGGAGATCCATCATATACGAGCGTAGACCAGTAGTATCGGGGGGATAGCGCAAGTCCGTGTCACTATCAAGCACCGCGGAAAAGACATGATCGCTGTTAAATCCAGTGCCGAAAAATACAAAACCCAGTATATTAATACTGACAATGGTTTTGCTGCCTTTGGAGTACCGGGTTACCGAATGGAGTTTGAATATCTCCGGATTTTTCTGCGCATACCAGTCAAGGTTTCGACCTACAATCGTACTTCCGCTCACCGATGCGCTGCCAAAAACTGCAGAAGCTGAACAATGCGAAGCCCGGAGCGTATCGCCAAAAACCTGTAGGACCAGCAATTCGTTTGACGACAGCCGTCCATCGCCAGGCTGATTGGTTTCATAGTTGAAAACCGCTTGCATACCCTTTACTTCATCTTGAAGATCGACAGGAACTTGTGGAAAAATGCCTTGCGCCCGTTTGAGTAGCGTTTGAAAAGTCAATCCGTCGTAAACCTCTCCAAGTATGCCAACCATCTGATACAGAAAACCATCTGCGAGTGCTTCATAGTCGGGCACGGCATCGCGGATCTTCGTAGCGTATTCCTGACCTATCTGATAGCGGGAAGCGCGATCAAGGTCAATATCGACATGGTAATAGGTGTTATTAATGTGGCTGATTTTGACTGCATTTACGGGTTCATCAGAGTCATTATTGTTGCACCCGGCTGCAATTAAAGCCAGCACACCTATCATTGGGACATAGAGTTTTTTCAACATTTGATTTCCTCCAAAGGAACGATTTTGGGTGACCTGTTGAGGCGACCTTGCTGTCTCAAAAAAGCAGATGATAGTGAACTGTTGCATCAACCATGACATTATATTCCACGGTCAACTTCTTGCTTCATCGAGAATGGCGGATATTTTCGATGAAATTCCATTAAAGTCAACAAGATTTTCTAGCTGTAGGACTTTCGCTTGAGGGCCTAAAATGCATGTTTTTAGATGCATAAGTTCATTTTTTAGCCATTCCGACGTACACAGGTATCCAATGTTTTCAATAAATTACCTGATAAGCTCTTTTGATGGAAAGACGAAATAGGGGTCCAAGCGAAAGTCTTAAGCTGTCAACCCTCTCCCCGCCAGCATCCAGTAATCAGATAGCGGGTTGGTGCAATTCAAAAACGCTAGACATAAACCCGATACGCGCAATATCAATTCTCGGTAGGTTTTCGTATTTATGGCTGTCATACCCGCGAATGCGGGAATCCAGCGATCCGCTGCAACATTGACTGGATACCCGCTTTCGCGGGTATGACGAATAAAAACAAAATCTATCGGTAAGCGGTATGAGAAGCCATACCCGTCGTCATTCCGGCATGGATGCCGGAATGACGACGTTTAGGTGCTTGCACCGGTTTTGCACCATCATTCCACAGTCTTGCACGAATGCGCCACGAAGCACGCAAATCCCCGCCGGATACTGCGCTGGCAAACTCCAAGGAGTCACGCCATGCGCCTCATGCTTTATCCCCGCTTCGATCTTTATCCCTGGTTCGGCCCGATCGGCCTGCTGTCAGGCCTCCTGCTGTTGGCGGCTCACCCGCTGGTCTGGCTGGTCGAAACCTGGCTCGATCCCGCCTACGACTCTTACGGGTTGTGGGTGGCGATGCTGACCGGCGTGCTGCTGCAGTGGAGCGCGACCAGCCCGGTGGCGCAGGTTAATGTTCGGCAACGCCAGTTTGGACTGGGGCTGCTGGCCTTGACCGCTACCCTGCGGCTGCTGGGACAGTGGCTGGGCATTAACACTCTCGGCGCGGCAGCGCTGGCCGTTGATGTCTACGCCATCGGTTTGCTGCTGAACCTGAATCGCCGCGTCCGCCCACTGGCTCCGGGCTGGCTGGCGGTATTGTTCGCCTTTACCCTGCCGATTGAACGCATCCTGCAACGCGGCTTTGGCTTTGCCCTGCAACAGCTTTCCGCCACCGGAGCCTGTGTGGCGCTCCAGTGGGGATCAGCGCCGGTCGGGTGTGATGGCATTCAATTGCAATGGCAGGGGCAAACCGTACTGGTAGATCTGCCCTGTTCGGGAACCCGGGGCCTGCTGCTGCTGCTGTTGCTATTTGTCGCTCTCTCCACGCTGACCCGCCCGACGCTGCGTTACGCCGGCTTAGGTGCGCTGATCACTCTGGCGGCAGCGACACTGGGGAACAGCATGCGGATCGTCGTTCTGGCGGTGGGTCTGGTTCATCGGGAGGCGCTTGGCGGCGCGGATGTCCTCGCCGAGCCGTGGCACAGCACGATTGGCCTGCTCACGCTGAGCCTTTCGGCCTTGCCGATCCTGCTTTGGGCGCGACCGGGGCGCGGCGGCATGGTTCCGGTTTCGTTGCCCACGATCAGTGTCAACACCCCCCGGCTGGTTTCGATCAAGCCACTGACTGGATTGGCGTTTCTGCTCGCCTCTGCCGGGATCATCGCGCTACCGCCGCAACCGGTGGACGTGGCCCGACCCCTGCCCGCGCCAGAATTGCCTGCTCACCTCGCCACCTTCACCGCGCAACCCGGCGTTCTCACCGCCCAGGAGCAGAGCTACTTCACCCGTTACGGCGGCGGCGCAGCGCGTTCCGCCTATGGCCTTTACGGCCTGCTGGTCGTCAGTACTACCGCGCCGCTGCGCCATCTCCATTCCCCCGAAGAGTGCCTGGCCGGAGCCGGTCACACGGTGCGCTATCTCGGCCAGACCGGCGGCCCGATGCCCAGCGCGATTTACCGCAGCATCGATCCGCAAGGCCGGAGCTGGCGGATCGCGGTGAGCTATGTCTCGGAGCGGGGGGAATTAACCACCCATGTTGCCGAGGCGGTGTGGCGCTGGTTGCAAGCGCCAGGTACCACTTGGCGGATGATCCAGCGGATCACGCCCTGGGAATCGCCGGTCATGGCAACGGAAGCCTTTGATGTCGCGGTGTGGCTGGCGCTGGATTTGCCCCTGTCCCCATCTTCAATCCACCCTCAACCCGTGAAACTCTGACCTTTGGAGCATCGACCCATGAACCACACTCAACTTGTTCTGATCGGCATCCTGTCCTGGTTGCCTATAACCGGCGCACTGGCCGTTGTCCCTGCTGACCTGGGCGGGCGTATCGAAACGCAGATGAACGGCAAGCCCGTGACCTTGCCGCTGCTCAAGACCGATATTGACGCCGACGTGCAGGGCGACGTAGCGCAGGTGACGGTAACCCAGACCTTCGCCAATCCGCTGAACCAGGCTATTCACGCCACCTATCTGTTTCCGCTCAACGAAACCGCTGCCGTCAACGCGATGACCATGGAAGTCGGCGACGAGCGGATTCAGGCCAAAATTCAGCGGATCGAAACCGCCCGCGCCACGTTCGAGAAGGCCAAAAGCGAGGGTCGGAGCGCCGCCCTGCTCAGCCAGCACCGGCCCAATATGTTCACTCAGGACATCGCTAATCTGATGCCCGGGTTGCCGATCAAGGTCACGCTGAAATATGCCCAGACCGTACCCCGGATCGATGGCGGGTATGAGCTGGTCATCCCGCTGGTGGTCGGGCCGCGCTATCAGCCGCAGGGTGCGGGGATTGCGCCCGGCCAGCCCGCATCACCGGGTGGCGTCCAGCACTGGAAGGCCAGCACCGGAACGTCCGGTAACGCGACCGCAGCGAATAGCCAAACCGCTTACGGCCAGTGGGAAGTCGAACAATTGCCCGCCTACCCACCGGTGTTTGAATTGAATGTCCCGGAACAAATCGACCCGGAGCGGGTGGGTCTGGCGATTCATGTCAATGCCGGCATGGCCATCACCACTATCGACAGCCGCACCCACCCGATCATGGCCACGACCCCGGACAACGGACGGGCTGAAGTGCGGCTGGCGAAGGGCCGGACGCTGGATAACCGCGATTTCGTGTTGCGCTACACCTTGGCCGGAACGCGAACCCAGGCCGGCCTGCTGGCGTACCGCGATCAGCGCGGCGGCTTTTTCAGCCTGCTGCTGGAGCCGCCCCGGGTTCCCGCCGAAGCCGACATCACCCCCCGCGAAATGGTGTTCGTGCTGGACTGCTCCGGGTCGATGAATGGCCTGCCGATCGAAGCCAGCAAAGCCTTTATGCGGGCGGCGCTGCGGCGGCTGCGGCCCACCGACAGTTTCCGCATCATTCGCTTCAGCGACGCCGCCACCGAGTTCTCCACTCAACCGCTGCCGGCAACGCCGCAGAATATTCAGGCTGGCCTGCGCTACACCGATGGGCTGAATGGCGAAGGCGGCACCGAGATGAGTATCGGTATCCGTCAGGCACTGATTCCCCCGGTTCCCGCGGGCGCGTTGCGTCTCGTCACCTTTCTGACCGACGGCTACATCGGCAACGAAGCCGAAATTCTGACGCTGCTCAAGGCCAGTCTGGGCGCGGCCAGGCTGTATGCCTTTGGCGTGGGGACCGGTGTCAACCGCTATCTGCTCAGTGAAATGGGACGGGTCGGACGCGGGTTCACCCGTTACATGGACCCGACTGAAGATCAGGAAAAGGTGGCGGGTGAACTGGCCGAGCGGCTGCAATCGCCGGTGTTGACCGATATTCAGATCGATTGGGGCGGGATAGAGGTCAGCGATCCCAGTCCTGAGCGGGTTCCCGATCTGTTCGCCGGCCAATCGCTGCGCCTTCAGGGTCGGTATGGCCGTCCCGGTCGCCATGAAATTATCGTCCGAGGTCTGGTGCAGGGTCGCCCGGCGACCTTGCCGTTGCAAATCGACTTGCCGGAAACCAGCACTGAGGGCGAAGCAGTGCCGATTTTGTGGGCGCGCTCCCTGATCAGCGATCTCCAGTATCAACTGACAACCGGCGCTCATCAGCCGGGCAGCGACGCGGTCAACAGCGACGCCCTCAAACAGCGGATCACCGACTTGGGCTTGAATTTCAGCCTGGTGACGCCGTGGACAGCGTTCGTTGCGGTATCGGAGCAGATTGTCAACCCCAATCCGGCGGTATCAACTCCGACCTTGCCGGTACCGGTCGCGCAGGTGAAGGGGACGACGGCGCTGGCCTATGGTGAACCGGCAACGTCACTCACCGGCAGTAGCGGGGGCGCATTCACCGGCGGCGGAACCCCGGAACCCGCGGCGCTGCTGGGCTTGGCGCTGATCGCGCTGCTGTTCGCCGGTTTTTGGCAACGCTCAGCGGGCATGGTGACGCTCAAGACGCAAGCAGATCGAGGGCTGGTCGGAGCAGCAACGCCCCGCTGATCAAGGCGAACGCCGAGAGGGTTTGTCCTGCATGATGGACCCTGGTGTCGGTGCGCGAAGATTTCGGCGAAGAGACGCCGCTCTGTCTGAATCGTCGGCACCGACGCCCTCCGGGAATTGCACACCGGGCATCGTTGGCAGGAATTGCTGGGGCTGGCACATATTGTGATCATGCCGTTGGCGCGGGGACCATCGCCCCGTTATTTACTGTCGGAAGCGGTCTTAGGCAAGGGGCAATAAATATCCCCCACTACGCCTGACTCCAACACCGCCCAGCGGGTACAAGTAGGGCGGATTAGCGAAGCGTAATCCGCCGTTCTGGCCGGTGCCACTGAAGGCGGGTTACGGCTACGCCTAACCCGCCCTACCCGGTGTGGTTCTACCCGGTGTGGTTCCGAAGTTTCCGTCCAGACACTATATTATTGCGCCTTGCCTTAGCCTGTATCAGTGACCAGGCGCTCTACCGATAATGCGGGTCTACGGAAAAAGCCTTTCTGAAAATACCGACCATTAACCTTTCCCATGCGGATCAACCGGACTCTATGCAGCTTGAAACCTTGCAGACCCTCGTTCTAAACGCCCTGGAAGAAGTCAAAGCCCAGGATATCAAAGTGCTGGATGTGCGCCGCATCGCCAGCTTTACCGATCTGATGATTATCGCCAGCGGCAGTTCGACCCGCCAAGTCAGAGCCTTGGCCGACAAAGTCGTTGAAAAATGCGCCACCGCCGGGATTCGCCCACTTGGGGTTGAAGGGCAACAGGAGGCCGAGTGGGTGCTGGTCGATCTGGTGGACATCGTGGTTCACGTCATGCTGCCCCAGACCCGCGATTTCTATAATCTGGAAAAGCTGTGGGCGACGGATTCCAGTCAGGCGCTGCGCCTTGCCATCGGGTGAAAATCCACCTGCTGGCGGTCGGAACCCGGATGCCGGATTGGGTCAAGGCGGGTTATGCCGATTATGCCGGGCGGCTCACCCGGGACTGTGCGCTAAACCTGATGGAGATTCCCGCCGGTCCACGCAGCGGGAATCCTGATCTGGCCCGCATCGTCCGCACTGAAGGTGAACGACTGCTGGCGGCGGTTCCGCCCCATTCCCGCCTGATCGCTTTGGACGAACGCGGTCAGCAATGGGACACCGCGGAATTGGCCGAGCAGTTGTCGATCTGGTTGCGGGAGGGTGGCGATGTCAGTCTGCTGATCGGTGGCCCGGATGGTCTGGACCCGGCCTGCCGTACCCGCGCTGCCCAACTCTGGTCCCTGTCACGGCTGACCTTGCCGCATCCGCTGGTGCGGGTCATGGTGGCCGAACAACTTTACCGGGCCTGGAGCCTGTTGCATCACCATCCCTATCACCGTGCCTGACATGGCGACCTTCCAGATTTATCTCGCCTCCGCCTCGCCCCGCCGCCGCGAATTACTGCGCCAGATCGGTATTACCTTTTGCCTGCTCCAGGTGGTGGTGGATGAAACAGCGCTCCCCGGTGAAAATCCCCATGATTACGTCGTCCGGCTGGCGCGGGCCAAGGCGCAGACCGGCTGGCAAACCCTGAATCCCGGTCAGCGCCATCCGGTGCTGGGCGCGGATACCGTGGTCGTGGTCGAAGGCGCAATACTTGGCAAGCCCCGCGACCGGGCCGATGGTTTGGCGATGCTGGCCCGGCTGTCCGGGCGGGAACATCAGGTCTTGACGGCGGTAGCCCTGGCAACCTCGGTGCAAGTCACGGTCAAAGTGCAAGAAAGCCGGGTCCGCTTTCGTGAACTGTCCCCGGACGAATGCAGTGCTTACTGGGAAACTGGCGAACCGGGCGACAAGGCTGGCGGTTATGGCATTCAGGGCCGGGCAGCAACCTTTATCACCGAATTGCGCGGCAGCTACTCTGGAGTCATGGGCCTGCCGCTGTTTGAAACCGCCGAACTGCTGCGGGAGTTCGGCCTTCACCTTTTCTAACCGGAACTGAATCGTATGGTTACCCGCACTGAAGGCGGTACTGGCGATGACATCCTGATTAATGTCACCCCCCGCGAAACCCGGGTCGCCGTGGTTGAGAACGGCGTCCTGCAGGAAATTCTTATCGAACGAACCGGCAAGCGCGGTCTGGTCGGCAATATCTACCAAGGTCGCGCCTGTCGGGTGTTGCCCGGCATGGAAGCGGCGTTCGTGGATATCGGGCTGGAGCGGGCCGCATTTCTGCATGTTTCCGACATCCGCCAGGAAACTTCGCCTGACACTAATACCGCTACCGGCGACCGGACCGAAACGGCCATCACTGACTTGGTGCGCGAAGGTCAGGAACTGATGGTGCAAGTGATCAAGGACCCGATTGGCACCAAAGGCGCACGGCTGACCACCCATATCACCCTGCCCTCCCGCTTTCTGGTGTTTCTGGCTGATGCCGACATGGTCGGGGTGTCCGTCAAGATTGACGGCGAGCGTGAACGGCAACGGTTGAAAGAGGTGGTTAACGCCTTCCGGATCGAATTGGGCGGTGGCTACATCGTTCGTACTGCCGCCGAAGGCGCCAAGCCGGAGGCATTGCACATCGATATGCAGTTTCTGCAACGGCTGTGGAGTTCGATCCGCGAGCGGATCGGTCAGACCTCCGGCATCGGCGTGCTGTACGAAGATCTGCCGCTGGTGCTGCGGGTGTTGCGTGATTTCGTCGGCGACAGTGTGGAAAAGGTCCGCATTGATTCCCGCGAGACCTGCCAGCGGATGTTGCGATTCGCCGATCAATTTGTCCCCGATATGGCTCCACGGCTGGAACACTATCCCGGCGAGCGGCCCATTTTCGAGCTGTACGGCATCGAGGACGAGATTCAGCGGGCGCTGGGTAAAAAGGTGCCGCTCAAATCCGGCGGCTATCTGGTGGTCGATCAAACCGAGGCAATGACCACGATTGACGTCAATACCGGCGCATATGTCGGCCATCGGAATCTCGAAGAGACCATCTTCAAGACTAATCTGGAGGCCGCCGCCGCCATTGCCCGGCAACTGCGGCTACGCAATCTGGGCGGGATCATTATCCTCGATTTCATTGACATGGCCAGCGAGGAACACCGCCAGGCCGTGTTGAAAGGACTGGAAAAGCATCTGGAAAAGGATCGGGCCAGAAGCCATATTTCCCAGGTATCGTCGCTGGGGCTGGTGGAAATGACCCGCAAACGCACCCGCGAAAGTCTGGAACAGGTGCTGTGCGAACCGTGTCCGGTCTGCGATGGGCGCGGTACGATTAAGACCGCCGAAACGATGTGTTACGAAATTTTCCGCGAATTATTGCGCGAAACCCGCCAGTACTCACCACGCCAGTTCGTGGTGCTGGCCGCGCCCGATGTGGTCGATGCCATGCTGGATCACGAATCAACCAGTGTGGCGCAACTGGAAGCCTTCATCGGCATCCCGATTAAATTCCAGGCCGAAACCCTCTACACCCGCGAGCAGTATGACGTGGTGCTGATGTGAACCGACCGCCGCCGGGCGCGATCCGCCGCGACGGGCACTACGGCTGCGCGGTGCTGGTGCTATCTGCCCTTCACGGCGATTCCCGCTGTGCCGGTTCGGGAGTTCGCGGGCGATCATTGAACGAGGTGCTTTCCATGTCCATCATGGCTGCAATTCAAATGGTATCCGGCCACAGCGTCGCCGGGAATCTGGCCGAGGCTGCCGATCTGTTGAACCAGGCCGCCAACCGGGGCGCACGATTAGCGGTGCTGCCGGAAAATTTCGCGCTGATGGGTCGGCGGGAAACCGACAAGCTGGCGGTGCAGGAAACCGAAGGCACTGGGCAAATTCAGGATTTTCTCGCTGAGCAGGCTCACCGACACCGGCTGTGGCTGGTCGGCGGAACCGTCGCGCTGCGATGCAATGATGGCGACCGGGTACGGGCCGCCTGTCTGCTGTTCGACGATCAGGGCCGGCAGGTCGCCCGTTACGACAAGGTCCATCTGTTTGACGTGCAGATGATCGGCAGTCGGGAACGCTATGCCGAATCGGCCACCATCGAGCCAGGAGATCGCTATGTGGTTGCCGATACCCCGTTTGGGCGGTTGGGGCTGGCGGTGTGCTACGACCTGCGTTTCCCTGAGCAGTTTCGGGCGATGGCGGATCAGGGAATGGAGATCATGGCGTTGCCGGCCGCCTTTACCGCCACGACCGGGGCCGCGCACTGGGAAATCCTGCTCCGCGCCCGCGCCATTGAAAACCAATGCTATGTGATCGCTGCCGGTCAAGGCGGGCAACACACCAATGGCCGGGAAACCTTCGGCGACAGCCTGCTGATCGATCCGTGGGGGCTGATTATCGATCGGCTGATGTGGGGACCGGGGATCGTGCTGGCAAACCTGGATCGGACGTTTCTGGAAGACATTCGGCAGCAATTTCCGGCGCTGGAGCATCGAGTGCGCGGCGAAGAATGCGCGCACTCCAGCCGGCTTTAAGGCGGGGTTCACTTCAGGGAATGATGCCAATGACTCCAGCGCTGGTCGGTGAACCCGATAACCGTTCCAGTTCCTGCCTGAGCCACAACTCGGTGGAAAATAACCGCTGCGTCAAACGATTCACTGTTTCGAGACGGATGCGATAGCGGATTTCAGCCGCATTACGCCAGCCTTCTGATCCTTGACCGCCGTCCGGATTCAGCGCCGCTTCCAGGGACTGATCATCCAGTTGAGAATCCCAAGGCTCTTTAGTGTCGCGGATTTCGGATAACCCGTCGGCGAAAGAATCCGTCAGCCCCGCCACCGATCCACTCTCGTCCTCCTCTCCACCCTCGTGATCGGCGAACAGGTTCAACACCTCCTTTGGATGGGTTGTCGCTGCGGCAGACAACCGAACCGGCTCGATCAGCAGCGAACCATCACGTTGCACAATCACGCCTGCCTGGGCTAGCGCCCGACCCCGCCCCGGATTCGCCACTGTCCCCGCCAGTGATTGCTGCAACGGCCCGGCCAGCGCCTGCGCCTGAAGATCACCGCTCAGGGAACCCGCAGCGCTATTCAGGCGGTTATAGGCACCGACCAAGGATTGCACCGCATTTCGCACCGCGTCGGCATCGCGCTGTACGGTGAAGCCCAGTGGTTGCCCCTCACTGGCCGTGGGGGAATTTGCCGCTTTGCTGATGGTGACCGCGATGCTGTGCGCCAGGGTTTCGCCGGGCAAGCGCATGGCCAGCCGATAGCCAGCGTTATCCTTAACCACGGCCGCGCCGAGATCGGGATTGCGGGCCTGAATCGCATCGCGTAGTCCAGGCAAGGTGTCGTTAGCGTCGCTCAGGGCCACATCGACCGGCGACTGCTGAGGCTCGGCCAGGAAGCGCTGGGTAAGCGCGTCAAACCGGCCCGCCTGGAACTGGAGCGTCATCGGTGCCAACCGGTCGCCAGACCGCAATAACGCGGTGGAAAGCAGGGTTTCTTTCTGGTTCAGATACAGGGTCTCGATAGCCGGGGCGCTGCTCTCCGGTTTTACCCGCGCTAAACCGGCCATGCTGACCGGCGGCGCGGTTCGTGTCATGGCTGGCGCAACTTCGCCGGAAGTCGTTTTGAGCAGCGGCGCGGCTGGCGCGAGATCTGATGAGCGCTCCGCTACCGGCGTCGGATGAGTCAACAAACGAGCTAAACCGGTCACAATCCGTGTTTTCTCCTGAAAGTCAGTTAAGGCGGCGTTCAGCGTTGCCAATGGCGAGGCCGCGGTTGCCGCTCCCGATGGCCGCGACGATAGGGCCGGCGACGACGATTGCGCCTGATCAGGATTAAAGTCGATCGTGCTGAACAGCTTGGCGATTGTTCGCGGTTGCACCACGATTGCCGCCTGTAGCCGGCCAGCGTCCAACCGCAATTCGCCATCCTGACCCGAGGTCAGACCCACCGCTTGCAGACCGGGCAACCGTGCGGTGACCGCCGTCAGCGTGTCGAGCAGCCGCCGGGCCTGCTTGCCCAGATCGGCGGGGACAATGTTATTGGGAAGTCCGCCATTGCCGCCGGGTTGCGCGGTAGTCGGTTTGGGGGCAGTGACCCCCGTCAGCGTGTCGAGCAGCCGCTGGGCCTGCTTGCCCAGATCGGGAAGGACAATGTTATTGGGAAGTCCGCCATTGCCGCCGGGTTGCGCGGTAGTCGGTTTGGGGGTGGTAACCACCGTCAGCGTGTCGAGCAGCCGCTGGGCCCGCTTGCCCAGATCGGCAGGGACAATGTTATTGGGGAGTCCGCCATTGCCGCCGGGTTGCGCGGTAGTCGGTTTGGGGGCCGTTGGATCACGGGTGAATTTCAGCATCTCTCCCGCCGTGGTGGCGGGCGATGGCTTTCCAACAGGCAAAATCTCTGGCGACAAGGTTGCCGTAAGCGGGAACGCGATGGGATTGCCCGCGTTGGCAAGCGCTTCCCCAACGCGGCTGGATGAGGGTTGACCGGCAACGCGGAGGGATTGCAATGAGGATGGCTGAAACTCGCTGGCGGTGCTGGCAAGACGCTGGGTCACTCCGGTCTGGGCAACAGGCACACGGGGGAACTGACCAGGTTCCGGGATTTCTTCAGCGCCAGCGGGCGATTCAAGGGCCGGCGCGGTGCCCGGATCGGCGAGCGGGGTCAGAACCACGATCAGCCGGTTATGCGCAGCGACGAAGGTTTGAATCGCCTGGGTCAGAACCACGGCAGACCGGGATGGAGTTGCCGGCGGGCTGACCGTTGCTCCAGTAGGTGAACTGGCTGGCAGACGCGCTTGCGGCAAATCAGCGTCGAGAAGGCTGCCGTCATTCAATGGCAACGCCGGACGGGTTACCGGGTTCTGATCGCTGCCTGGCGCTGGTTTACGGGTAGCGGCAAAGAGACTCGCAGCGTCCACCGTTTGAGCGGCAGCGGCCTCCGGGCTGACGGCCTCCGGCAACGCATCGGTGAACAGCGGCTTAAGGGCCAGAATCTTGGCCAACGCAGCCAGTGTCGCCGCCGCATTCCGAAATTCCGCCAGCGCATTCTTGAACCCACCCAAGGTCGATAACTGCGCCGGTTGGCTACCGGTCGTCTTGGCGTTCCCAATGAGGCCCGGGAGCGGATCTTCACTGGACGCGATCGTTGAAGCCGCCAGCGTGTTCGCCGGGCGGTTCACGTCCACTAGCAGATTGCGCGCTGAAATCAGCAGGTCAGCCATGAACGCCTCCTGACGCTAACGGTCAGAGTCGGATTAACCATTAGGTTTTCATGTAAAATATAAGCATCCTTCATTTTTATCGCTAATGGAAGCATTGCACATGACTCCTGGCTCTGTTGACGCTCCCCGTTTCATCCCTACGGTGTCTGCCGGTAAACAGCGGCTTAGGGCCGTTCTTTTTCTTGTGCCATTAATGGCTTTCTTTAGCGACTCTGGATGGGCGGAACAGCCGGCTTACCAGATTGACTGGAATCAGTCGCTGTTAAGCGTTACTGCAAACCAGGCACCGCTGGACCAGGTTTTCGCCGAGGTTATCGCACGAACCGGACTGGAGGTGCGTAGCTTGCCGGCCTTTCCCGAGGTAGTGAGCGTTGCATTTGTGAAATTGCCGCTCTCGGAAGGTTTGCAAAAACTGCTCGCGGGAAAAAGCTATTTCATTCTCGATAAGCAATCTGCTAACGGGGCCAAGGTACCCGGCATCCTCCTGTTTCTGGATTCACCCCCCAGCAGTGCTGCATTGCCAAAAGCAGTGGAGGCAGCGCCAGCAATAGAGTCCGGGAACGGCAATTCCGAGGCCCCTGAATCTTTAACAGAACTTGAGAAGGGAGCCGAGAGTATGGAATCCGGGAACGGCAATTCAGAAACCACAGAGTCTCTTTCATCACCGGAGATTGCAACTGAGGGCAGTGATTCCGAAACCCTGGAGTCTCTTCCACAACCTGAAGGGGAAGCCGAGAGTAGCGATTCCCAGGCTCCAGACCGTCTTTCACAACTGGATCAGGCGATTAACGCCGATGCCCCGGATTTGAAGGATAAGCTGTACAGCGCGATTCAGGATGAGGAACCCCTGATTCGGGAACTGGCCTACCGGGAGCTTTTCCAACGCGGCGATGCAACGGCACTGGATCTGTTGCGACGCGATGCCCGCAGTGAAAACGTCGATGTGCGCCGAACCGCGCTGGATTTGCTTTCGCAATTGACGGGCGAAAAAGCAGTCGATGTTTTGAGCGAAGCGGCCAGTGACAGCAATATCGATATCCGGCAAATGGCGATGGAAAATTTAGCTAAAAATCCGCAAGGCGTGGAAATCATCAAGGATAAGTTGCGTGATCCCAACCCCGAAGTGAGAATGGCGGCGCTGGAATCATTGGCGTCTTTAGGAAATGAATCCGCCGCAGAGGCAGCAGCGACGACCTTGCATGATTCTGATGAACAGGTGCGTTCCCGGGCTGAAGCGATTCACCAGGAATTGCAAGCCATACCCACGACGGAGTGATTGAGTGATTGAGTGATTGAGTGATTGAGCGATGATCAAACGTACCTGCTGCCACGCCCGGACTCCAATCGAGTCCGGGCCTTGTGAGACATTATTATGTCTTGTCGAGCTTCAACGCCGCTGAGTTAATGCAATAGCGCAAGCCGGTTGGCGCTGGACCATCTCCGAAAACATGACCCAGATGCGATCCGCAATCGGCGCACAACACTTCAGTCCGGCGCATAAACCCGCTTCGATCCTCTGCAGTAGCCACACGCTCGGCCTGCTTAGGTTCCCAAAAACTCGGCCAGCCACTGCCTGAATTGAACTTGGCGTCGGCATCGAACAGCGGAATCCCGCAACAGGCGCAGCGATAGACGCCGGGTTCATGGCAATCGTAATATTTGCCAGTGAATGCAGGTTCAGTGCCCTTCTGACGGCAAATCCGGTATTGCTCCGGGGTCAACTGCAAACGCCATTCGGCATCGCTTTTCTCAACCTTTTCATTCATGCAGCACCTTTAACCTTTAATTTCTCCAACGCTTCCCAGACATGTTCGGCCAAACCGACGCCAACTTCGTTGAATGCCAGGAAAGTCATATCTGCGCCTGCGGCCTTCAGCGCCGCCGCCTCTTCAGGATGAGTGCTGATTGCACTGATCAAGCCCCGAAATCCATGTCGACGCAACTGCCGACTGGCAATCCGTTTGGCCTCCGGATCCGGCATGGCCAGAATCACGGCTTTTAAACCGTCCAACTTGATCCGGTGCCAAAAACCGGGGTCTTCGGCATCGGCATACACCACTCGTCGCCCTTCGTGAAGATGCCGCTCCACCTTGCCCAAATCGGAATCAATGCCCGACACCATCAGCACCTTGTGATTCGCCGGCACGTTCTGGCGCTTTTTGAGAAAATCGTAAGCGGCTGTCCCGGCGTGGCCCATACCGAGAATCAGAATCTGGGTGCTGCCCAGCGACACGGGTTGTTCGTCGGGATGATGTTCGGGACCTTCAAAACCAGCCAGCCGCCCCTCGAATCGTTCATACAGGGTATGGGCAAACCGGTTGAACGGCGCGGCGATCACGAACGACAACGCCACGGTGATCGCCAGCAATACCAGCCAGTCGGCGGATAACTGGCCGTTGCCGACCATGAATTTCACCACAATCAGGGCAAATTCGCTGTAACTGGCCAGCGCCAGCGCGGTCAGAAAGGCGGTGCGGGCGCGCAACCGGAACGCGACCAGAATCAGGAAAAATAGCCCGGCTTTGAGCGGCAACAGCAGCGCCAGCAGCGTCGCCCCGCCCAAAGCCGCCAGACTCGGCCAGCCCAGCAGACCGATTTGCAGAAAAAACCCGACCAGTAAAACTTCCTTGAGTGACCACAACGATTTTGCCAGTTCGACCGCTTTAGGATGACCGGCCAGCAATGCGCCCAGCACCAACGCGCCCAGTTCCGGACTCAGGCCCAGATGCTCGAAACCCAATCCGCCGACGGTCAGCGCCAGCGCCAGGCCGAACAGCACCAGCAATTCATCGTGGCCGCTCCAGTCCAACAACTTCGCCGCCAAGGGCCGCAGCAACGGCAGGCCTAAAATCAGCAATGCCCACGGCGACGGCGCTCCGACTCCCACTAGCGCCATCAGCGCCAGCGCCGCCAAATCCTGAATAATCAGAATGCCAATCGCCAGCCGGCCATGAAAAGCGCGCAATTCCGCTTTTTCTTCCAACGCCTTGGCCGCCAGCACCGTACTGGAAAAACCCAAGGTCGCCGCCAGCATGAATGCCTGCCCCTCTGACAATCCGGGGATCGCGCAGAACAACAACCCCAGCAACACCGCGCTGATCGCTAGATGCAGTCCGCCCCCGGCCCACACTTCCGGCCCGGCCAGACTCTTGAAGCGCAACTTGAGGCCCACGCTGAACAGCAGCAGCAAAACGCCGGCATGGGCGATCTGCTCCAGTGCTTCACCGCCCTGCTGGCCGAGACCGTTCAGCACAAATCCCGCCGCCAGATAGCCGACCAGCGCCGGCAGGCCAAAATGCCGGCACAGCAAGCCTAATCCAAACGCCAACCCCAGCCAGAGCGCATCCATGAGTCAGCGTTAAGCCTTCTTCAAGACTCGCACCACATACAACAGCACGATCGCGCCAACAACAGCGGTGATGAGGTGGCCGATCAGACCCACGGCGGCAAAACCGATCAGTCGAAACAGAAAGCCGCCCACATAAGCGCCAATCACGCCCACCACCAGATTGCCGCCCAGTCCCAAGCCGCCGCCGCGCATGAACGTGGTCGCCACCCAGCCGGCAATCAGGCCAATCAACAGAAATCCAATCAGATCCATCGCGTTATCCTCTCGTTATCTACCATTTTTAGTGCTGAAACAGTAACAGCGCGCCAGCCTATCCCGCCTGATCCAGATATTTATCAGCGTCCAATGCGGCCATGCAGCCAGTGCCGGCGGAGGTCACCGCTTGCCGGTAAACATGATCAGCTACATCGCCGGCGGCGAACACCCCGGGAATACTGGTTGAGGTCGCACCGCCTTCGCTACCGCCCTTGACCTTGATATAGCCGTTGTTCATCTCCAACTGGCCGGCGAACAGGTCCGTATTGGGCTTGTGGCCGATGGCGATGAACACGCCCTGCACGTCAATGGTGCGGGCTGCACCGGTTTTGACATGGCGGGTGCGAATGCCAGTCACACCGCTCTGATCGCCCAGCACTTCATCCAGCACACTGTCCAGCTCCAGGCGCACCTTGCCGGTGTTCGCCCGTTCCAGCAATTTATCCACCATGATCTTCTCGGCGCGAAACTGCTGGCGGCGATGCACTACGATGACTTCACTGGCGATATTGGCCAGATACAGCGCTTCTTCAACCGCGGTATTGCCGCCGCCGACCACCGCCACTTTTTGATTCCGGTAAAAAAAGCCGTCGCAGGTCGCACAGCCGGAGACGCCCTTGCCCGAAAAAGCCTGCTCCGAGGGCAGGCCGAGATACTGGGCGCTCGCTCCGGTTGAGATGATCAGCGCATCGCAAGTATATTCGCCGGAATCGCCGCTCAGCCGGAACGGGCGTTCCTGCACGTTTGCGGTATGAATCTGATCAAAAATGATTTCGGTATGGAACCGCTCGGCGTGCCTACGCATCCGCTCCATCAAATCCGGCCCCATCAGCCCTTCCACATCCCCCGGCCAGTTATCGACCTCGGTGGTAGTGGTCAACTGTCCGCCCATTTGCAGACCGGTGATCAGGAGCGGTTTTAGATTGGCGCGGGCCGCGTAAATGGCGGCGGTATAGCCGGCGGGGCCAGAACCGAGAATCAACAAGCGGACGTGTTTCGGGGCGCTCATGGGGAAAATCTCCTGAGTGGGGAAACAATGAGCGAACAGCATCAAAATCTCTGCCGCCTTGTCACCATGTTGTCATCAAATTGCCTTAAACAAGGCGGTCATAGCGCTTAACCTCAACGCAGTTTGGGACAGATTGCGCCCCTTCAGGAGGATTTATGAACGCCAAATGCATTTTAATTGTAGAAGACGAACAGCCCATCCGGGAGATGGTGATGTTTGCGCTGGCGAACGCCGGTTACGCGGTGCGGGAAGCTGCCGACGCCTGGCAGGCCCAGCTCTGCATCGCCGAGCGCCTGCCCGATCTGGTGTTGCTGGACTGGATGTTGCCCGGCATCAGCGGCATTGACTATGCCCGCCGGCTGAAGAAGGACGATCTGAGCCGCGAAGTGCCGATCATCATGCTGACCGCCCGCGCCGAGGAAGAAGATACGGTGCAAGGGTTGGAAAGCGGCGCGGATGATTACATGACCAAGCCATTTTCGCCCCGCGAACTGGTCGCACGCATTCGGGCGGTACTGCGGCGCGGCGGGCCGGCGGGCGAAGAGGAGATGCTCCGCGCCAATGGCCTCGCCATCGATCTGTGCAGTCACCGGGTCAGCGCCGGCGACACCTTGCTGGAGATGGCACCGACCGAATACCGGCTGCTGGAATTTTTCATGGGGCACCCGGAACGGGTCTACAGCCGGGGGCAACTGCTGGATCGGGTGTGGGGCAGCAATGTCTACGTCGAGGAGCGAACCGTCGATGTGCATATCCGCCGGTTGCGCAAGGTGCTGGAACCGCATGGGCATGACCCGCTGATTCAGACCGTGCGCGGCACCGGCTACCGTTTTTCAACGAGGATCTGACGTGTCCCGCTCATGGTGGTTACTCTGGCGACGACTGGCCTTGCTGTTCCTGAGCGCGGCGCTGCTCGGTGGCATGACCGGATACCTGCTACCCGGTCTGCTGGTGGTCGCGCTAGGCGGGCTGGCTTGGCAACTGTGGCGCTTGAACCGGCTGGATCGCTGGTTAAACGGCGACCGGGACGCTAATCCCCCGCCGACCGGCCCGGTTTGGGACGGCATTCAGGATCACATCACCCGCTTGCGCCGACAAAGCCGCAAGCGCAAACGCAAACTCAGCCGGTTGCTGGAACAGTTCCAGCAAGCTGCCGCCGCCTTGCCCGATGCTGCGGTTCTGCTCGGCGAGGATGACCGGCTGCTGTGGTGCAATGGCGCGTCTCAACCCTTGCTGGGGCTGGCGCCGGGTCGGGACCTTGGTCTGCCGATCACCCATCTGTTGCGCCATCCCGACTTCGTGGCGTTTTTGAATCAGCGCCGCAATGGCGACAGCGTCGAATTTCCCTCACCCGTCGACGATAGCCTGGCGTTAAGCGCCCGGATCGCGCCCTATGGCAAGAAACAGCGCCTGTTGCTGGCGACCGACATTTCCCGAATCCGGCGACTGGAGCAAATGCGGCGCGAGTTTGTCGCCAACGTCTCGCATGAATTGCGCACTCCGTTGACCGTGATCGCCGGTTATCTGGAAACTTTGCTGGACAGCGACGATCCGGCGCTGGCGGGTTGGGAGCAACCGCTGCGGCGGATGCAGCAACAGTCGGGGCGAATGCTGCACATCGTTGAAGACTTGCTGTTGCTGGCCCGATTGGAATCGCAAAAGGAGCGGCCACCGCTTAAGCCGGTGAACGTGCCGGCGTTGCTGGCGGACATTGTGGAAGACATAACAGCCCTCAGTGGCGATCAGGAGCATCAAATTCACATCGCCGCCGATTCCAGGTTGTGGCTGCTGGGCTGCGAGAAGGAACTGCACAGCGCCTTTACCAATCTGGCGTTCAACGCGGTGCGCTATACCCCGGCCGGCGGGCGGATTGAGATGCGCTGGTTTGGCGATGATGATGGTCTGCATCTGACCGTGGCGGACAATGGGGAAGGGATTGCGCCGCACCACTTGCCGCGTCTGACTGAACGGTTTTATCGGGTTAACCGCGACCGCTCCCGCAGCAGTGGCGGCACCGGGCTGGGACTGTCCATCGTCAAGCATATTTTGAACAATCACGGCGGCCAGTTGCGGATTGAGAGCCAATTAGGTGCAGGCAGCGTGTTCACCTGCGATTTTCCCGGCGAACTGCGGATGAATCCGGCCTGCAGCGAAACGGAATCCGGGTGATAAACTGGAATGAGCGACAACGAGGAAATGAGATGAAACTGCTATTGGTGCGCCACGGCATTGCTGAAGAGGCGGAAACTTTCATTGTCGGCGGCGGCTTTGACGCCCAGCGGCCATTGACCGAGATCGGCCGGAAAAAAATGCGTAAAGGTGCCAACCGGCTACGCTCGCAGATCAAGCAGATTGACCTGCTGGCCAGCAGTCCGCTGTTACGCGCCCGCGAGACTGCCGAGATTATTGCCCAGGTGTTTGGCGGTCTGCCAATGGTGGAGCGGCCTGAACTGGATTTCGGTTATCCGCCGGCAGCGGTAGTGGCATGGCTGGCCCAAGGTCCGACTAATGGTCTGGTGGCGGTGGTCGGTCACGAACCGCAATTGAGTCTGCTGGCGGGCCGGTTACTGGCCGATATTGCGCAACCGCTGCTGATCTTCCGCAAGGGCGGCATGGCGCTGATCGAGTTCAACGGGCCGGTTAAAGCCGGCGGCGGGGTGTTGCTGTGGGCCTTGACGCCGGGGCAATTGCGTAGCCTTAAGCAGGATTGACCGGGAAATTCCGATGCCGTCAGACATTGCTGCCGCGATTGACCTGGGTTCCAACAGCTTCCATATGATTGTGGCCCGCATCAACAACGGCCACATTCAGGTGCTGGATCGACTGCGAGAGATGGTGCAACTGGCCGCTGGGCTGGATGGCCGCAACCGCCTGTCCGAAGAGTCGCAGCAACGGGCACTGGATTGCCTGGCGCGGTTCGGCCAGCGCCTGCGCCATATTCCGCCTTCGCAACTGCGCATCGTCGGCACTAATACCTTGCGGCTGGCGCGTAACAGCACCGAATTTCTGGCCCGGGCCGAGGCCGTGCTGGGCCACAGCGTCGAAGTCATTAGCGGCCCGGAAGAAGCGCGGCTGATTTATCTGGGCGTCATGCACAGCGTCGCGGCGATTCCGGGGCGGCGGCTGGTCGTTGACATTGGTGGTGGCAGCACTGAATTAATTATTGGCGAGCAGTTTGAACCCTTGCATCTGACCAGTTTGAAAATGGGCTGCGTCAGCGTCAGCCGCGCCTGCTTCGACGACGGACGACTCACCGAAGCCCGGATGCACAAGGCCGACTTGCTGGTGCAACTGCGGCTGGAGCCGGTTGGCGAAGAATACCGGGATTTAGGCTGGCAGGTGGTCACCGGTGCATCCGGTACGATCAAGGCCATTCAAGAGGTAATAGCGCGTGAAGGCTGGAGCCGCGAAGGCATCACCGTGGAGGCGTTGCGGCGATTGCGCGGCGCATTGCTGGAAACCGGCAATACCGCGGCTATTGCTACTCGCTGGCAACTGGAACCCGCCCGCGCCCAGGTGTTCGCCGGCGGCTTCGCGGTATTGCACGGACTCTATGGAGCGCTGGGCGTCGCCCGCATGGAGGTGTCCGACGGGGCGCTGCGCGAAGGGTTGATCTACGATTTGCAGGGCCGCATCCGCCATGAGGACGTGCGCGACCGCACCATTGCCACCGTCACCCACCGCTATGAATTGGATGATGCGCAAGCGAAGCGGGTTCTCGCTACTGCCCAGGAATTACTGAAGCAAACCTTCTCCGCCTGGAATCTGGAAGTCGAGGCGTGTGCGCATGTGCTGGACTGGGCGGCCCGGCTGCATGAAATTGGCTTGGTGCTTTCCCATCAGGATTATCACAAGCACGGAGCCTACCTTTTGCAATACGCCGATCTGCCGGGGTTCTCGCGCAGCGATCAGACTTTGCTGGCGGCGCTGGTGCGCCGGCATCGCCGTTCATTTCCCCCGGACGCCTTTGCCCATCTGCCCAAGGAGTGGGCGCAGCCGATCCAGCGCTTGGGTGTGCTGTTGCGGTTGGCGGTCATGCTGCACCGCAGCCGCAGCCGACAGTCATTGCCTCCGCTGACGTTAAACGTGAATGGGCAACGACTGGAATTGCGCTTTCCTGAGGATTGGCTGGCCGGGCATCCGCTCACCCGCGCTGATTTGGAGAACGAAGCGGGATATTTGCGAAAAGCGGGGTTTCGGCTGGAGTTTGGTTGAATTAGGTTATTAGACAGCATCGGAAGTTTCTACGGCGCAGGTTTTAAAATCAGGTCAACATTTATTACCTGTCCAGCCTTAATTATGATCCGTCGGGTTGCAGTTTGGTAGCGTTCTGCGAATACCGAAATTTCATAGGCGCCAGGAAAAAGTCGCCACTGATACCAACCATCATTATCGCTCAGAATCGCAATATCCGGGATGGGAGGACTGGGATCATCAAGAGACTGGGGTTGAATGAGGGCGCCACGAACTGGATAACCGTCAATGTCCATAATTCGGCCCATCAAACCCTCGGTGATATTAAACGGGGCTTTTGCGCTTGGATCATCACTGCTGACTGACTGATTCGGATCACTGCCATAACTGTACATCATTCCTACTCCTGACCATAATCCCGCCAAGATAAAAATGACGCCATAAACTGGAAAATGCTTATTATTTTTCATCAACTTGCTCCAAAAAATAAGGCTTGGCCTTACGGAAAAGACCAAGCCCCAATATTTCGGCGATCAAACTTACCAGTCTAGACAACAACTTTAAGGAGCGTTTTTCCACGCAACCAAGTTGTTATACACCGCTTGCGTGATACGGGTTCCGTGGTTGTAGGCGCTGTGCGGTGATGAGCCATGGAGGCCATAGGCATGAATAGCCATAGCGTAAGGGCCATTCCGGTCGTACCACACTGGACTGCCACTCATCCCGCCAATCGTGTCGTTAGGATAGAAAAGCTGGTAGGTTTCTGTGACGCGGACAGTGTCAGAACTCCACCATTGTTGCAGAGGCTTGTCGCCAGGGTAACCGCTGATAATGGCAGGGTAGTTAGTCAAACTGTTAGGAGTCGAAAGAAGGCCGAACCAGCCGACAGTATTACCAACCGTGCAGTTCAGCTTAATAGCCCCATAATCATAGCTTTCGCTTCCGCTTTGAGTCCATCCAGTCACGGAACTAAGGGATTTGGCTGTACAAGAGCCATAGGGAGCTGTCGTCTGATCATAGCCCGGATATATCTTGTAGCTGGAATACCAGCTACCGTTAGCGCCGCCGCTATGCACACAATGGCCAGCCGTCGCTATAGTATTGGGTCCTATAAACCATCCGGTACACCGGCCACCACTGAAGGTGATCAATGCAACTGCTCTGGCTGGATAATAAGTAGTATAGGTTCTGATGCGCGTATCCGGCCCAATGATACTTTCCTTACCCACTGGAGCGTCAACCGATTTTAATTTCAGCATTGCTCTGATATCAGGCACAGTCATGGAGACGCCGCTTTCTATGGAGTTTCGGCCAGTCCCCTTGAAGGGGGGTGAAACTGAGCTTGATGATGCCAGTTCGGTAGCCATATCTCCAACGGCACCGTCGCTGGATATTGGTGTATGTCCAGCGTCTTGGGCCTGCACAGTCACGCTGCCCAGTAACAGTAATGTCGTTACGGACAAAGCCAAATGATTCAGCTTTGATTTGTTTTTCATGGGGTTATCCTCTAGAGAATGGTCAAAACTCGCTTTGCGCTAATGCTTTTTGGTCGAAGCTGCGCTAACCTCGTTAGGAAGCAAAAGACATACCAATAAAAACCATCTTTTTACATCCACAGCTCAGGGCAATTCCATAGATTCTCCAAAAGCTTTTTATAAGCTAGCACAATGGTACGAAATTATCAATCTCAAATGTAGACATAGTGTTCGGCAATACCGCTACAGATCGACTCATTTTGGACTACTCGTTTTGATTGAAACCGCCCACTTTGATACGGTTACCGCACATCAGGTGAAAAACACATTGCTTTTCTACCCGTCAAAATGGAAATCCTGATGAACTATCAGCTTGAGATACTCGAAAAATCTATCTGTTACCGTGGCTTTTTCCACCTGGAAAAATACTGGCTGCGCCATGAACTGTTCGCTGGCGGCTGGAGTCCGGCGATCAGCCGGGAGTGTCTGGAGCGCGGCCATGCAGTGGCGGTATTGCTCTATGATCCTGATACCGATCAGATAGTTTTACTGGAGCAGTTCCGGATCGGGGCGCTCGACTTTCCGGGCGGTCCCTGGCTGCTGGAGATCGTCGCCGGGATTATTGACCATCCCGGCGAAACGACCGAGGGAGTGGCGCGGCGCGAGACTACCGAGGAAGCCGGTTGTGCATTGCTTGATTTGCTGCCGATTTGTCATTACCTGGTCAGTCCCGGCGGCACGTCCGAAAGCATTACGCTGTTCTGCGGGCGGGTAGACGCCACCACAATCAGTAGCGAGGTGCGCGGCGTTGCTTCTGAACACGAGGACATCCGGCTACAGGTCGTTTCCCGCACTGAGGCGCTGGCCTTGCTGCATTCCGGTCGAATCAATTCCGCCGCGCCGATCATCGCACTGCAATGGCTGGAGCTGAACCGGCTGCGACTGCTAGAGCAGTGGGGAGTTGCGCCCGTTTAAATGCCCAGCCGACCCAGATCAGGATCGGGTTGCGACCGGTTCCAAATTTCACGGAAAAGATCCAGCAGTTCCTTCGTGCGATCAACGGGTTCCGGTTGATACTCGCCCAACATCCGGCGCGGATCGATGAAGCGCAACAGTACCCGCTCATCGACAATAATAAACGCTTGGCCAAGTTCTGGCCGGTCCGGCAACTCCCCCGGAATCGGGGTGCGCAACATCAGCGCGCTGGTCAGCCGATCCGCTAGTCGGAGTAGTCCTGGACAGGCGCTGCGCCACTCCCTCGCTGGCGGCAACACCAATTGCAACCGAAGTTTGGGCTGACTCACGACCCGGGTGCGGATGGCAGTGAGAATGTCGGGATCGTCATAGAACTCGGGCCGTAGCAACGGCGTATACAGGCACAAAGTGCGCCGCATCCCGTCGAGCATGGCCAACCCGGCCTTCCGGCTATCGTCCAAGCCGTTCAAGAGAATCATGGAACCTGGAGCATGGTCCGCCATTGTCATCGCCTCCGAAGATTTGTGATAGAAAAATAACGAGTGCGCTGATCCCCAGTCACGCTTTAGATTTTACCCGCTTGATCGGCGGCATTGCCGGTATAACCCGCGGGAGTCAACGCCAATAGCCGTTGTTTAGCCTCATCGGGAATCACCAGATCACTGATAAACGCCCGCAAGGTCTCCCGATTTATTCGCTGGCCGCGAGTCAGCGCCTTGAGTTGCTCATAGGGTTGGGCAAGGCCATAACGGCGCATCACGGTCTGAACCGACTCGGCCAGTACTTCCCAATTCGCGTCCAAATCAGCATTCAGCGCCACTGTATCCACTTCCAGTTTGCCCAGCCCTTTCAATGCAGACTGATACGCGATCAAGGAATGCGCCAAGCCAACGCCAAGCGTCCGCAGTACGGTGGAGTCGGTTAAATCCCGTTGCCAGCGCGACACCGGCAATTTAGTCGCTAGATGATCCAGTAGCGCATTAGCCACACCCAGATTGCCCTCGGCATTCTCAAAATCAATCGGATTCACCTTATGTGGCATGGTCGAGGAGCCAATTTCTCCCGCCACCACCCGCTGCCGAAAATAGCCAATCGCGACATAACTCCACACATCGCGGCAAAAATCCAGCAGGATAGTATTAGCTCGCATGACTCCATGAAAAAACTCCGCCATGTAATCGTGTGGTTCAATCTGAGTCGTGTAGGAATTCCAGTCTAAACCCAAATCTTCAGTGACAAACTGGCGGGAAAATTCCTCCCAGTTCACTTCAGGATAAGCCGCCAGATGGGCGTTGTAATTACCGACTGCGCCATTCATTTTGCCCAATAATGGCATGGTTGCTAATTGCGCTCGCTGCCGCTTTAACCGGGCAACCACATTCGCCATTTCCTTACCCAGCGTCGTCGGCGAAGCGGGCTGGCCGTGAGTGCGGGCCAACATCGGCTGATCAGCGTATTGTCGGGCCAACCGGGCAATCGTGTCAGTAATCTCATCCAGCGAAGGTAATAGCGCTTGAGTACGAGCTTCGCGCAGCATCAGCGCATAGGCCAGATTGTTAATATCTTCCGAGGTGCAGGCGAAATGAATAAACTCACTGACTGCCTCCAGTTCGGCATTCCCGGCGATTTTCTCCTTGAGCAGATATTCGACTGCTTTCACATCATGATTCGTGGTGCGCTCGATATTTTTAACTCGTTGCGCATCAGCAAGACTAAAATTTTCAATCAGCCCCATGAGAATGTGGGTAGCATGATCGCTCAGCAATGGAACTTCTGGAATCCCGGAATGGCGGGACAACGCCTGCAACCAGTGTACTTCAACCAGCACCCGGTAACGAATCAAACCATATTCACTGAAAATAGGGCGTAAGTCAGCCGTTTTGTCGGCATACCGGCCGTCGATAGGAGAAATAGCAGTTAACACAGTGAGTTCCATAATGACATCCTGATTTGTGATTTTAATCATTTAAAAACAGCCGATTATTGCCGCGCCCGGAACATCACCGCGCCAATAATAATCGCGCCGCCCACCAAGGCCCAATAACTGGGTTGTTCCCCCATCATCAGAAACACCCAGACTGGATTCAGCACCGGTTCGATCATTGGAATCAGAATTCCCTCGACCGCCCGAACATGGCGCAATGCCAACGCATAGAGAATATACGGCAATCCGAGTTGCACCACACCGAGCAGCAATAACCCGACACAACTGGATAAATCCGGCATGGACTGGAACATGAACGGCAGGCCAATCGCGCCCGCCAACAGGTTGCCGAACAGTAGCGACGGCAGTGAAGAACCGTCCTTTTGCCGGCGTAAAAACAGCGTTAGCCAAGCAAAACATAAGCCGCTGATCAAGGCAATCGCATTGCCCAGATAGCCGTCAAAGCTCAATTCATCCATAAAGAACAACGCCATGCCGCCCAGCATCACCAGCATGGTCATCCAGTCACGACGATCCGCCCGTTCACCGAGAAACCACGGACTGAATAGAGCCACATAAATCGGCGCGGTATATTGCAGCAGGATCGCATTAGCTGCCGTCGTCAGCTTATTGGCAATGACAAATAGCACCACCGTCCCCGCATAAGCGACTGCCCCGCCGATCTGATCAAAAGTCCAGGTAAACCGCAATTCACGACGAAACAGGATCCAGATCAGGGCTGCGCCAATCAGGCTACGGGTTCCGGCAATAGCCACTGGATTCCAGTTCACCCATTTAATCAGCACTCCGCCGAGACTCCACAGCACCGCAGTAAGCAGCAACAACAGCAAGGCGCGGCGATGTTCAGCAGGATTCGCCAGCAGCGCCTCAGCCTGATCTTTCAGCACGGTCCGTCCGACTTCCATCACATAGCGGCGATGCGCCAGTTTTAGCACGGCGCGGGCGTTTTGTTCCACCCGCACAATCAGCACCATAAATCAGCCAGTGACAACGAGATGGCATCAAAAGGAACCGCCTGCACGATTTGATCCTGCTGATAAATCTGTTCCAGTGACCAGCGGCCATTGCATAAAACAAAGACTTCCAACGTATGCAGTACCCGACGATATACTCAGGCAGATCAAACAAGTCCTCATAAGTTGCAAATTTATTGGCCAGTGCGGACATTGACAACACTCCTCGGAATAGCGTTATACCATTTCTCGATAGGTTTTTTCTTTTCAGGCAAGGGGCAATAAATATCCCCCACTACGCCTGACTCCAACACCGCCAAGCGGGTACCCAGTAGGGCGGATTAGCGAAGCGTAATCCGCCGTTCTGGCCGGTGCCACTGAAGGCGGGTTACGGCTACGCCTAACCCGCCCTACCCGGTGTGGTTCTACCCGGTGTGGTT